>JBMYMN010000010.1:0-29102 GCA_049597355.1 Luteolibacter sp.
AAACGTCACATTGGGGGCGTGTGCAAAACACTAGGTCGGGGGTTGTATGTGGTTGTTTTTATCAGCAAGTCATGCGCCTCCAATCCCTCCTCATTACCGCCACAATGGTGACTTCATGCTTCGCTCAAGAAGCCGATATCAGCCCCACCGAAGAACTTAAGACTACGGTCTCCCAATGGGTGGAGACCATGCGTCAGATTCAAGAAGAGGAGAATGAGTGGGCGCGTGATGAAGAAGTGCTGGGAAATTATCGCGAAGGTCTCAAGGCTGAGATTGATAGTCTCAATAAGCGCATCAAGGAAGCCAAGACCCGCAACGAAGGCATCGACGTAAAGACCAAGGAGAAGGAAGCCCAGCGTGATAAGTTCGTGGAAGCCAAGGAAGCGCTCACCGAGGATGTAAACCGCTTGGAGGACGAGCTGTTAACCAAGTTGCCTCTCTATCCTGCGCCTCTGGTGAAGGACCCGAAGGTGGCCCAGTGGATTGACGCTCTAAAGGCCACCGCTGCCTACGAAGGGGATCAACGCACCAAGGACATTTCCAAGCGTCTGATGAACATCCTCAATCTAGTTGCGGAAGCAGAAAAGTTTCAGACCACCGTTCATGTCCGCGATGAGCTCCACACCGATTCCAAAGGCACCGAGCACCAGCTCTCGGTCGTCTACTTTGGCCTCTCCTGTGCCTATGGAGTGAGCAAGGATGGCAAGTTTGCCGTTCAGGCGCGCCCAGGTGCTGATGGCTGGAAATTCATCGAAAACAACGACCTTGCTCCAGACATCCAATCCCTCGTTGCCACCATTCTGGGTGAGCAGGATGCCGCCTTCATTCAACTCTCTCTGCCGAAACCATGACTTTTCGCTTTCAATCTGTCAGTGCAGCTACAGCCCTCCTGTGTCTGAGCGCTCTCTCGAGCGCGGGTCCTATCGAGACTGCTAAGCAGGATCTTAAGAAGGCTGTGGCTGATCTCACCAGCACCAAAGCTGAATACTCTGATCTCAGACGTGAACTCTATCGTGACATCAATCTTCTCGATGATGAGGCACTGAAGCTCTCTCGTGAATTACGCACATTGGATCGTAATTTCGATCGTAGCAGTGTCAGCGGTCGCTCCTTGGATGCCACCATCCAGATGCTGGAGTCAGACTTCAATTACTCGTCGGGTGTTCTCAACCAATACTCCAAGGCGCTCATCACCCGCATGCACCCTGCAGAGAATCAGCTATATAAGGAGTCCATCGATCAGATCGATCAGCGTGCGATTGCTGCGGCCGGTGATCCCAAAGCCGAATTGGCCGAGCGCATCAAGGTACTGGAAGCCGGCATCGCCCGCATCGGTGAAGTGGCTGGTGGCCATAAGTTCCAAGGCAAGGCATTGCGCAACGGTAGCAAGGCTACTCCTGGTGAATTCCTCCTGCTTGGCCCTTCTGTTTTTTTCTCAGCTTCTGACAAAAGCTTTGAGGGTGTCGCCACCTTCGCTGAAGCCGGCACCTCGCTACCCACCGTGGTAGGCATTAAGGATTCCAACGGCATCATCAACGAGGGCATTGCCAACGGTTACGGCCCGCTTCCCATGGATGGTACCATGGGCAAGGCCATTATGGTGGAGGCCGCACAGGAGAGCATCTTTGATGTAGTCGAAAAGGGTGGTATCGTAGGTTACGCCATTCTTTCGCTAGGTGGCATCTCGGTGCTTCTTGCCATCTTCAAACTGATTCAGGTCTCCCGCCTCAATCCGCCCTCGCGCAAGAAACTCAACAAGATCCTCGGCGATTTGCTCAACGAAGACGTCGAATCTGCCAAAGCCAAGGCGGCCAAATTGCATGGTCCTGGTGGAAAGCTAGTACAGACCGGTGTCGACATGTTTTACGAGAAGCGCCGAGTGCTTGAGGAAGCCCTGTTCGAGCAGTTGGTGGCGATTAAGCCCCGTTTGGACAAATACCTTCCTTTCCTTGCCCTCACCGCCGCCGCGGCTCCTTTGATGGGTCTGCTCGGCACTGTGCTCGGCATCATCAAGACCTTCAAGGCAATGGCGCTTTACGGCACCGGCAATGCCAAGAGTTTCTCCGCCGGTATCTCCGAGGCCTTAATCACTACCGCCGAAGGTCTGGTGGTCGCGATCCCCGTCCTGGTGATCCATGGTCTACTCAAGAGTTACACTAAGGGCCGCTTCTCAGAATTTGAACAGCTTGGTATTTCCATCATCAACGGCACCACCGAGCGCGACAGCACTCTGCCGAAACCTCCCGGTGCTGGCCCAGATGGCGATGATGACTCTGGTGGTGACGGTGAAGACGACATTGAGCTGGTGCCGACCTCACCTACTCCCGCCTAATCGAAGCAAAACTACTCATAACAAGAACCGCAACATGTTGGATATCCTCAAGGATGGCTGGAGGCTCTTCTTCGAAGGGGGCACCATCATGTACATGCTCGGTTCGGTGGCCTGCTTGCTCTACGCAACCGCCTTTTCCGCTTTGCTTTACGTCAGAAACAGCCGTCTCAGGGTTTCCCATCTTCCTGACGCCGAGCTCAATCGCCTGATCGAGCGACCTGAAAAGGCCGAAGGTCCTCTGGGAGAAATTCTCAACTACGTGTTGCACGGCCCTATCCTCACGATCAAAACGGTTGGCCGACGTTTTGAAGAAGTGCGCAGCGATATGCTTGCCAGTGTAGATCGGCGCCTCTTGGTGCTCAACACGCTGGTGGCTGCCGCGCCTCTCGCCGGGCTTTTGGGTACAGTCATGGGCATGCTCGCCATGTTCGCGGGCTTGGCACAGGGTAGCGGTCCTGCCGGCATGAAGCGCGTCGCCGCCGGTATGCAGGAGGCTCTCATCACCACTCAGACTGGACTAACGATTGCCCTACCCGGTTTGTTCATCGCCCTTGTGATTAAGGCCCGTCGCAACCACATCGACGCCGCCCTCATTCGTCTACAGAGCAAAATTCTCAGCGCCCGATTCCTCCGTGAGGAGGACTAACATCCATATTCCTTCACTATGTTTGGCCGTAGCATTTCCCGAGAAACCGAAGAAAACGTCAATGTCGACCTCTCGCCGATGATCGACTGTATCTTCATCTTGCTGATTTTCTTTATTGTCTCCACCGTGTTCGTCGAAGAGACGGGTGTTGAGGTCAACAAGCCGGATGTGGGTGGTGCCAGTTCGCTGGAGAAGAACTCCATTCTCATTGCGGTGACCGCCGAGGACAAAGTGTACTTCGGTGGCGAGAGCATTGGCGTCCAGGGCGTGGTTGGTAAAATCAAGCCCCAGCTCACTGAGACGCCGGACATGCCTGTCATCATCCAGGGTGACAAGGACGCCACCCATGGAGTCGTGCAACAGGTCCATGGTCAGGCCATTCTGGCAGGAGCCATGAAAGACAAGATTTCGGTTTCTACCAAATAGCACATGCCCATCGATCGTCACGTATACAGCCGCAAGAGCAGGAGGCCTCGTCCCTTGCTGCCGGTGATGGCTGGTATCGTGGCGACAATCGGGGTGTTTGTGGTGATTCCACTGACCCAGAAGCTTTCCGAAATTACCAGCAGGACCTCACCTCCTCCACCCGAATTTGAAATCGAGGCGCCTGAGGATTTTACCTTTGAGCCGGATCCGCCGCCCGAGCCAGATCCTGAACCAGAGCCCGAGGATATAGTGGAGGAGGCCATGGATCTCGACTTGGGTCTTGAAGTAGCTGATCTCTTGATGGGTACGGGCGGTGGCTTTCTAATGAAGATTCCCACCTTTGGCATGGGTGGAAGCGACAATCCTTTCGGCTCGGGTGAGCTCGACGGCCCGCCCCAACCCATTCATAAGATCCAGCCAACGTATCCGAGCTCACTGCTTAGTCGTGGCATCGGCGGGCGTGTCGTGGTGCGATGCGTGGTGGATACCGAGGGCAAGGTGATTTCCACCAAAATTCAATCCTCCTCTGGCCATCGTGAACTCGATCGCGCCGCCATCAGTGCGGTCTCCCGATGGAAGTTCAAACCCGGCAGCCGTGGTGGCGAAAAAGTCAAATCGGTTTGTAACGTTCCGTTCAATTTTGAAGTTAAAAAGTAATTCATCCCCATGATCCGCTATTTCATGCTCCTCCTGATCGCGGTGCCCTTGGTTCATGCCGAGCGCATTATTCCCCCTGCCAACATGTTTCGCGACCCGCAGTTCGTGAAGGCTTTCGTCGGCAGCTACGGCATCCTCGCTGATATAGAGCCCAAGGTAAACACCGAGGAACGCGCTCTCCTGACCCGTGTGCGTGAACTCTTTGGTGAATCGCGCTTCCGTGAGGCTGAACAGGAGATTGTTCGCTACGTCAAGATGGTCGAGGAGATCCAAGCTAAGAGTGGTGAAGACGAAGCCGATGCCGTTGAGGAAATCAGCCCCGCTCTTGTGTTTGTACTCGGAAACCTCTACTTCCAGGCCAACCGTCAAGATGATGCTCGTCGGGCCTTTCTCGAGGCAATTCGTCGCTACCCACGCTTTCGCCGCGCTTGGACCAATCTTGGTTACCTCTACATCTCGCAGAACAAGATGGCCGAAGCTCTGCCAGCCCTGCAGAAGGCCATTGAGTTGGGTGAGAGTTCCGCCCGTATCTTCGGTCTTGTTGGCTACTGCCATCTGCTCAAGAAAAACCCGGTGGCTGCCGAGAACGCTTACCGCCAGGCCTATCTGCTCGATACCAACTCCCGCGATTGGAAGCTGGGTTTGGCGCAGGCCCTGATCGCTCAGTCCAAGTTTGCCGAAGGCGCTAGCCTGATCGGCACTCTCATTGAGGAGAACGCGAACGACAAGCAGCTCTGGCTTCAGCAGACCAATGCCTATCTGGCGATGGAGCGAAAGCAGGAGGCTACCGTCAACCTCGAGGTTCTGCGTCTCAAGGGTCTGGCAGATGAGTCCAACCTTAACCTTTTGGGTAACCTCTACATGGATGCGGAAGAGCCACAACTGGCTCTCTTCGCCTATCTGGCCGCCATCGACAAGGCGAGTGAACTGGATGTAGCGCGTGCTCTCAAGTCGGCACGCATTCTCAACGACTACGGCTTCCCTGAGAAGGCAGAGACTTTTATTGCCAAGATCCGCAACAAGGTCGGCGACAAGCCTACCAAGGAAGTGTCCATCAGCCTCATGCTCACAGAAGTGCGTGTTGCTCAAAGCAAGCAGGACGCCAAACTGACAGGTGACTTGCTTGCCAAGCTTCTTGAGCTCGATCCGACCAATGGTCAGGTGCTGCTTGAATCCGCCCGCCACCAAGCAGATATGGCCAAGACTGAAGAAGACGAAAAGAAACGCTCTGAACTCGTTGCCGAGGCCAAGACTAACTACGAGCTCGCTAAGCGGGAAGAAGAGGTCGCCTATCAGGCTAACCTTGGCTTGGGTCAGATGCTAGTTCGTGAGCGTCGTTACCAGGATGCCATGCCGTCTCTCGAGCGAGCTTTGTCCCTCAAAAAAAGTGAAAGCCTCGACCAATACGTCAGTCGTGTGCGTCGGGCTGCCGACCGACAGAAACAACGTGAAGAAAGGAAGGCCACTGAGAAATGAGGCAACTCCTTCCACTTTTTTTTCTGAGTCTTGGCCCAATTCAGGCTAACGAGGCCCTCGATGTGCTTGAGGGCAACAAGAAGGCGTCTGAGATCGAGTTGCCACCAGCTCCCGAGGACAGCATCGTCTCCCAACAACAGGAGCGTGACTCGGTAGTTTACATCCAGCCTCACTGGGCGCCTAGCCCGATGGACCAGCTTTGGGCCCGAGCCATGCTCTTTGAGGATCCCACCAATCCATGGGTGCAGCAGGTGGCGATCACCGGCTTCTTCGATTGGCATGCCGCTTACGGTCGGGCTCGTATTGATACTCCCGGGGGTGGTTCAGCGGCAACTGTGGATCTGGATGGCACGCGCACCCGCCGTGCTCGTCTCGGAGCACGCATGCGTATGTTCCGCAACACTGACGTCGAGGCAGTTACCGAAATTGCTGGCAGCAATGAGTTTCGCGGCATCGATCGCTTGAGTGCCGAGACGCAGATTCTCCCGCACACCAAGGTCAAAATTGGCAAGTTCCGGCCCCATTTTCCCCGTGAGTATCGTGGTGAACAGGAAATCTCGGCCTATCCCAACCACACCATGTTGGCCAATATGATCTCACCACGCTCGAGCCTTGGTGTGATGCTTAGCAAAAATAGTCCCCACTGGGAATATGGCCTGGGATGGTTCTCCTCGGACAATGACCCTGATTTTCCGACCATCGAAGGAGATGGGTTTCTCGCTTTCAGCCTGCAACGCACCTTGGCGGAGCGTGCTGGCACAACGAACCGTCGACTGCTATGGCATCTCAGTTACCTCCACAACTTCGACGCCAGTCGGGGCGGGGCCTTTCCCCGCTACAATCTCGTTGGCCGTTTTTCAGCCAATGGCGGCCAAGAAGTTACCCGTAATCCATCATATCGCCACCTAGTTTCCACGGGACTAAGCATTGATCAGGATAACTTCTCTTTATCCAGCGACGTGATGTTTGCTGCTGGTGAAGACAAAGCATGGGGGCTGACTCTTAGCCCCACCTACTGGGTGATTCCTGGCAGCCTGAAGTTGGTGGCTCGCTATCACTATGCCGAGAGCCAAGATGCAGGTGGGCTGATATCTACCATGGGAGTGAATAACGATCCACTCTTCGATAACAGCCCCTTCTTTGTTGGCGACGAATACGAATCCTTCTACATCGGTGCCAACCTCCATCTCTATGAGAATCAGATGGTGTTGATGAGTGGGGTGGAACAGATCGAATTCAAGGACGATGCGGGTGCGGGCTTTAATACCGATGCCTCCGTCTGGCACTTCGGTGCCCAAGTGTCCTTCTAAACAAGCCATCAAGCTCTAGAGCAATCATGAAACATTGTATCATTTGCCTGCTAATGGCATTCACTCAGGCGATACCCGTCGCTGCCGCTTCCTTCGACACCCATGACTTTGGCGCCAAACTTAACGGCTGGCGCAAGGACGGGACCGCAGTGTTTGCCTTCTCCAATACCAGCTACAAGGCTCACAAGCCTGCGGTGATACACAGTCCAAGTGGCTTGATGTTTCTGTCTGCTCGCGTCGACTTGCTTGCACATGCGGATAAGGGTGCCGTGTGTCAGCTTGTGATGAGCTTTAGCCGTGCGGGTGTGTTAGAGACGATACAAGTCAAGGGGCGGGTGCATGGCAGATCCATGGACACCGCTACTGTGCGTCGTAGAGAATTCATTGCCAAGCCACATGGGGTGGAGGAAGGCCCGGATGCCGCGACCAATCCTGTGAAAAAAGCCAACCCTACCGACGAAATGCTGGCTGAGGTCTTTCGCCGCTTTGATCAGGAGTTGAACAAGCTGGTCAAGGCTCAGCCGCCCTTGCGTAGGGATCTCTTCTCGAGGCTCTCCAAGCAGCGAGTGGAGACTGCAGACTTGTCCGGAGGTCTGCGTCAACATGTTCATCTGATCCTTCAGTGTGTGCGTTCGAGATGAGAAGAAATCCTCTGATATGATCATGATTTGACCGCTTTCCCTTATTTTTGCTTAAAAAAAGACGCACACGGTCGGTAGGATCGCTTACATTTATGAGCATCCTTGAATTGGATGCTCAGCACTTCTGTTCCCGTCCTTCCACCAAAACCCACCGTTTCCAACCCATGAAAATCCAAACTCGCAGACCCCACCTTCAGCATGCGGCATTTACCTTGCTTGAAATGGTCATTGTTCTCGGCATCATCGCCATGATCATGGGTGGTGCAATTTTTGCCATGCGCGGCATTGCTGACGGAGCCAAGCCCCAGCGTGCCAAAGGCGACATCAACACATACCTTTCCGCTCTGGAGTTATACAAAATTAACAACAATCGCTACCCCAGTACTTCTGAAGGCTTGGCTGAGCTTTCTGCCAAAAACAAGAAGGTCAAAATCGTGAAAGACCCCTGGGAGCGCGATTATGTCTACCGTTTTCCCGGCAAGATCGATAGCTCCTCACCCGAAATCATCAGCCTCGGCGCTGATGGCCAAGAAGGCACGGATGACGACATCAACAGTCAGAAAATGTAGAAGTTCCGGTTTGAGACCGGGTTTCACACTGATCGAGATTGTCATCGTTCTGCTGATCAGCGCACTTGTAGTGGGTGGCGCCATCGGCGTCATGACTCTGTCCTCGGATGAGTATGCCCTCAAGAAGGCATCGCGCGAGTTGGAAAGCATGGCCAAGCGAGCTCGGGCCACCGCGATACTCAAGCAGGTTCCCTACGCGCTAGAATTCACTCCGGGCATGGTGCGCCTGATGCCTTGGGCGGACGCATCGGGTGATGAGTTACTTGAGGATCTCGACCTGCTGCGCGGAGAGCAAGGGGATGGAGGAGATTCACAAGCCGTGCGGTGGGAGCTCAGTCTGGATAATGGTATGCAGTCAAAGTTACGACGCTGGGATAGCGATGAATGGATTGTCATGAGTGATGGCACACGCCAATTATGGCGCTTCGATCCGAGTGGACTGTGCGAGCCCATCGGCCTTGAGCTGTTGCTTGATGAGGGGCGAATTTTCATGGAATTCAACCCGCTTACCGGCGCGATCAACGAGGTCATCTATCAAAATCAATGACGGTCCATTACCACAGAATCCATAAGTTACGCAGACTTGGCAAAGGTTTCCTGCTGCTCGAAATGGTATTGGCACTGACGATTTTTGCGATGGTGGCGACTGGTTTTGTGGTGGCTTTGCAGCGAATGTCTCAGGCAGCCACCCAGGCTCGTGATGAGTTACGCCTTACCCGAATTCTTGAGACAGCCCTCAACGAGAACCTCTCCAGACCGGTGCTTGAGGCAGGTGAATACAGTGATGTAACCGTTGATGGTAAGTTTGATATTCTTGCCGTGATTGAACCCATCGAGGATCTGGAGAACGAGGAGGGACTGCCGCTTAATGACATGTTCAGCATTCGCATTACTGCCCGTTGGTATGAGCAGGGTAACTGGCAGGAGCGCGAAATTGAAACTTGGCGCAATGCGCGCCTCTATCAGGCCAATTGATTTTGAAGAGCAATCCGAAAACGCATATCAGCGGCTTCACTTTGTTGGAGGTGATGATGGCTATGCTGTTGATGGCAGTGATCGCGGGTATGGTATTCGCGATTGCGCGTAGCTCACTTAACTTGGGACAGGCCATCGTTAAGGCGCAGGGTGAGGAGATGGAGCAGCAAGCATTCTTTGATTTTCTCAGTCGGCGCTTTGCCGCCATGCCAGGTAACGCTCGGCTGGAGTTGATCAGTCAGGAAAGCGGGACGCTCTACCTCTCCGACCTCACTTTGCAAAATGTGCCCACGAGCTTCACATGGGGAGGACAGGATCTGCTGGCGCGGGCTGTGCAAATCTCCACCGTCCAGAGTCGTGGTGGTGACCTAAATATCGTCATGCGCTACTATGAAAACGAGATCCTTGAAGGTTCAGGATCAGGTTTTGATTCCAGTGTCGAAGAGGAACCCTACGCTGAGGTCACCCTTCTTCGCAACGTGGCATATTTTGAATGGCGCGTTCTCGATGCAAACGACATGGAGGAGTGGCGTTATGACTGGGAAGAGCAGGGGAGGCTACCACTGTTGATCGAACTGCAATTAGCCATAGGTGTTGACGGGGAACCACTGCGTCATGTGTTCTGGCTGCCACCACGTCAAAACCCGGAGATCATCATGCGCCAGATGGGTAACAACCCACAACCCGCGGGCAACCCCACTAAGCCCAACGAAGGCAGCGGTCCAAGTGGGAATATCCGCATCGATGCGGGTGAAATCGGAACCGGAACGGGAGGAGGTCGATGAAGAGAGCGAATTCACCATCTCCCCAGTCCAGGCGTGGTGCAGCCTTGATGGTCGTGCTGTGGTTGATCGCGATCCTTGCGATTGCCAGCCTCACTGCCCTCAAGGTGATCTCCTTCGACATGACTGTGGCGGCTTCGACCATTCATGGTGCCCGCGCCAAGCATCTCTCTGAAATGGGCGTGGCCATCGCATCCAATCGAGTGATCGAGCGCACCGATCCTCTGCTATTTTTTGAAGATGTGGATAAGATGGAAGGCTTTAGCGTTCGCCTGAGCTCTGAAGGCCAGCGCTTTAACATCAATGCCATCGTCGGTGGTCGCGATACTGACCTGCTCAACACTATGTTTACGGAGTGGGGAATGGAGTTGGAGCAATCCGAGGCATTGGTGGATGCGCTCACCGACTGGATTGATGCTGATGATCAGGTCTCTGTTAAGGGTGCGGAAATTGAGGAGTATGAAGCAGCCGGGCGCATCAACCAGCCCTTCAATCGTCCCTTCTACAGCCTCGAAGAAATGCGACTTGTCTTTGGCATGGATCGGCTGGAAGCCATCAAACCAGATTGGCGCGACTGGTTCACGGCGTGGAGTGGGGGGCAACTTGATCTTAACGACGCCAGCGCTGAGTTCATCGCAATGGCTGCTGAATGCCCTGTTGAGCAGGCCCTGCTGGTGGTGGAGGCAATTCAAGGTGTGGATGGTATGCGTGATACCGAGGACGATGAGCCCTTCGAAGAGGTGACCGGCGCACTTGCGCTTCTGGGAATCGACCCTACACTCGACCCCTTGCTCGCAAACCGTTTTACCGTTAACGATGCAACTGTGCGCATCGAGAGCATGGGTTGGGCTGGCGAGGCCCGCCGCCTTACCACTCTCATCCTCCGCAACCGCGACGGCACCAAGCCTCTATTGTTGAATCGTATTCAGAAAATCATACCGTGAGCCAATCTTCATGAGTAAATCCAACACACAGGTCCTTATTCTTCCCGGTGAAACCGGTTGGGAAGTTTGGTCATGTCCGTCTGGCGGCACCTTCGAGCTGCAGCAGTCTACAGATCTGCATCATGCCGGTGGGCTGGAAGATCTTCCTGCTGGAGATTTGACCATGCTGTTTCCCCTGCGCTCGATGACCACCGTGCCAATGCGGGTCATGACCACCGAACAAACCATGTTTGAGGATCTGGCGGAACTCCATGCCGAGCGTCTCGGTCTCAGCGCTGATCCACTCGCCGGGCAACTTCATGATTTGTTTGAGGTAGTGAGCGATGATGATAGCACCGTGCTATTGTCGGTTTGGCTAAAGCCTCCCACGGAAGGCGAGATTCCAGCTTCGAGCCCAAGTGCCTTCGATCTCTCCGCCCGCGTGACACCATTGGAGGGGAATGCCATTAGCATATGGCGGGAGCTTGGTCGCTGGGTTTTTGCCATCCACCAATCAGGTAAGTTGTTGTATGCACAGGCCACGCCATGCGATTCAGAACATCCTGATGAGATTCTTGCCCGTGAACTCAAGCTCGCCCTCATGCAGCTTTCGATGCAGGGGCTGGAACCTAAGCCGAGTCACATCGTGGTGTGGAGCGGTAGTGAGTCTGCTCAAGCCCCTACGCCAGCCCAAGATCTCAGCGGCATTGAGGATGTCTTCGACCTTCGGGTTGAAACCAATCCTCGTCCTCAGCCCATATTGCCAACTCCTGCCAGCAAGTTGCTGCCCGAAGATGTCCGTGCGGCACGGCGTGAGTCTCAAAAGCGCCAACGAATCCAACTCGGTCTGAGTGCGGTCGCCCTCGCTTATGTTGCACTGGTCGGCTGGGTGCTGTTCGGCTTATGGCAGGATAGGGGCGAGGTCATGAAATTGGAGAGTCGGGCGAGTATGGCCGGACCGGAAGCTGAGGCCTACATGCTTCACATGGCACGTTGGCGCGAATTATCGGATGCCATCGATATTGATCATTCTCCTGTAGAGATCCTCTCTCGAGTTCACACCTGCATTCCCAAGAAGGCCGGAGTCCGACTTACCTCTGCTGATATCAGTCCGTACGATGTCATACTCAAAGGCGAAGCCCCCAGCAGCGAAGCTGCCAACCAGTTTAAACTTAATTTGCGCAAAAGATCCAATCTGTCTCGCTACAACTGGGAATTGCCCGACTCCACACCGGGTAAGCGGGGCCGTGAATTCCGTTATCTGGGTAGCGTTCCAGCGCCTCCACAGTCCCCCTGACCGTATCCCTGCAATCCCACTCCGACCCAACCGACTTTTTCCTGATGTCTCCCCGTGAGAAAAAACTCCTGACCCTTTTTGCCACTGCGGGCTTCGTGGTGATCAACTTGGTGGGGCTGTCTGCCTACAAAAAAAAGGCGGTGAGCATTGCCGATCGCAAAGTTGAGGCAATGCGCGTGCTTCAGGAGCTCGATATGTTTCAGGCTAGCAGTGAAGAGCGTCTCGATGAGATGGATTGGCTGCGAAACCACCTCCCTGACCCTGCCGAATACGAGAATGTGCAGACCGCCTTGCAAGCATTTTGTGAGGCCGAGGCAAGCCGCTTCAACCTTGCCCTCACCGAGATCCCTCTGCGCAATCGCCAGGAACAGACAGGGGGTCACTTTCAAAGGGTCCGCATGAACTACAAGCTGACGGGCTTGGAGCAAGATCTTTACCGTTGGCTCGACCGCATCAATATGCCGAACCAATTTCGGGCAAGTACGCGGCTCATCCTTTCTCCCAATAAGGAGGACGACACCCGTATCGACTGTCAGGCTACGGTCGAGCAGTGGTTCATTCCCGTCAGTTCTTCCGTTTGAATTCAGGCAGCACCACCATCATGAAAGCCATTCTCTCTTTTTCTGTCATCGCCACCCTGTTGCTGGCCTTAGTCGGCATCTCAGAAGGGCAGGTGCCCAGAAAGCCTGTGCCCAGTGCCTACAGCAGCTTGTGGCAGGATTCACCCTTCACTGCCAAACCGGTGACGGTCGCTGGAGTGGCCTACAACATCCTCAATGATTACGTTCTTATTGGGGTCGGGCCGGCTGAAAAAGGGCATCGGGTGACTCTGCTTAATAGTAAGCAGCCGAAGGATGGCCGCATCATCATCCGCAGCGGTGTGCCCAACCAACATGACATCATGATCGATGAAGTGATGAGTCAGGGTGAAAGGCGTGACTCCAATGGCATGCTGCCAACCAAGGTGCGGATCAAGGATTCCTCCGGCAATTCAGCCGTGGTCGGTTTCGACAAGAAGTTTCTTTCAATCAAAGCCCCAGCCCCGGCTGCCGCGCCCATGCCAGCGCAACGCCCCAGTGCGGCTCCCACAACCGGCCCTCCGCAGCAAAATGGTGAAGTATCTGGACGCAAGCCGCGTGTGCGTACTGTGCCCTCCAACGCAGCCAATAAACCCACTCTCACTCAGCAGCAGATTCAACAGCTTCGCAATCGGATAAGACCGTCAACTTCTGGTCAATCTAACCAGAATCCTCAGAGCCGCCGCCCAATCATTCCCCCGAATTCTAGCTCATCTGGCCGCTGATCATCTTCCATCCCACCCACTCCATGTCATTCTCTCGTTCCATCCTGACCTTCTTGCTGCTGTCGTCTATCGTCGGTGGTCAAAACCCGGCGCCCAGATTGACACCCGTCATCCCGGCCCAACCTGTTCAACCTGCCGCTGCGCCCGAGGCAAATCCCGCGGCCAACCCAGCCGAGGCCAAGGCTGAGGCGGCCAGGAAGGCATTGGCTGCTAAGCGAGTTGCGAAGTCTTTTGAGGAGGAGGCCGTCGACTATTTGAGTCTGGTCGACTACTATCAGGAATTCACCGGTCGTCGGGTGATTATCACAACGACAGCGGCCGCGTCCGGCATCAGTTTCCCATTCGTTCAGGAGGTCAGCCTTCAGAAGCCGATGACTTATGGGGAGGCGGCCGAACTTCTGCGAAAGGCAGCAGTGCTAGCTGGCTTTGTCTTCACTCAGCATCCTGACGATGACAATCTTGATATTCTTACCGTAGTGCAGGGCGGTGCCCCCCGACCAACCAACGTCGGTGTCAGTGTTTACAATGACTCATCCAAGTTGCCCGAGAAAGATGTAGTGATCACCTACGTGATGTCACTCAACTACATCAAGCCCGACCAAGCGGTGCAGATTTTTACCCAGGTCATTGGCCAGCTCGGCGCCTATGGTTCGATTTCCGCTGTGCCAAATGCATCTGCTGTGGTGATCACTGAGAAAGCATCACTCATTAAGAGTTTGGCTCAGCTCAAGAACACCATCGATGTTCCCGGTTCTGTGCAGGCTACCCGCTTTATCGAGGTGGAACATGCGGATGCGGCTGAGGTGGCTGCAGTGCTGAACGAACTGGTCACAGCGCAGCAGCAGGCCCAGCAAACCGCCGGTGTGCAGCGTGTGGAGGCAGGCGCTGGAGCTGCAAGCAATCAGGGGGCTGGAGATTCCGGTGGTTCCGGTGCCGGCGTCAGTGCTCCTGTGCAAATCATAGGAGACACCCGTACCAACCGCATTTTGGTGGTGGGTCGGCCGGTCGATATCGTGTTTGTCGAAAATCTAGTGCGAGAGTTCGATATTCCCGCTAGCGAGCGCACCTTTCTGCGTCGTAAGTTGCGTTTTCTTACGGTTGCTGAATTCCTGCCAGTGGCTGGAGATGCCCTCACCCGTGCTTTCACTGGCACGGGCAGTGGTGCAGGCGGTGCGGTTGGTGCTCGCGGCGGCCAGTCCAATGCCCGTCCCAGTTCGAACAACAACCGCAACACCAGCTCCAATGCGAATCGAAACAACTCCTCTTCCGGTAGGTCCGGATCTGTTGGTGGCGGTGGTGGAGCCAGTATTTCGCTTGGTGATCCCAATACCAGCTCGGCTCCCGAATCACTCCTGATTGGCCGCACGCTGTTGGTGGCTGATAACATTACCAATTCGGTGATTGTCCAGGGCCCGCCTTCTGCATTGCAGATCATCGATGGCCTTCTCGATGAACTCGATGTGAAGCCCGAACAGGTGATGATCTCGACGGTCATTGGCCAGCTTAACCTCAATGACAATACTGAACTCGGTCTCAATTACCTGGTCGATGGGGGCAATGATGTCAGTGGTGGTGGTGGTGGTTCCGGCTTTCCAGGTGTGATCGGCCCACCTGATGTTCCTGTTGGCACATTCCCAGCTTTCAATCCGGCATCATTGGCTACCGGGGGGCTGCGGGTTTATGGTCAGGTGGGAGATCTTAGTGGCTATCTCCGTGCCTTGAGCACCAAGACTGACTTCACGGTGCTCTCCCGCCCGAGCATTTTCACAGCCAACAATCGCAAGGGCATTATTTCCAGTGGTGAACGCATCGCCATTCCGACTGAGGGAGGCACCAACACGGGTAGCTTTTCTAGTGGTACGCGCATTCAGTACGAGGATGTGGTGCTCAAGCTGGAGGTCATTCCGTTGGTCAACTCTGACAACGAGATTACAATGGAGATTGCGCTGCTCAGTGATGAACAGAATGGAAATCAGATCATTGAGGGCGCTGGCACCAATGGTGGTAATTTGACGGTGCCGCGCATCTCAACCCGTGAAATCCTGACTACTGCCACCGTGCCCAACAACGAGACCATCGTATTGGGTGGTCTGATCGTTGGTCGCACCAATAAGGAAAAATCAGGCATTCCCATCCTGATGGATATTCCAATGGTGGGCGGCCTGTTCTCGAGCAACTCGAAAGGACAAGACCGCTCTGAGTTGCTGGTGTTCATCCAACCCTCTGTGGTTGGTAAAGACAACCAAAGCCTCAATGCACTTCAGCTAGACATGCAGGACCGCTTCCGCGTGTCAGACGAGACTATGGATTTTGCTAAAGGCAGGGAGCGCGCGCCGAAAGCGAAGCCGGTGAGTAATGCCAATCCCACTGAGCGCCGCAAAGCCACCACCCCTAGGCATCGTCGCTGAACGACTTCATCAGCGCACGATCCCGCGCTCAGACTGCTCAATGAATTCGATCAGTTGTTTCACCATGGCATTGCCACCCTCGTGCATGGCTTTCAGCGAGCTCATTCCGTCAGACAGGCTTGCGTCCTTCTTGAGAAAGAGTTTTTTATAGGCCTTTTTTAGGGCTTTCATATCCTCTTCGGCAAAGCCGCGGCGCTGAAGGCCGATGGTGTTCACGCCGCGAGTGGAGGCCGGGTTGCCATCCACGATCATGAAGGGAGGCACGTCTTGGACCACTTTGGACAGTCCGCCTACAATCGCATGCTGACCGATGCGGCAAAATTGATGGGCCGCGGCAAAGCCCGATACGGTGATATGGCCGGCCAATCCAACTGAATTGGAGAGGATGATATGGGATCCTAGCTGGCAGTCGTGAGCGACGTGAGCGTAGCACAGAAGAAGATTGTGCGATCCGATCCGTGTGGGAGTCTCGGGAATGGTGCTGCGGTGCACCGTCGTGTTTTCCCGAAAGACGTTGTGGTCTCCGACCTCCAGATAGGTTGGCTCTCCAGCGTATTTCAAATCCTGAGTTTTGCCACCGATGCAGGCGAAGGGGAAGAACTCGTTGCCCACACCGAAGGTAGCGGGGCCCTCAAGCACCACATTGGAGTGAAGCACACAATCATCACCCAGCACGACCTTGGGTCCGACCACGCTGAATGGACCGATCTGCACGTTGTTGCCGATCACGGCGTCCGGTGAAACGACGGCACTTGGATGAATCACGGGCCTACTGTCGAACGAAGCCACACGGCCTTGCGAGTCAAAACTTCCTCACTTGCCCGGAACGATGATCACTTGGCCGACTTCCAAACCGGAGAGAATCTCCACCTGTTCACCCGATTGGGCACCACGGCTTACGATACGCCGCTCAGTTTTGCCGTCAGCGAGTTTTACTTCCACGCTCCAGCCCTTGACACCGTATTTTATTGCCTTAGATGGCACCACGATTGCCTTTTCTTTGTGGTAAGAAACAAGCTGGATTTTTGCAGGATTACCGACTTTCGCATTGATGTTCTCTGGCCATTTGGCAGTGAAGAGCAACTGGTATTTTCCCTGCAAATTAGGGATTAGACTGCGATCTGCCAATTGGACGGGAGCCGCGCTCTTGGCGCTCCCGATTGCTTCGGTGCCAAGTAATGTAGCGACTCCCTCAGAGGTTTCTTCGCATTGGCGGGAGACAGCGGCACTCGTCTGGGCGACCAGCACGAACTTAGCATTCGCCGGAACAAGGCTGGCAAAGGCAGTATGGCGTGGAGCATTGCCACCCACCCGCAGGCCGCGCAGGAGGTCGCCGGTCACCCAGCGGTTGTCCATGATAGCACCATGGTAGAAGATGCCATCGGCGGTCGCCTTGAATTCGAAGAGCTCGCGGTCGCCTTCGAGGTCTGTGAGCAGACTGCGATCTCTGTCGAGGCCTGCGATCAATGAGGACAGCCGGGCCTTGGTCTGATTGATCTCGCGAGGAATGTTACGTTCGGCATACTTTTGAGCGATGGCCGCGCTTTCAGCACCTCTTGCAATGGCTCCAGCTTTGCGGGGAATGGCGACCTCAAGCTCGCGTCTCTGACGAAGTTGGTTCAGGCGCAGCATGAGCTCTGCGCTCTCCACGGCATATTGCTGACGAGTGAGGATGATTTCTTCGGTGTCCTCGGTCAGGTCATCGGCCTCATACATCTGCTTGAGCTGGCGGAGCTCTTCCTTTTCGTTAGCCAAATACTGTTCGCTGCGCTTGATACTCTGGCGGGCTTCGTCTTCCTCGGCCTTACGGCCGGCAGAAGTGAAGTATTCCAACAACTCTTTGGCTTCAGCGGCTTCGCGCTTGGCGGCAGCCAAACGGCGGTCTGCGGTTTCCTCGAGTTTGGCTAGAGCATCTTGAGTATCGGCAATGGTCAGTTCGCTGGTTGCGATCTCGCGCTTGAGCGATTCGAGTTTCTGGTCGATCTCGCGAGTGTCTGCGGCGAATAGAACGTCACCCTTATTCACGCGGCTGCCGTGGGCGGCAAGCTGGGTGATGGTGAAGGTCTGCCACGCTTTAGCATCAATCTTAATTAAGGGCACCTCGCCTTGCGGCACTACCTTTGCGTCGAGAGTATGGACGACCTCGAAGGGCTTCGTCTCGATGGCAAGCTCTTCCGCATGAGACCAACCTGCAAGTAGTAGGCCAAGAGTGATGAGATATCTAGAGTTCAATGCACAGGCAACTTGGATGCGGAATGCCGCCATGGGAAGCGGAAAGAGAAGAGGCGTTTGTAGGTTATCTGCTTGTGCGACCCTTGCGCCCAAGCCAGATGGGCATCATGCGCGCACGCCTAGCATTTGGAGAGATGGCGACCTCATGCTCGGCAATCTCAAAGCCAGCGCGCTGCAGCAGTCGATGAATGCCACTGTGGCGGCGCGATCCGGCAATCGCCAGCAGTCCCCCGTCTTGCAGGGCATCGCGGGCCGTGGCTAACCAGCGTTTATCCTCCACCCACGATCGGTTGCGTGGTCCAGGCAATGCAACGTCAAGATGAGTCAGGATGGCATGCAAGCTGCCTCGATAAGGCTTCAACATATTGTCGTCTATTTCGTCGACCATAGACACACGCTGGTCATGGAGCAGGGGGCTACCCTTGAGGTGCTTCCGATGCCACTCCGCCAGCTCAGGAATGGCCTCGGCGACAAGGAAGCTGGCACGCTTGGCTCTGATCTCCTCGGTGACAGTGGAAAGCATCCTGCCCAATCCCAGCCCCAGAAGCAGGATCTTGGGCTGCCGGGCAGGACGAAAGGGGGCACAAGCCAAGCGAGCCAACTCTTCCTCAGCTGCAGCTGTGATGGAACCGCAGATTTGCTGGCCATGAATTTCCATTGATTTGCGCCCATCGTGCTCGATCAACGTCAACGGACTGCCGTCGGTCAGGGTGGTTTTAGCGAGTGTCGTGCGGGGCTTCATGGCAATGGGGGAGCTTCAATACGGGCTGCCAACCGTTCGGCCAACAAAAAACCCCGACCTGATCAGGTCGGGGTTTTTACGTTGGATAGTTGTTGTGTTACAGCGAGCCTTTGAGTGAGGCCGAGGGCTTGAAGCCGACGGACTTGGAAGCAGCGATTTGCATCGACTCACCGGTCTTGGGGTTGCGGCCGGTGCGGGCGGCGCGGTGCTTCACTTCGAAAGTGCCGAAACCGATGATCTGGACTTTGCCAGTGGACTTCACGCCGGAGGCAATGGAGGACAGCACTGCTTCGAGAGCTTCTTCTGCGGAGCGCTTGGTGGCTTCATTTCCGAGAGCGGATTGGATGGATTCTATGAGTTCAGCTTTGTTCATGGCAGCAGGAGTAATGGCGAATGCACATGCCTGTTGGCAAGAGAAAACCCCCATAAAATAAGTGTTTTCCGCACATTCGTGTCTTGACTGATTCAACGAGTTTAGTGTTAGGAGCAGGCTCTATCACTTCATTTTTTCTCGCAAGCCGATGCCTACGGCGATTGGATGATTCCCCGCATGGCTAGCTGCAATGATGGTTCCGACATTGATCAACTGCTGGCCCATTGTGTGCCTGCGCTGCTCGCCTGCGAAACGGCTCTGCCGACTTATGACAGCCTAGCTCGGGAACACGCCCACCTCGATGCGGCTGAAGCTCGCGGTTACTTTCATCCGGATGAAGAGGAGTTGATCGTGTTGCGATATACTCAGTATCTCGCGCTACGTTCCGCGCTGATTCAGATTCTGGAGGATTTGCAACATCACCTCGGCAGAATAGTGACGGGTTGGCGACGCTGGCCGCATCGAATGCCAGTATTTCTTACCGCCTATGCTGCTGGCTGCCTGCGCCACCGTGCCGCCGGTCATTTGGTGAGGCTGGCTGCAGGCCGCCCGGTTGTCTGGAAAAAGCTGGATGAGGAGAACGTCCATGCCCGCTTACCGCGCAAGTCCTTCACCCACATCTACCGCGAGTATTCGCGTCCCCGCAACACGACCAAATTGCTGGTGGCCCGTGAATTTTACCGTCGCCATCAAGACGAGGTTAACCAGGTTGGCTGTGATCCCTTGATTGGGCAGGTGGTCGAGCTACTGCAGCGTGAGGACGAGCGGATGGAGCTCAACAAACGAGAAGCCATCAAGCGTGGAGCCATCTATGGCTGGTTTTCATTCTTGCGCCGTAATCGCATGGCTTGGAAGAACGTCACCTTTGGCTTGTTTGAGGCTGGCGGTAGGGCAGTGGCAGATCTCAGTATTCCTGGCATCAAAGCACGTGGAGCTGCCAAGCGCATTGATGCGGCCATCCGACAAAACTTGCTCACGATACTCCAACCCGGTGATGTGCTGGTGACTCGCCACGACGACGCCCTTAGCAACCTCTTCCTGCCGGGCTACTGGCCACATGCTGCCCTCTTTGTCGGGGAGGTGGATGGTATGGATATTGCTCAGAATGGCCGCAGTGGCGAGGTTTCAGGGCCTTGTTTCATAG
Source organism: Luteolibacter sp. (assembly GCA_049597355.1). Taxonomy (GTDB): domain Bacteria; phylum Verrucomicrobiota; class Verrucomicrobiia; order Verrucomicrobiales; family Akkermansiaceae; genus Luteolibacter. Next base: position 20,237 of record JBMYMN010000010.1, read on the forward strand.
AAGCAAAGAAGGATGGTGTGCGGGTTCGTTGTGCTCAGGAGACATTTGCTGTGGACGAGCTCTTGGTGTTGCGGCCACCTCTTGGTCCTCAACTGATCGAGAAATTGCTTGATAAAACACTTCGAGAGCATGTCGGAAAACCCTATGATTTTCTCTTCGATTTCCGTACGGCGGATCGACTGGTCTGCACCGAGGTCGCCTACCGGACGTATCACGGAGCCGGGCCCGTGTGCTTCGAGTTAGAGGAGGTGGGGGGTCGGCTATGTCTGCCCGCCGAGGCATTTTTGGAGCAGTCGATTGCCTGTGGTTTCCATCTGGTGGCGACGGCGGGATTGAGTCAGAGTGGACAGAGGGGGGGAGTGCTCCAAGGGTCTGAGGCGAGGCGTGCCTTCGAGTCCATGGGTCGTCCATAAGCGAATGCCAATTCGGACTTCTCAGTCAATTGGCTGAGCTAAGTTTTCATTGCCGCAAGAAATCCCGCCCTTTTTGTCGAAAAGGTCTTGCAGCAGCTCTGGCGCGGATTTATCACACCGCGCCGCGCGGCATCGCGTGGTCTGACTTCATAGCTTTTTTTAAGGCGTTTTGGCATGATCCGTCGCTTCCTCAGCACCCTGTTTATTCTACTTGCCTTGGCGAGCCCGTCTTGGGCTGCTGGCGTTGGCCACGACCACCTTCCCCCGCACGCCGAAGAACTGTTTCACATTGGTCCTCTCCCCGTTACCAATTCCATGGTGATGTTGTGGATCGTGGTGGGTGCGATCATCCTCGTCGCCCAACTCGCGACCCGAGACATCAAACTCGTTCCGAGCGGCCTGCAGAACTTTGTAGAGTGGATCGTTGAGGGTCTCTACGACTTTCTTGAAGGCATTTTGGGTACACACCTGGTGAAGCGAACTTTCTGGTTTTTCGGTACGATCTTCATCCTCATTCTCTTCTGTAACTGGGCCGGCCTTTTTCCAGGCGTCGGCACCATTGGTAGCCTAGATACCGCCGGTTTCGACGGCGATGGCCACGACCAGTTCCGTCCCTTCCTTCGCGGTGCGAACGCCGACCTTAACCTGACTGCCGCTATGGCCGTTATCTTTGCCCTCCTCTGGTTCTACTGGGCGATCACCGAAAACGGCCTCAAGGGTTTCCTTGCCCATATTTTTGCACCAAAGGGTAAGTTCGCCAACTTGGTGATGATGATCTTCATGACTCTTGTCTTCGGCCTTGTGGGTCTCATTGAGGTGGCTTCCATCCTGCTGCGTCCTGTTGCCCTCAGCTTCCGTCTCTACGGCAACGTCTACGCGGGAGAGAATATGCTCGAAAGTATGACCATCATGCTCAACCACTGGGCCGTCGCATGGCTGCCCGCTTTCCCTTTCTATTTCTTGGAACTACTCGTCGGCCTCATCCAAGCCCTGGTGTTCATGCTGCTCACCGCGGTCTTCCTGAAACTCATTTGTGAGCACGACGATCACGACGAGGAACACGCTCATTAACACTTTCGCCGGGATGACCGTGGCATGACTGCGGGTGCCGGCGTTGCAACAACAACAAAAACAACCAAACCAACAACATAATGGACTCGCTCATCGCATACCTCCCCATGGTCATGGCAGCTATTGAAGGCAAATTTCACGTTGCTTTCGCAGCTCTCGGTTCCGGCATCGGCATCGGTCTTCTCGGCATGAAAGCCGCTGAAGCCACCGGCCGCAATCCCGGTGCTGCAGGCAATATCTTGACCATCTCCATCATTCTGGCAGCCCTTATCGAGGGTATCGTATTCTTCGCGATCTTCCTTGCCTGATTCAATCGGTGCGGGGGTAGCCCGCTGCCTCCGCACCACCCTCCTTTCCCCTCCTTCAGATTCCGCAGACACCATGAACATCCCTGCTTTCATCATTGCCGCAGCACAGCCGGTTGCATCCGATGCCGGTGTCGTTGAGCGGATCCAGAAGACCTTCCACATCCATGGGGCCGCCTTCACCGCTCAGTGCATCGCCGTGCTGATTGCCGCTCTGCTTCTCAAGAAGTTCGCCTTTGGCCCTGTGCAGGCTATGCTCGAACAACGCCGCTCGCGTATTGCTGAGGGCGAAGAGAAGCTGAAGCAAATCGAGAAGCAACTGGCCGAGTCCGAAGCGACCACCGCTGCTGCCATCGAAGAGGCCAACGCTCAGGCCAAACGTCTGATCGAAGAGGCCAAGGAAGGCGCCCATGCCTTCACTGAGCAGAAGTCCCAAGAAGCTGTGGCTCAGGCTCAACAGATTCTCACCAAGGCCGAAGCCGCCGCCAAGGCCGATCGCGATCGCCTGCAGGCCGAGCTCAAAGGTGAATTCGGCCGCCTCGTCGCAGCTACCACGTCACAGGTCACCGGCAAGATTCTCTCCGAAGAAGACCAGAAGCGCATCAACGATGAAGCGCTGGCTAAAATCGATTAACTGCCACTAACCGCCACCAAGCGACTTCTCCCCGCCATGAAGATTTCAAAAACCGCCGCTGCCACAGCTCGCCGACTTTTCGGCCTCTGTCAGGTCGACGGCCGTCTGGACGAAGATCGTCTGCGCAAGGTCATTAAGAGTCTCACTTCCGAGAAGCCGCGTGACTATCACGCTATCCTCGGTGCCCTGCATCGCTTGACCCGTCTCGAAATCGGAAGCCGCAAGGTGGTGGTTGAAAGCGCTACATCCCTTGATGAAGCCACCCGCCAGCAGGTGGTGGCCAAACTCAGCGGTCAATACGGCGCTGATCTCCAGGTCGAATACAAAATCAACGCCGATCTCATCGGTGGCCTTCGCATTCAAGTTGGCGATGACGTCTTCGACGGTTCGGTCGACGGCCGACTCAAACGCCTTGCCGCAGCTTTCTAGGTCACCCGCCCACCCTTTCACCAATCTAGTTACCCTCCCCAAACCAACTCATCCCATGAGCAACATCCTCCAGGAACTTGAACAAGAAATTGCCGGAATCACTTCTTCGGTTGAGAAAACCAACGTCGGCATCGTCCGTCAAGTCGGTGACGGCGTGGCCAAGGTCGAAGGCCTCTCCGACGTGATGCTCAACGAAATGATCGACTTCGGTGGCGGCGTGACCGGCATGGCCCTCAATCTTGAGGAAAGCGAAGTCGGTGTCGTGCTTTTGGGTGATTACGAAGCCGTGACCGAAGGTGCCGAATGCCGCACTACTGGCAAGTTGCTCTCCATACCCGTTGGTGAAGCCACCCTCGGTCGCGTGGTGAATGCTCTTGGTGAGCCTGTCGACGGCAAGGGTGCCATTGACGCCGCCGACCAATACCCCATGGAGAAGATCGCTCCCGGCATCATTGAGCGGAAGTCCGTTTCGGTTCCGGTGCAGACCGGCATTATGGCGGTCGACGCGATGATCCCCATTGGCCGCGGCCAGCGTGAGCTCATCATTGGTGACCGCTCCACCGGTAAGACTACCATCGCCGTGGACACGATTATTTCCCAGGCTCAGCAGAACAAAGCTGCCGAGCAGGGCAAGCTGCAGAACCACAAGCCGCTTTATTGTATTTATGTGGCAGTCGGTCAGAAGCTCTCCAACGTCACTCGCACCTTCAAGACTCTCGAAGATGCCGGCGCCATGGAATACACTACTATCGTCTCCGCTTCCGCATCGGATCCGGCCGCAATGCAATACCTCGCTCCTTACGCCGGTTGTGCTCTCGCCGAGTATCTCATGGATCAGGGCAAGGACGTCCTCATCGTCTTTGATGACCTTTCCAAGCACGCCGTTGCTTACCGCCAGGTGTCGCTCATCCTGCGTCGCCCCTCTGGTCGTGAGGCTTACCCTGGTGACGTCTTCTATCTTCACTCCCGCTTGCTCGAGCGCTCGGCCCGTCTGTCCGATGCCGCTGGTGGTGGTTCGCTTACAGCACTCCCCATTATTGAGACTCAGGCAGGTGACGTCTCCGCCTACATTCCGACCAACGTGATTTCCATTACCGACGGTCAGATTTATCTCGAGACTGACCTCTTCTACCAAGGCATCCGTCCCGCCATCTCGGTGGGTCTCTCGGTGTCGCGTGTGGGTTCCGCCGCACAGACCAAGACCATCAAGTCGGTGGCTGGCACGACCAAGCTCGACCTCGCCCAGTATCGCGAGTTGCAGGCCTTCGCCCAGTTCGGTTCAGACCTTGACGCCTCCACCAAGAAGAAACTCGATCGCGGTGCCCGCATCGTGGAGCTCTTCAAGCAGAACCAATACAGCCCGGTGTCCATGGAACTCGAGGCCGTCTACCTCTTCGCCATGCAGAACGGTTTCTTCGATGACGTGGCCGTGGAAGACGTCCAGCGCTTCCAGGCTGATATGGGTGAGTTCTTCACCACCCGCAAGAGCGACCTGCTCGACACCATCCGCAACGAGAAGCCCGACCTCAAGAAAGACGCCGAGAAGGTGGAAGTCGTGAAGGCCGCCATCAACGACTTCAAGGGTTCCTGGAAATAAGCAAACTCGACTCACCCGCCAACAAGCATCTCTTCATTCACTGAGTAATGGCCAACCTTCGTGACATCCGACGCCGGATCAAATCCGTCAAGAACACCGCGCAGATCACCCGCGCGATGCAGCTTGTCGCCGCGGCCAAGATGAAGAAGGCCCAGGACCAGGCGCTCGCCGGTCGTGAGTATTCCGCCCACCTCAACCAGATGCTGGCGGATATTCAGGAGAACTTCAGCGACGAGTCCCATCCGCTGCTCGAGAAGCGCGAAGGCAATCGCGAGCTGGTGGTGGTCATTTCCACCGATAAGGGCCTCTGCGGTCCGCTTAACACCAACCTCGCCAAGGCGGTCTTCGCCCAAGTCTCTGACGATGCCCACTTTGTCACTGTCGGTCGCAAGCTGCGAGCCATGTGCGAGAAGATGAGCAAGAAGGTGCTGGCTGACTTCACCGTCAAGGATCCGGTGCCCTTCGCTCAGACTCGCCCCATCGCCAAGCTGCTGACCAAAGAATTTCTGGAGGGCAACTACGACAAGGTTTCGGTGGTCTATACCAAGTTCATCAACACCCTGCGCCAGGAGCCCATCATTGCGCAGGTGCTTCCCATCCAGAAAGTAGAAGGCGATGTCGAGTCCGAGTCCGAAGCGGCCGCTGCCGGTATGTCCACCGAGGAGAAGATGAAGGATGCCTTTCGCGACTACACTTTCGAGCCCAACGTCTCCACCGTGCTCGAAGCCCTGCTTCCCCTCTACATCAACTACCAAGTCTATCAGGCCCACGTGGAAGCCCGCGCGTCCGAGCACTCCGCGCGCATGGTGGCGATGAAGGCGGCCACCGACAACGCCAACAAGTTTATCAAGGAACTCACCCTCGAATACAACAAGCTGCGTCAGGGCGCGATCACCGCCGAGCTGCTAGAGATCACCACCGCCATGAAGGCCATGGAATAAACCACCCACCCGCCCATGGAGTGATCCGTCCATGAGCAGCCCATATCCCTCTCCAACAACTTTCCCCACAATCCTATGAGCAACCAAGGAACCATCGTCCAGATCATCGGCGCCGTCGTTGACGCTGACTTCTCGAAGTCCGAGAAGCTGCCCGAAATCTTCAACGCTCTCGAAATCGAGTACGTTCTCAATGGAGAGAACACCAAGCTCGTGCTCGAGGTGCAGCAACACTTGGGTGACGGCTGGGTCCGCGCAGTGGCCATGTCCACCACTGATGGCCTTAAGCGTGGCATGGCTCTGGTCGACACCGGTAAACCCATTGCCGTGCCCGTTGGCAAGCAGGTCTTGGGCCGTATTTTCAACGTCACTGGCGAGCTGGTGGACGAGAATAAGCCACTCGAAGACACCAACCTCCGCTCTCCCATTCACCGTCCCGCTCCGACCCTCACCGAGCAGTCCGCTGCTGCCGAGGTGCTTCCTACCGGTATTAAGGTGATCGACCTGATCTGCCCGCTGCTAAAGGGTGGCAAAGGCGGCATGTTCGGTGGTGCAGGTGTGGGCAAGACCGTGGTCATTATGGAGCTCATTAACAACATCGCCAAAGCGCACGGTGGTTTCTCCGTGTTCGCCGGCGTTGGTGAGCGCACCCGTGAGGGCAACGACCTTTACTGGGAAATGATCGAGTCCGGCGTGATCGCCACCGAGAAGGATGAGAATGGTCATCCCAAGCTCGATGCTGACGGCAACCCCGTGCTTTCGGAAGACGGCTCCAAGGTGGCTCTTTGTTACGGTCAGATGAACGAGCCTCCGGGTGCTCGCCTCCGCGTGGCCCTCTCCGCTCTGACCATGGCCGAGCACTTCCGGGACGAGGACAACCAGGACGTGTTGCTCTTCGTCGACAACATCTTCCGTTTCTCCCAAGCCGGTTCTGAGGTGTCCGCACTTCTTGGCCGCACGCCCTCCGCAGTGGGTTACCAGCCGACCCTCTCCGAGGAGATGGCCGGACTTCAGGAGCGGATCACTTCCACCAACAAGGGTTCGATCACCTCAATTCAGGCCGTTTACGTTCCTGCGGATGACTTGACCGACCCCGCTCCCGCCAACACCTTCGCTCACCTTGATGCGACCGTGGTTCTTGAGCGTTCGCTTGCGGAGCAGGCCCTATTCCCAGCTGTAGACCCTCTCGCTTCCACTTCGAAGGCGCTGTCTCCTGAAGTGGTTGGCGAAGAACACTACCGTGTGGCTCGTGGCGTGCAGCAGACCCTGCAACGCTACAAGGATCTGCAAGACATCATTGCGATTCTCGGCATGGACGAACTGTCCGACGAAGACAAGATGACCGTGTTTCGCGCTCGTAAGATCCAACGTTTCCTGACCCAGCCCTTCCACGTGGCTGAGGTCTTCACCAACGTTCCCGGCGCTCTGGTTTCCATGGAGGATACCGTCAAGGGCTTCGCCGAGATTCTGGATGGCAAGTGGGACGACGTTCCCGAAGGCAACTTCTACATGAAGGCCGACATCGACGCTGTCGAACGCGATTGATTTTTCTGACACCAGCTTCCCGATTCCATGTCCATGCACCTCGACATTGTCACTCCCGAGAAGAAAGTCTTCTCGGACGCAGTGGAGAACGTCTACTTGCCGGGTGCCGATGGGGAGATGGGCATCCTGCCATCGCACGCCGGCTTGGTAACGGCACTTCAGGCTGGTGAACTTCGCTACCTTCACAACGGAGAGACCGGCACGCTTGCCGTGGGTTCCGGCTTCGCAGAAATCACTCAGGAAAAGGTCGTGGTGCTCACCGACATGGCGCTTGGTGAGGACGAAATTGACGAGGAAGAGACCGAAAAGGCCATCGAGCGTGCCAAGGAGCAGCTTCACGAGCAGGAGCATGATCTCGATGCCGAAGAAGTCGCTCATTTGCAGGCCATGATCTCTAAACAGATGGCCGCCCTGACCTTCAAGCGCAAGTTCAAGCGTTGATCATCCACGCCCCATTGGCCAAACAGGGGCTAAATCGGCGACTTGATGATGCATGCCATGAGTGTATGCAGATGTGGGTCTCCATGGGATAGGTCCCACCAGCGCAAGTTTCTCATTTCAGCGATTCCTTGGACGAAAGAGACGGGTTGCGCCGCTTCGACTTATAGGCCCTAATTGGCTCAGCGTTCCCTATGAATCAAATGCTCATCCAACCCGCAGTTCGTACCGGCTGTGACGACCTGCCAACTCTAGAGGAAGTGTTGGAGGATGCCGTGCAGCGCCAGCGATCCCCAATCGACGACCTATTGGATTCCGGTGTGGTGGACGAGGAGCGCTACCTCGAGGAGTTGTCTCATGATCTGGGTATCGAGTGGTTGCAGAGTATTCCCACGCCTGATCAACCCTTACCACTGCGTGAGGCATGTGGGCCGCGAGTAGCTCTGCGCCACCGCTTGCTGCCCATCGAGATAACTGGTGAGGAGGGAGCGCTGCGCCTGACCATTGCCACATTTGACCCCTTTAATCTGGTAGCGAGACAGGCAGCTGCGCAGGAACTCGATTTGCCTGTGGATTGGGTGATGGCATCGCGCAAGCGGCTGCATGAAGCACTGCGTCGACTATACGGGGTTGGGGCGGATACCTTCGAGGCCATTCTTGAAGGGCGTGAATTTGACTATGATTCCTTCGAGGCTAGTGAGGATGAAGCGAATATTATTGATGATGACGATGAGGAGGCCAGCGTTGTTAAGTTCGTCAATCAGATCATTCGTGAAGCACTCGACCAGCGTGCCACAGACATCCACGTCGAGCCTCTCGCCACCAATCTGCGAATTCGCTATCGGATTGACGGCTTACTGGTGGAGATTGCGGTGCCAGAGAACATCAAGGCCTTGCAGAGTTCGGTAATTGCTCGCCTCAAGATTATGGCGCGTCTCGACATCGCCGAACGCCGCATTCCGCAGGACGGCCGCATCAACCTCCAGTTCGAAGGGCAGACCATTGACGTTCGCGTGGCCACCGTGCCTACCGTTGAGGGAGAGAGCGTTTCGCTTCGTCTGCTCAATCAGGAGAAGTTCAATCTGGCGAAATTAGCTCTAGAGCCTTTTGTCAGCGATCGTATTGAAAGCCTGCTCTCACTCTCCAATGGCATCATCCTGATCACCGGCCCTACCGGTTCCGGTAAATCGACAAGCCTTTATTCCTTCCTCAGTGAGGTCAACAATCCCGACCTCCGCATTGTTACGGTGGAGGACCCGGTGGAGAATAAGTTGCCAGGCGTGATGCAGATCGCGGTGAAGACTGAAATTGGGCTGACCTTTGCCAATGCGCTGCGCTCCATACTTCGTGCCGATCCCAACATTGTGATGGTGGGTGAGGTGCGCGACCTCGAGACCGCTGAAATTGCGATCCGAGCCTCACTCACGGGTCACCTGGTCTTTTCGACGCTGCATACCAATGACGCCATCGCCACCATCACGCGCCTGATGAATATG
>JBMYMN010000011.1:0-28544 GCA_049597355.1 Luteolibacter sp.
GCTCCAAGCTATGAAAATCGCTCTCGAGCGCTGGATGGATCAAAAAATTGAAACCTCCATAGCTGAAATCTTTCCGGATGGTGAACCCTGATCATGTGCAAGACAGCTTGAAACGAGTCTGGCTCCTGCCATGATCTGCGCGGCTAACCGACCACCATTACAACCCATGATCGCACGCTCAATCACAAGCCTACTTCTCACCATCGGCCTTGCATCAGCTCAAGCGGATGACGGAGCACCAAAAGTCTTTGAGGGCATTTTGATGAAGGACAAGCCCGCGAAAGCACAAATCGGCATGGTTGTTCCACCCTCAGACATTGACAAATATGTCGCTAAAGTCGCAGCCGCCGCACGCAAGAACCAGCAATGGTTCACCGAGTATAGCGAAAAATCCAATCCGGGCGTCCCCCTCCCATTTCATGAGAACCTCGGCCTAACCAAGGAGGAGTATGAAGACTACATCAAGCTATGGAACCAGCGCGAGTTCAAGGCCAGTGAGGAGGTCGTTTTGTTACTGCGTGAAGGCAGTGACAAGTCATGGATCATAGCCGCTACCGGATCAGCCAGTATCCTATCCACCCTCCGCTACCAACCTGCCAAGGACACCTTCCGTTCACCCAACGGCAATCTCAAACGACTGGAGGACATTGACGCACCCGCTGAAAGCATCCTCGGAGCATGGAAGGGCCGTGAATGGCGTTACTCTGAAGAAACCGGACTCGGTAGCAGCAAAGAGAACATCGCACTTGGACACAGCGGGGATGGAAAATACGCCATGATCGTCTATCGCTTTCAGGAATTAAGCTCCAGCGGCACTCGACTCCTCGACAAATCATTGGTGGTCCGCTTTCCGGCCATTCCCAAGACCAAGTAAAACCATCGGAATCCGATGAGAATCATCTCAGGCAAGGCTGGCCGAACTGCAATCAAAGTGCCGGCCCATGTGACACGACCCACCACTGACTTCCTTAGGCAAGCCATCTTCTCCATTCTTGGCAATACGGTCGATGAAGCCTCCGTTCTCGACCTATATGCCGGCTCTGGTGCCATCGGGCTTGAGGCACTCAGCCGGAGTGCTGCGAGTTGTGTGTTCGTCGAGCAACAACGCCAAGCTTGTTCGGTGATCGAGCAGAACCTTGCCAAAAGCTGTCTCACGGGCGGCCGCGTGGTCTGCAAAGACGCACTCAAGTTCATCAAACGAGACAAAGGCAGCTATGACCTCATCTTTGCCGATCCCCCCTACTGGAAGCACTACGGCGACACCGACCACCTCGCCGATCTACTGGAACCTACAGCGGCCAGGCTCAAAACCGATGGCTGGCTGATTGTTGAAGCTGCGGCCGGCTACACACCTCCGTCTGTGCCGGGGCTCCAACTCCAAGACCGAAGGGATTATGGTAGCAGCTCCATCCTGCTTTACGACTCGAATTCCTCCGTCTAAGCTATATCACGTTGATGCGCTGGACTTTAGCCCTACTCCTCTACCGGCTGCTGCTGCCCATACTTTTTATTGCCGCCTTTCCCGGTTGGCTGATCAAGATGCTACGTCGCGACGGCATCGATACAGACCTGTTCGAACGCATCGGTGTCTATACCGAGCCTGACGAGTTTGAACCGTTCGAAGCGGTGCATATCCACTCCGTTAGCGTTGGTGAGACGCTACTCGCACTGAAGCTTATTCGCGAATGGCGAAAACGCGATCCCCGGCAAAACTTCGTCATCGCTGTAGGTACTGCTACGGGGCATCGTGTTGCCACACAGGCAGGCATCGAAACGTTACGGGTAACCTACGCACCCCTCGACTTCCGCTGGATGGTAAAACGCTACCTCAGCCGCTTTCAACCGGCCAAGATTGTGCTCATTGAGGGTGAAGTCTGGCCACATATGCTAATGGCTAGTGAATCCCGTCAAATTCCGGTGACCCTGGTCAATGCCAGGGTTTCGCCAGGTTCGGCTCGTCGCTTCCGCAAATTCGCTCCCTGGATCCAACCGCTATATGGCAGGCTTCGCGCGGTGGCGATTCAAGAACTGGAGGACTCCAAATTGTGGCGCAAACTCGGTGTTGCCACTGAGCGCATCCAACACACGGGTAGCCTCAAGTTCGATCCAGGCAGCGGTGAATTGCCGCGAAAACGCTCAGAGTTTCAAGCCATTCTGGATGCTTACCCCAAGGCACCCTTAATCTTGGCTGCCAGCACCCATGCCGGTGAACATGCTTGGATTGCCCGCGCCGTGCGCGACCACCTCCCAAATGCCATCATTGCCATCGTCCCGCGCCATGCTGAACTTCGCACTGAAGTCCAGCAAGAGCTGGCGCAGGTAGGCCTGAAGAGCGTGTTGCGTTCACTCATGGAAACAGCACCTGAGTCGCTCAATGACGAAGTCTTGGTCATCGACTCAACCGGCGAACTCAGGGATTGGACTGCTCATGCAGATGTAGTCTTGATCGGCAAGAGCTTCATGTCTCGTGGTGGTCAGAATCCCTGCGAGGCAATCCGCGCTCATAAGCCAGTCATTACCGGGCCGCACATGGAGAACTTTGAGCCGCTCATCAGTCAGCTTTATCAAGCTGGAGGCGCCGCTATGGCAACCAACCCTATACAGATCGGTGAAGCCTTGAAAGACGCACTGCAGGTGCAGCACGCCGCCATCATGACCCGCAATGCCCTGCAAATCCTGCAGGTGCATGCCGGTGCAACTGCTCGCATCATCGACTTGATTGAAAAAACTGGGTGCTAATCCCCCACTTCCCACGTAGCGACGATCTCTTCAATTTGCATGAGCTGAGGCAGCTCTGTAACAGCGCATTTTCTACTAGAATCACGAATCAACCAATCACAGCAGACTCTACATCCAAATTACGGAGGGATACTTGGCTAGCTCTGTAGCTTTCGCCATAGAATTTCTCAATTCCACAGGCTGGACTTCTGACATACATCCCTTTCGATCAGTTTTGACCCACAAATGAGCTGCGCTCTTGCTCAATTGTGGATGTCCATCCATTCTCCAGCTGCGTATGGCGTCTTTCACCCATCGCCACCCCAGAAATTTGGGATCAGGATCCAACACTGAAACACTCACCCATCGTGGCCGACAACGAACAACCACCACTTGACGATCTTCTCTCCAACTTCGCCTTGGGCCCAGCATGGGCTCGGGGAGAGGAAAAGGAAAAGCGACCCTCCGGCAATAAAGCTGGTGGCCGAAAGGGCGGCGCACAGCGCGACTTCAAGGGTGGAGACCGTAATGGCGGCGGCAAATTTCAAAAAGGAAATCGTGAAGGCGGCAAGTTCCAGAAAGGCAAGCGTCCCTATCGTAAAGGCGACCGCTTCCAAGACAAACGGGATCAAACTCCACCCGCCACTGGCGTGCGGGTCACCATCTTGCCCGACACCGAGGCCGTTCATCTCATCGTTAAGGAAATACAGCAGGTTGCCCGAGTATACTCACTCTTTGACATCGCCTCCACTCTGCTGAGCAAACGTGAGCGCTGTCGGGCCATCTTCGATATGAAAGAGGGCATGGATCCCATGTTTTACTGCAAGTCGGATGACAGTCTATTTCTTACTCGAGAGGACGCCCAAGCGCACTTGTGGCACAGCGACCTTCGAAAGCAGCATTTGGATGAGGAAACCGTGAAGGTGGACCCTCCCTCAGGCAACTTTCAGGCGGTGGCCAAATGCGGCCTCTCCGGCAAATGGCTTGGCCCACCCAATTTCCATACCTACCAGACTGAGCTGCACCGCCTGCATCGTGAGCGATTCTCCAACATGCCATTCGAAGCTTATGCCTCAAAAGTTCAAACAGAACGTGGTGAGGAAGCAGTCAATGCTTGGCTGGAGACCATGACTCTGAAAACGCGTTGGCGCGCCAAGAGTGAAACGGATGACGACAAGTGGATCGACGATATCACTCAGGCAAAACATCTTCTGGGAACCCTTGCCTTCGATGAGGCATTCCAAGTCACTCACCAAGCCGAGTTGCCTGCAGCAACGGGCCACCAACTCTCCGCCGCGCTGCGCGTCTCTCTCAAGCTGGCCTTCAATCACGCCCGCAAACATGCGGCTATGGTGATCCCGGCATTGTGCAAAGTGCTCGAAGCGGAGCACCTTCCCGTCTTTAAGCGCCGAGGCAAGCTCTACACTGGTCCAGTGCGCCCCAATCCTCTACCCAAGGATGCTACTCTCGCTTCGCGTCCGGGAGAAATGGTCGCCTGGATCCGTGCACATGGATCAGACGCCAAGCTCGAAGGCCTGTGGAAGGCTGTTCTGCCGGAGGGTAGTACTGCTCCACCAGCCGAATACGCCGCGGACCTGTTCTGGCTCCTGCAACAAGGACACATTCAACTCTACATGGACGACACCCTGGTAGTAATGGAGGAGCGTGAGAAGCCCTCTCCGGCCAAAAGGGAGGTAAAAGCCGAGTCATCCATTGAAGAGGCAGAAGCTCAACCATCAGAGGAAACCACAGTGAGCGAGGAGTCAGAGCCAAAGGATTCTGCCGGGGCACTGGAGTCTGAGGATTCATCAACTCAGAAGTAAAGGGGTGCCTGGAAGCTGCCACTTATTGCAACATACTTGCATTTAGTTCATATCTGAACTACCCAACACCATCAACAAGCGTGGCCGTGGGCGACTCGCTTGCGGCCAAGGTCACATCGGTAGTCTAATCAGATGAAAGCGAGATACGAAAATTACCAGCAATGGCGCACAATCATAACCAATGAGGCCGGTATCACGCTTACTCCGGATTATTGCAGGGAGCGCATTGACGCACTGCGAAACGACCAGGACTCATCCACCAAAGCCCTTGTCAATACCTATGGGCAAGAACATCGGAAGCAGATCATCACTTGGTTTGAACAAGCCATGACCGAGGCATGAGATGAAATGGATCAAGTGATTCGTCAGACCAGCGTATTGATCGTGGGAGCGGGCCCCGCTGGATTGGGTGTATCAGCAGCACTCAAACGTGCGGGTGTCATTGATCAAATGGTCATCGATGCACGAGATGTCGGCTCGGCCTTCCGCAATTGGCCGAAGCAGATGTCTCTGCTCACTCCGTCTTTTCACTCGAATGCATTTGGCCTTACCGATCTAAACTCCATTGATCCCGAAACCTCGCCGGCAGACTTTCATCGCACCCAACACCCCACTGGTATCCAATACGCAGCCTATCTGGAGGCTGTGGTCAGCCACTATAAACTGCCGGTGGAAACGCGCATTCAGGTTCTTGAGGTGAAACAAGAGGAAGATGGATTTAGAGTCCACACCAATCAGGGACAAATTCTGGCGCAATATCTGGTCTGGTCTGCGGGGCAGTTCTTTCATCCTAGAGATGACGATTTCAGCGGCGCCGAACACGCCATTCATTCATCTAAGATAAAGGACTGGTCTGAGCTCGACGGCGATGAGTTCACCATCATTGGAGGTTATGAAAGCGGTATTGATGCCGCTCTGAATCTTGTTTACCTCGGCAAGAAAGTGAAGCTGGTGTCCAGTGGAGAGCCTTGGTCATCGGATCACCCGGATCCGTCTCGCTCACTCAGTCCGCGAACCTTCGATCGTCTGCGCGAACTTCTTGCTACCCCTAAAGAAATGCGCGGCATCGAGTTCATCAAGAACACCGAAATCTGCGCCATCGAGAAGAACGAGAGTTGGTGGACCTTGAAGGACCAGGATGACATTCCCATGGTATCCCACACCCGGCCGATCCTTGCCAATGGCTTCTACTCCGGTCTCGGTTTGGTGGAAGATCTATTCGAACACGACAAGCACGACCTGCCCATCTTTAGCGAGGAAGCCGATGAATCAACGATCACTCCCGGCCTCTTTTACTCAGGCCCTTCGTTGGTTCACCGCAACTCCCTGTTCTGCTTCATCTACAAGTTCCGCGCTCGCTTTGGAGTTATCGCACATGAGATCGCCAGCCGTCTCGGCAAGCACGACATCGACGAGAAGCTAATGCCCTACCTCAAGGCGGGCTTCATGAACACCGATCTCGATTGCTGCACCAACTGCGAATGTGCGATCGATTCGGAACAGAGTGCTCCTGAACCTTCTGAGTTCCAATCGTGATTAAGCTCGGTAACATCACCGCCTGGTTGCTCCCAGTGGGCATCGCAATCGGCTTCATTCTTGGCAGTTGGGCTCCACAGACGGCAGTCCCCCTGGGCAATCTGATCGACCCCATCATCTTTCTCATGTTGGGCCTCCTATTCTTTGAGGTCAGCTTTGATCCATTGCGCCGGACAGCCCACCACTTGCGCTTCCTCTCCTTGGCATGGATCGCGAATTTTGTCGTTATCCCCCTGCTAGGCTGGGGCATCGCTTCCCTCTTCTTTGGTCAGCAATCCGCCCTCTACACTGGCCTGCTACTCTATTTCCTTTTCCCCTGTACTGACTGGTTTCTGGGTTTCACCCGCATGTCGAAAGGAGACGTTGCACTCGGTATGATCTTAATCCCAATCAACCTTATCAGCCAACTGCTACTCTTTCCCGTGTTTCTCGCGCTGTTCATTGGCTCCAAGGCGGGCACGGATCTAGGCGGCATAGCGGGCACCGTGGCGCAGTGGTTTCTCATACCCCTCCTTTGTGGTGTGGTATTACGCGTAATTCTGAACCGAGTTCTGGGCTCAGTCCGCTTCGAGAAGGTCCTCGCCGGCGCCGGCGCCATCATCCCGTGGGTGATCGCAACCCTCGTGCTCTGCATCTTTGCCCGCCACACCGCCACCCTGACTGCCCACCCCTTTGCCTTCATCAAAATTCTGGTCGCGGTATTTTTGTTCTTCATGCTCACCTGGATGCTCGGCGAGGTCATTTCTAGAAAATTTCGACTCGAACACCGTCAGCACGCCCTACTTTCGATGACCACCGCAGCACGCAACGCCCCGATGATCCTTGGACTGACGATGATTTCTATGCCTGATCAGCCTCTAATTTATGCGGCCTTGATCATCGGTATGCTCGTCGAATTTCCTCATCTTGCCACCCTTGCGAAGCTGCTCTTGCGTCAGGCGCCTCCAACATCTAATGATTCCAACCCGTTCCGCACGGTGACCCATAACTAAACGTCATGTCTGATTCCAACCAACCCGATATCCCCTTCGTAGCACGCACTTCCATTGAACAAGTAGAGGAAGGACATGAACTCGCTCCTAAATTTGACGAAAAGGGCTGCATTCCCTGCATCACCATGCACGCCGAGACCAAGGAAGTGCTGATGTTTGCCTTCATGAATGATGAAGCCCTGCGCCTGACCATCAGCACCGGTCTAGCCCACTACTGGTCGCGCTCCCGCCAGAAGCTGTGGAAAAAGGGTGAGACCTCTGGAATGTTCCAGCATGTCCAGCGCATCCTCATCGATGATGATCAGGACTGCGTGATCATCGAGGTCACGCTCACGCCTCCCTCCATAGGCGGTGAAGAGGCCTCATGCCATGTGGGTTATCGGTCCTGTTTCTACCGCGCCATTCCCCTCAAACCTGAGGAGGGCAAGGAGGTGAAACTCGAATATGTCGAAGATGAAAAATCCTTCGATGCGGCCAAGGTCTACGAAGGAACGCCCAATCCCACCCAGCTCTGAGTCGGATCGACCCGCCCATGCCAACCGACGATCTCCCAGACAATCTTCCCCGTCTCGATCGATCAGGGGAAGCCGGATCAGTCGGCCAGCCTCATGGTGTCCGCCCACTCTTCGAGATGGGAACGGAGACTCCACCTCCTCCCGACAGCGCTCAGGACATCGAGGACCGCAAGGGCGAAGCCAAGCGCATCGTCAAACGCTTGGGTGCCATCATTGAGGACCACCGTCAGTCCGCGGTGCCTTTGAACATTGAACTGGGCGGCAAAGACATCGCGCTAGTGATCGACGCTCTGCGCGACCACGCTCAAGGTCATCCGGGAACTCCGGTTGACGGAGCACGCGATGAGATCCATGGGTATTGTCTGAATCGACTGTTCGATGAGCTGGTGGAAGAACCCAGCAACATCCTCTTCACCACCCAGACCGGTCCCGACACCATCCGCTACGACGCCATGAACGCCAAATTCTGGCTCGAATGCCTAGACCTGATGGAGGCCACCTATTGCCCGACCTGAAGTCTCATGAGCGTCACTACCAAGCTCCCCGTCACCGTCCTCACTGGATTCCTCGGATCGGGCAAAACCACTTTGCTGCGTCGATGGCAGAGAGAAGCCAATCTCAAGGATGCGGCATTCATCGTGCACGACCTCAGTGAGCTGGGCGTCGATGTCGGTCTGCTATCCGACGATGGAGCAGACACCACGGCGGGGCACCTTCACGGTCGGGTGGCAGCACTCCATGGCGAACATGCCCGCGAGAGCCTTCAGTCTTCATTGAATCGCATTCTCGACGACATCTCCGCACTCGAACCCGTGCCGCCGCAGGTGCTGTGTGAAAGCACCGGCGCTGCACGTCCTTGGCCGCTGATCACCGCCCTCACCCAGAACGCACGCTTTTTTCTCCGTCACTTCATCGTGACCGTCGATGCCCTCAGCCTCCATCGCGATTTCGCCGATGGCCGCGTGCTTAATGGACAGGCCGCCCCACCACAAGACCCGGCCTTGCACCACGCCGCCGAAATCCTTGCCGAACAGATTGCCTTCGCCAGCATCGTCATCCTGACCAAGATCGATACCATTCCTCGCGAAATCGCTGATGCTCAGGCCAAAGTCTTGAAAAGCCTTCAGCCAAATGCCGCCGTCGGTCTCTCGGCACAAGCCGGCATTCTGCCACAGCAACTCGATGGCATCGCAGCTCCTCAGCTTGACGATCTGCAACGGCGCGCAACGCAACTCGGCCTGAATGACAGTACGGCCATCACGGGGGATGTCGATGCCACCATCATCCGCGATCCGCGCCCCTTCCACCCTCAACGCCTACACGACGCGGTACATCAGCACCTCGGCACCGGCCTCTATCGAACCAAAGGAATTCTTTGGCTTGCCTCGCGCCCCGCTCAGGTCCTTCTCTGGCAACAATCCGGCAGTCAGATTTCACTCGAGCTCACCGGCTTCTGGCGGGCAGAAATCGCCAATCACCCCGATGGCAAGCTGCTACCTGAAGAAATCGCGATGCTCAAAAAGCAGCTAGAAGCCACTCACTCTGATTTCGGTGACCGCCACAATGAGTTGACTCTCATTGGACTCCCCTCCGAACGCGAGGGCTTTGCAGCCGCACTTCGAGCCGCGCTCTGCACCGATGAGGAGATTGCCGCCTGGAAGCGTGGTGAGAGCTTCCCAGACCCCTGGCCGCAGGAGCTCCGCCGCGTGGACTAGAATCTCAGTGTTTGTGTTTTTTGGCTCTTCTCCTTGGATTGGGCTTGGATGGCACGCCGTCCTTGGGCACTTCGATCCCAGCGGTCCAGGCAATGGCATTGAGGATCAGAGTCCGCTGATCGTCGCAATGACCCCCGTTGTGCAGAAGTCGAAGGTCAGCTGCCGGGTTTCCAGAGAAATGAACTCACTCTCCTTTTGGCCAAAAGCTAAAAGACGCGCGAACAGCGTAGTAGCAGCTGCTAGGGAATGCCGGATATTGGAAGAGTCAGGCATGAGGTAATTGGAATGTAACGAATTCTTTAGATACGAAAAAAGCTTCAATCTTATCGATCAGGAGAGTGAAAATACGTCCGAAAACCGATTCTGAGGCATCAACAATCGGTTGACTCCCCAACAAGCCAGAATGAGAATGCGCACGAATGCGCATTGAGTAATCATTGCGATCACCCTCAGAAGAGACCACCGCCTGCCAATTTAGCCTGCAACATTCATGCTCTCCTCCAAACAAGTCCTCGATACATACTATCTCGAAGCCCGTCGTGACCTACTCGAGCTCGCCGCGCTTCTCGATCGCCATGATGCCGCCGTCGCACGAGAACCCTCGGCTCCGACTGCTGACGACGAAAAACTCCTGATGCTCCGTCGCGCTCTGGCCCACTTGGCAGATAAGGATGCCCCAAACAATCGAGCGCGCCACCTACTCGAAATGTTCTCTGAAATCTGATCCACGACCATGCAGATCATCCAGCCCCATTACCACGCCATCGCTCGTACCGCTCAGGATTACGAAAAAATGGCCATGTCCGGCGTCGTTGCCGTCTGTGAACCGGCCTTCTGGGCCGGCTACGACCGCCGTCATCCCGAAACCTTCATCGACTACTTCGAGCAGATCTCCGAGTTTGAGCCCACGCGCGCCGCAATGTATGGCATCCGCCACTACTGTTGGGTGGCTGTGAACCCCAAGGAATGCGAAGACGTTGAATTCACCAAGGAAGTCCTCGAAGGCATGCCCGAGTTCCTCAACAAACCGACCTGCCTTGGTATCGGCGAGACCGGCCTGCACAAATCCACTCCCAATGAGATCGCCGGGCTCCAAGCCCATGTTGAAATGGCCATGAAACACGATCAACTGGTTCTCATTCACACGCCTCACCTCTCCGACAAGGCTCATGGCACCAAGACCGTGATCGATGTGCTCGGCGAAATGGACATCGATCGCAGCCGTGTCTGGATCGATCACGTCGAGGAAAATACCATCGATATGGTTCTCGATGCCGGCTACTGGGCTGGCATGACCCTCTACCCGATCACCAAGTGCAGCCCTCGGCGTGCCGTCGACATTATCGAAAAATATGGCAAAGAGCGTTTGCTAGTGAATTCATCCGCCGACTGGGGTCCGAGCGATCCCTTTACTCTCCAAGAATGCATACAAGAATTCCGTATGCGCGGACACAGCACTCAGGAAGCCATCGAAATCTTCCACAACAATCCCTGCTACTTCCTCGGGCAGAATCCTAAATGGGATATTCAGCCTATCCGCCTCGTCAGTGAGAGCTGATTCCCCGTTCTCATGTCTGACACTACTAAACAGGGTCTGCAATCAGACCCACAATCCACAGTCGACACCCGTGGCGTTGCTCTCAACCAAGTCGGCATCAGCCGAGTTCACTACCCCGTTAAGGTAAATGGTTGGGAGAGAGATGAAAGCATCCAACGTGAGGTCGACGGCCTTTTCGATCTCACCGTATCGCTGGCTGCTGCCAACCGCGGCATCCACATGAGCCGCTTGATCGAATCCTTGCATGCATGGGAGGCTCCTTTGAACCCCACAAACTTGCAGGATTTCCTCAACAACCTGCGCCAAGAACAGGGCGCGGCATTTGCCAAGATGAGTTGCAAATTCAACTGGTTTGTTTCCCTTCCCGCTCCGGAAACCGGCCGCCCCTCATGGCAGGCCATCACCACTACTCTCCATGCCACTCAGTGTGATGAGGGTGGCCACAGCGGTTACACGCTGAGCATTCCTGTCACCACTCTATGCCCCTGCAGTCGGGCCATCAGCGACTACGGTGCCCACAGCCAGCGTGGCTGGGTAACTGCCCGCATCGAATGGGACGACACATCAAAGGTTGTAATCCCAGAGGAAGTCTTTGAGAAACTCAAGCACGCGGGAAGTGCTGTGATTTACCCTCTCCTCAAGCGGCCAGACGAGCGACATGTCACCATGGACGCTTACGAAAACCCTGCTTTCGTGGAGGATGTCTCGCGCAAAGCCGTTCTCGCTCTGCAGGAAGATGAGCGTATCACCAACTTCCGGATCGACGCGCGCAATGAGGAGAGCATCCACGCTCACGATGCCGTGGCTTCATTCAGCTTCGGTAAATTGTCCGACGCAGGCGCGATTGGCTGAGGAAATTGGCGCTTTACACCAATCCACATTCGACAAGCGCCTGGAAGACGGGTTTGATCTCTTGTGTCCCATCATGATCCTCACTGACAGTGCAATTCTCGAGGCCATTGAAGATGGCTCCATCGTTATCGAACCTTACAGCCGCGAATGCCTTGGCACCAATAGCTACGACGTGCATCTGGGCAAGAATCTGGCCACCTATAAGGAGCGCGTTCTCGATGCCAAGCAGCACAACGAGATTGAGCATTTCGAAAGTCCAGAGAGTGGATTCGTTCTCGAACCCGGCATCAACTACCTCGGCATCACTCAGGAATACACCGAAACCCATGCGACCGTTCCTTTCCTCGAAGGCAAATCAAGCGTCGGTCGCCTCGGCATCGATATTCATGCCACTGCCGGCAAGGGTGATGTTGGGTTTTGCAACTACTGGACTCTTGAGATTTCCGTGAAACAACCCGTTCGGGTTTATGCGGGCATGCCAATCGGCCAACTGATCTATTTTCAGGTAGAGGGCGATGTGCATACGTCTTATGCGGAGAAGAAATCGGCGAAATACAACCAGCGTTCTGATCGACCGCAGGAGTCGATGATGTGGCAGAATTCGTTCTAGGAGTTGATCTCCCCCAAAATAGGAGCAATTCATTATGAATTCTGCACGGGCAGGGTTGACGGGAATCTTCCCCTATGGTTCAACACTCCTCTATTCACGGAACGGTGGCTGAGTGGTCTAAAGCACACCCTTGCTAAGGGTGCGTAGCAGAAATGTTACCGAGGGTTCGAATCCCTCCCGTTCCGCCACTTTATGGGTGTCTGCGGCCACGAACTTTTTGGCTCATCGTTCCTCTACAGCCCTTCAGTGAAGGGAGGGATTGGAACCCGAGCAGAGGGTTTGAACGACCGGAGGGTCCATAGCGAAGCGCATGGACAATTCCATATTCCCGTGGCCGGCAGGCCATGCATACCTCTTAGAGCGAGCGGTGTGAGCTCAATCCCTCCCGTTCCGCCATCACCCTCACCTAGCTTGTCTGCGTGGAGTGATGGCATTGATAGCGGGAGGCAATCAATACCGTGAGCCGCAAGCAAATGTGGGATTCACTACACGTAGATCCAACAGCCAACACGAGATTCCTCACTTTACCAAAGCTTCTCAGATTGCCACTACCGCCAATGAGTGCTCCCTTATGCCTATGATCGTCATCGTGGGTGCGGGATTGGCAGGCTTGAGCGCCGCCCGCACCTTGCATGGAAGTGGATATCACAACTTTCTGATCCTCGAACAGTCGTCTCATCCCGGTGGACGCGTTTGGACCATCAATCATCACGGCTTTCGCTTGGATCAAGGATTCCAAGTCGCTCTTAGTAGCTATCCAGTATTCCAATCCCGTCTGTCACTCCAAGAATTCAGTCCACACGCATTCGGTTCGGGTGCGCTGGTCGAGGAACAGGCTGGCAAACTTCATTTACTCGCCAACCCTCTGCGTCACCCGAAACTTCTTTTCAATGCCTTACGCTCCAACCTGCCGCTGGCGGATCGACTGCGTCTTCTGCGGTTGGCTGGGAGTTGCCTGAGACAAGATCGTGCATCACCCCAGAGAGATAGCGGCATCAGCAGTAGCGACTTTTTGCAGCAGCATGGATTTTCCCAGTCGATGATTCGCAGTTTTTTTGAGCCTTTCTTCGGTGGCGTCTTCCTCGACCCGGAACTCCAAACTGATGCGGCACTCCTTCGCTACTACCTCAAACATTTCGTGATCGGTCGTGCCTGCCTTCCCAGTGGAGGCATCGGCCGCATTAGTGAAGACCTGGCCGAGAGGATTCCTCACGAGAGGATTCGCTATCATTGCGGCGTCGAAAACTTGGGCAACTCCAAAAATGGCTGGCATCTCAAGTTGACCGATGGAACCACCCAAAAGGCCGAGCAAGTGATCCTGGCTTGCGATCCAGCAAGCACTTGCCGCTTACTGGATTGGCCGATTCCCGAATTTCATCGCACGCGTGTGGTCTATTATTCATCCAAGCATCCGGTATATGATGGACCTTGGTTAGTGCTGCCCTCGCTGAAGCCTCGACTTGCACAACACTTCGTGCAGATCAGCAACATCGATCCATCACTTACACCCAAGGGCATGCATCTACTCAGTGCCACGGTAGTCGATGATCAGGAACTGGATCCTGAAATCATCGATCAACGGGTTGCTGGGGAAATCATGCGACTTTTTCCCAACAGCAAGGCAGACTTGCAGCCTCTGCAGCAAATTGTGGTCCCAAGGGCTCTACCCAAACAGAATGCGGGATTCAGGAAGCGCTATCAAGAGCTACAAAACGGTCTCTCAGAGACACTTCATCTTGCCGGCGACCTCAACTGCAATGCCAGTTTGCAAAATGCTCTGGAGTCCGGCCATCAGGCGGCACAGAGGGCCTTAATGAAGACTGTTAACCATTCATTCGTTCGCTAATTCGGTCAGCAACATCCAACCCCTCCCTTAGAGCAAGAGCCACCCTCCCCTTTCCGGCCAATGCATCACCTGCGTAGTACAGGCCTTGGTCCTCAAACGGTCTCAAAAGGCTCGCATTCATTGCCTGCTTGGGATGAGCCAGCATCCAGCGCTGGGAGTCCCACCAATCCGGATCCGGCAGCGGCGTAGGCAGAAGACCTCTCACCGCGGCAAGCACTGGCTCTATCAATAACTCGCGGTTCGTATCCAGATTCTCGTCTGTCCAATTCGGAGACATCTGAACCACCATGATGGACTGATCGTCTGGCACATGACCGGGTTTATCGTCCTCAAAACTCAGCCAGGCGATTGGATGTTGATGGTCGCTATTGAGCAATGCGTGCCATGGCCCTGAGCGTGGCAAGCGTTGCGCCCAGCCCAATATGAAAGAGAATTGGCGATGATATTCGACCGTCTCCATCAGCCCGGCGAGATTGCAGGTGGCAGGACTATTACGGCAAAGGTCCGCTGCCTGAGGTGGTGGCAGGGTCATCAGCAGTTGGTCAAAGGGGCCTCGACGCTCTCCTTCATCATCCACCGCCCACCAATAATTCTCTTCGCGAAGCACTTGGATCACACGGCTACCCAACTCAATTTCACACAGTGGGGAATTGGCCAGAAGTTGCTTGCCGAGCATCTTGATGCCTCCTCTACAGCTCCATTTGGCGATCGCATTCAACTCCGCGTCTCCCGGCATAATTTGGCTATCGCAGTCAAACACATCCACTGGTCCATCAATCAGAACCAGTTCATCAACAGGCAAAACCGCACGCACCAACTGATCCACCCGCGGCTCATTCAAACGAAAGAAATTAGCTCCATGATCGTAGCGAATTCCATCCCGACGCCGGGTGGCAGCACGCCCCGAAACCCCGCGGCTTTTCTCCATGACCACGCTACGAAAGCCCGCCTGTGACAAACGATAAGCGGCTGCCATACCCGCCATGCCCGCGCCAATAATGCCTACTGTCTCAGTCATCTACTTGGAAATCGTCATTGGGTGCCAAACCAGCCCCGCGACTGGATCTTCTTCCAATACCCGAAGAAACCTCCGGTCGCCAGAGATCGTGAATCCAGGATTTCCTCTCGGTCAACAAGCACCAAGCGCACACCCTGATTCATCAAAGCCTCACGAATGATCTCCACTTCATCGTCCAGCAGACCCACCTCAGGCCGCATGGTCAAAATCTGCTGGAGATTATGGTCGCGAGCCCATTTGCAAAGTGCATCGGTCATCTCAACACCAACACTCTGGGAGGCAGGAACGCCGTAGTGGTCGCGGACCCGCTCAACGGCGTCGTTGAAAGCCTGCTGACGCCATGCAAGTTTGTGATTCGGGGTCTTTTTATCGACCGGTCGGGGAACAAGCACGATGGCCTTCGGTTTCGACTCGGCAAGCGGACCTCTCTCAATGCAAAGGTCTTCGTCATGCACCCAAATACCACTTCGAACTCCAGCGCGAGGTGTTTCCTCACTCAATTGTAGGCGGGTGATTAAGGCCTTTTCGGGTGTATCGGGCTGCAACGCCACCGGATTCTCCAGAAGCTCCAAGCCATCGGTCTGAGTGGCGAGTATGTCATGATCAAGATACTTCTCAAGGTTACTCCTACGCGGGAGATATGTTTTTCCGGGAGTTTGCAAGCCAGCCACCCACCGCCAAGAGAGCGTATTGGAGGCAGCATCTGCATCCAAGAGGTGGCGCATGAACAAATCAGCACCAAGCACCCATGGCAATCGTTCAACATGCACCCACCATGCGGCAAACCACATGCGTGCATGATTGTGCATGTAGCCAGTGGTCGTCAGTTCCTGCACGAAGTGATTCATGATCGCAACGCGCGATTCACCCGCCTCCACGCGGTTGGCAGATTCTATCGCCTGCCGATGCTCTGGCTCGTGTAGGTGAAGATCCAGTTCCCGAGTGTAGTCGGTCCATACTTGAGGCCGCAGCGAGAGCCACGATTTCCAATACCGGCGCCATGCAAGTTCCTGCAAAAACTTTTCCACGCTAGATGGTCGGTATCGCTTGCGCACTGCATCAACACATTCCTCGAGGGAGATCAAACCATGACTGATGGCAGGGGATAAACGAGAGACATTGGCATGCTCCGCTGTCACATAGTTGCGCCGCGAAACATAACGGCCCGCCACCGATACAAACTCTTCAAGCTGGCGCAGGGCGCCAGACCTTGTCGAAGCAAAGGAAGCGGTGACCGCTTGTTTCGATGAGCCAATCACCGGATTCCCCCTCCACAGGCAGTGAGGACATCCTTGGCTTTCAAACCTTCAAACCATTTTGGCTCAATGGAGTTCGCCACTCCCAATAATGCTCCAACCACCACACCTCGGTGGCAGTTGTCACCGCCGACCATCGCATTGGCGATGATACCAGCAGAAAAATCATCATGATACTTAAAGGCAAGGTAGAGAGCTGCCGGAAACGACTGATCGATATAGCATGCTGGGCTATATACCGAGCCGATGATCTCAGTATCCGGGCGAAGCAGCATGGATGACGCCTTCCGAGTGGATATCCAATCACCTGCTTCGCGCATGATGGCATCCCGCAATGATGAGCCTGCCTCCACCGCCAGTATCAGGCGAGTCAGGCAACCGGCTGCCCGGAGGACATTCGAATGCCGATGAGTCAAGGCCACGTGCTGTTTGACAATCTCCACGGTGTTGAAGTCAGGAGCCAAAGCTGAAACCAAGGCTGGCACCTGAGACAAGCCACCGATGTGTTCGTCACGAATCCCACATTTTTCTGGTGACTTACCATTCGCCAATCGCTCAAAAAATCCACGGTGATACTCCTCGACGTAAGTATCCCCGTGCCAGCCTGGAGTTCGCATCAACTCAATGTAGCGCTCTAGCCATGCTTGAGTATCATAGACGCCACTACGGCTGATGAGCAGATACAGTTCAACAGCGAGCTTTAGATTCACCGTTGATTCACCGGCTTTGAGAAACTGGTGATAGTGAATGCCTCTTTGCCCCCAATATTTCGCCTGATCATGGAGAATATCGGCTTCCTCAGATTTCGGTTTGTAATGTGATCGCCATAGAATGCTGTCCGGATGCGGATTGCGTGGCTCCGTGTACTCACTTAACCAACCGTAATCGCGCCGCAAGGCCTGACGATCATAATACCAATGACCGGGCATGGCCAATGCGTCCGCAACGAGCGAGCCAACAAAGGCATCAAGGAGCTTGGTCATGTAGCACTGTCGGTTGTTATCCCAGAACCGTAATCAATTCAGCGTTCCAAGTTCGAGGCTCGCTTGATGATCGCTGGCACCTCATCCACAGGCATCTGAAGCATTGCACCAATCAGATTCATGTAGCTGAACTGAATGGACTGGCGCTTGGCATCAGCAATCGCACGCTTGGTAGAGACTATCCTGGGAGCAAGACATGAATTTTTGTTTATCATATTGCGATGTAACATGCCAAAAACATGAACAAAATTAGGTTTATTGCTTGCATATAATCAAACAGAATCGAGTTTTGTCATATCTGTTAATTTTTTGTTTAATATATGAGTAAACCACAACCCGTTTTCTTGAGTATCGGTGCGGTTGCACGCCGAACCGGCATCTCCACACCCAACATTCGTATGTGGGAAGCCCGCCATGCCGCCATCCAACCCCAACGCAGCGATACCGACCGACGCCTTTACACCGAAGCCGATGCGGAGCGTCTAAGCCTCCTCAAACAGCTTGTGGACGTGGGTCATCCCATTCGGACCATCGCTTCTCTCGAGGATGGGCAGCTACGCAAATTGCTAACCGAACATTCTCGCTCCCGCGCGGGTATCCGCAATCACCGCTCGAGAAAACGCAGCACGATCCTCCTTATCGGAGCAGGTTTGGGAACCAAGCTCAGAGATCATCGCCTGCTGGAAGCAGATATCGTAGCTGAACACGAATCCATTGAGAGCGCCCTAAACCAGAAGGAACTACCCGAAGCAGACTTGCTGGTAATTGAAATCGACACCCTCTTCCCAGAGGTGATCGCCAGTATCCGCGAGCTGGTGCGGCAGACCGGAGCGAAGCGCAGCCTCCTGATCTACTTCTTCATCAACTCCACCACAGCCAATGCCTTGGTCCGCACGGTAGCCGGCTTGAATACACTCAGAGCCCCGGTAGACCCAGCGCAGCTTCTCAGGGAATGTGTGGTTCAGCTCAACCAAATCGATGAGAATTCCGATAACCACATCGCCTCGGACCATACACCAGTTCCCGATAAAAGCTTCACTCAAGAACAGCTTGCTAAGTTGAGTACCATTTCCTCCACCGTGGAATGCGAATGCCCTCAGCACCTAGCCGGTCTGCTACAGGCTCTTTCCGCCTTCGAGAATTACAGCCGCCAATGTGAAGATCGCAATCCCGACGACGCACTGCTTCACGCTTTTCTTCACCGCACCACCGCTCAGGCTCGCCGTAGCATGGAAGATGCGCTGCGTGAGGTGCTGCACGCCGAGGGCATCAGTGTAGACTAAAGCTTCGCCGTAAAGAGCTCGCCATCAGTGTGCGCCTAATTTGAAGTTTCTGATACACCTGTAGCACAACTCATCTGTGTGTGCATATTAACACTTACAGACATTAAAATGGAAAAGCGGCTGTGCCGAGCAACAATTCACTCTCAAAGCATCGCAAAAAATTCCTCACTGGGCGTGTGCTTGTGTAATTTTTAATGTGCATGAGGAGTATCTCATAAGCCAAACAGAATTGTAGAACATCGTCGTTTCTCTTATGTATCTTGCCATGCCGCATCCACTCGCCAAACGACTGACAGTCGCTACCCTGTCAATATGTGGCGGTATTCTGGCCATGGGTCTGGCAGCTTGTTCCAAAGAGGATGCAGCAAATCACACAGAAAGACATCAGGGCGATGAGGATACTCCCATCGTGATGCAGCAAACCCTGCCCGACGTGGTGAGCTTTAATGCCCATATCCGTCCTATCTTTTCGGACACCTGCTTTGCTTGTCATGGCTTCGACGCCAACACCCGCGAATCCGATTTCCGATTGGACACCTCAGAAGGTGCGTATGCCTTACTCAAGGGATCTGATCGCCTTCGTGGAATCATACCAGGCGACTTGAAAAAGAGTGAGGCTTGGTTGCGCATCATCAGTGACGATCCTGAAGAACTAATGCCCCCGCCTAAATTTCATAAACCACTCAGCAACTTTCAAAAGAAGTTGATTGGAAAATGGATTGAGCAGGGCGCTCAATATGAGGATCACTGGGCCTACATTCCGCTCAAGCGTCCTCAGGTTCCCAAGCCAAGCAAATATACGGCGCTGGTACGCAACCCCATCGATGCTTTTATTCTAAGTCATCTTGAATCGAAAGGCATCAAACCTTCGCCTGCAGCATCTGCCGAGATCTTGCGCCGCCGCCTCGCTCTCGACCTCACCGGACTTCCTCCCCGTGATGACACCCCCGCCGACCCAAAAGCTCAGATCGAGCAGGCCCTGAACAGCGATGCCTACGGCGAGCGTATGGCTGTTCCTTGGCTAGACGTTGTGCGCTTTGCTGACACCGTCGGTTACCATGGAGATCAAAACCAGCGGATCTTTCCCTATCGGGACTACGTCATCGACAGCTTCAACTCCAACAAGCCCTTTGATGAGTTCGTCCGCGAGCAACTTGCCGGCGACCTCCTGCCCAACGCCAGCGAAGTACAGCACATTGCCAGTGGCTTCAATCGCCTCAACCTCGTCACCCGCGAGGGCGGAGCTCAGCCCAAGGAATACTATCGCAAGTATGCCGCCGATCGCGTGCGTGCGGTTGGAGCTGCCTTTCTCGGTCAAACCACGGGATGTGCCGAATGCCACGATCACAAATACGATCCCATCTCACAAAGAGACTTCTACTCGCTCGCGGCATTCTTTGACGACGTCATGCAATGGGGTGCCTACAACTCCACCAGCCCCGGCACCAAATATAACGGCAATAGCGATGCTTTCACCCCCGAGCGCATCGTTCGTCCCAAATCTCTGATCCAGCGGCTCAATGTGCTTCGTGACCAAGGCATTGCTGCCCTCGAGAATCATCCCGGTAAAGCCCCCACATCCGATGAACTCGCCAAGCTGCGCGCCTTTGCTGCCACTAATCCTGATGGCTGGGCCAAACTCAGGGCAACCAGCGTCACCTCTGCCAAGGGCACACCCAGTGAGGTGAGTGACGAT
Source organism: Luteolibacter sp. (assembly GCA_049597355.1). Taxonomy (GTDB): domain Bacteria; phylum Verrucomicrobiota; class Verrucomicrobiia; order Verrucomicrobiales; family Akkermansiaceae; genus Luteolibacter. The sequence goes on from JBMYMN010000011.1 coordinate 20,402, forward strand.
GTGATTCGCTTCAGCGGCTCGCCCAAGAAAGACGAAAAGACCACCATTGAGCTACCCGTAGTTGACACTCATATTGGCAGCATTCGCATCGAAGTGCTCCCTGATCCAGAGGGTGGTCACGTCGGTCGCGAGAGCGGCGGCCACTTCACTCTCAAGCCCAAGTTCTACCTCCAAACAACCGATGGCAAACGCATTCCCATCGCCATCCGCTGGAGCCAAGCAGACCTCGACCGCGAGCACGGCTTTGCGGGTGGCCTCGCGCACGGTGATCGCCGCAGCCTGCAGCTCCAAGGCAAACTGGGTTGGCAGTCCGCCCCCAAACCAGTCTTCGAGTATCCTGAGTCATTGACCCAACAGACTCAGACAGCGGTCTTCTGCCTAAAGGCTCCCATCAAGGTCTCCACCAATGCCAAACTGTTCGTGGAACTCGGAGGCAACACGGCCTCTGCAGTTCGCATCTCACAGTCTCCGCTGATGGATCCTGTCGCCGGCGAGCCTGCCTTTACCGAGACGTTCAGGAAAGAACTCGCTACCAGTGGCAAAGTCGCTTGGATGCTCTGCTCCACTGCCCCGGAACAACTGCCCACTGCTTACCAGAACGTGTTACAACAGATCCGTGACGCGCGCTCTGGCTGGACCCGGACTTTGGTAACCGTCAGAGTCGACAAGCCCGAATTTCCCACTCGTGTCCTACCCCGCGGTGACTGGACCAACGACAACGGTGAACTCGTAACACCCGGAGTGCTATCCTTCCTGCCCACCGATTCCCTACCCCGGGATCGCAAGCTCACTCGTCTCGATCTCGCCAACTGGATTGTCGCCGACGAAAACCCTCTTACTGCGCGTCACTTCATGAATCGGCTATGGAAACAGTTCATGGGTCGTGGCATCTCCAACGTCCTCGACGACCTCGGTGGTCAAGGAGAACCGCCAACTCATCCTGAACTCCTCGATTGGATGGCCGTCGAGTTCCGTGAATCCGGCTGGGATGTGAAGCACATGGTCCGCCTCATCGTCAATTCTCACACCTACCGTCAGGCATCGGCCCAACGTAAAAATCTTACCGAAGCCGATCCCTACAACAAACTCTTTGCCCAGCAGGTGGCCCGCCGACTGGATGCAGAGTTCATCCGCGATCAGGCTCTCGCTGTTGGCGATGTTCTCAATCAGTCCTACGTCGGTGGACCATCTGTTCGCGTCTATCAACCGGCCAACTACTACACCAACCTCAACTTCCCCATACGCCAATACACGGCGCACCTGGATGATCGCCAACACCGCCGTTCGGTCTACGCGCACTGGCAACGCACCTTTCTGATACCGACCATGGCCAACTTCGACGCACCTGCCCGCGACGAATGCGCCGCCGACCGTCTGCAAGCCAACATTCCCCAACAAGCCCTTACCCTACTCAACGATCCAGTCTACGTCGAAGCCTCCCGTGCCTTCGCCATTCGTGTGATTCAAGAAGACACCCAAGCAGCAGACGAAAAGCGACTCGACCGCATGTTCAAGCTACTTCTCAACCGTGCGCCTGACAACACCGAGCGCGAGCACATCCTTAACTACAAGTCGCGTCAGGCGGCTAGTTTCAGACAAGGCAACGACGATGCCGAAGCTTTCCTCAATATCGGCATCACCCAAGTCCCACAGGGTATGAATAAGGTCGACCTCGCCGCTTGGACTCAAACCGCCCGACTCCTTCTCAATCTCCACGAGACCATCACCCGCTACTAATTTCATTTCGAACCGCACCACTCGATGTATCTCGACCCCGAACATGCGATGTCGATCAACCGACGCACTTTCCTCCACAAGTCCTTTGCCGGTCTCGGTGGCATGGCAGCAGCTTCGATTGCTAATCGCTCCATGGCAGCTACCGCTGGCCAAAGTGCCAATGAAAAAGCTTGGCCAGGAATCCTCGATAACGCCCTGCATGTCGCACCCAAAGCCAAGCGTGTGATCCATCTGTGCATGGCTGGTGGTCCTTCCCATCTCGAGACCTTTGACTACAAACCCGATCTCGCAAAAATTGACGGCAAGGAATTCCCCAAATCCTTCACCGAAGGTCAGCAGCTCGCCCAGCTGCAGGGAAGAAAACTGGTCGCCCGTGGTCCAGTCACCGGCTTCAAACAGCACGGCCAATCCGGACTGTGGGTTTCCGACTACTTTCCCCACATGGCCAAGGTTGTAGACGAACTCTGCATCATCAACTCGATGACCACCCAGCAGATCAATCACGATCCGGCCCACGCTTTCATGAATACCGGCTCCATCATCAAGGGCCGTCCATCCATGGGTTCTTGGCTGCTTTACGGCCTCGGTGCCGAAACCGAAAACCTGCCAGGTTACGTCGTGCTCATCTCCAAGCCAGAGGGAGGCCGAAATCCACAGCCGGTGTCCTCGCGGCAATGGTCAGCCGGCTTCCTACCTAGCCGTTTTCAGGGTGTGCAATTCCAATCCAAAGGAGATGCCGTGCATTTCATCGGCAACCCGGAAGGCATCTGCCAGTCCACCCAGCGCCAGATCATCGATGAGGTAAAGTTCCTCAATAGCCACAAGAGCCAGACCACTGTGGATCCCGAGATCGAGACCCGCATCTCCCAATATGAAATGGCCTTCCGCATGCAAAGCTCGGTGCCGGAGCTCACCGACATGTCGAGTGAGACTCAGGACACTCTTGATATGTATGGTGTCAAGGAAGTCGGTGACGGCACCTACGCCTCCAACTGCCTACTCGCCCGCAGGATGCTTGAACAAGGCGTGCGCTTCGTGCAGCTCTACCATCGCGGCTGGGACCACCACGGCGACATCAAGAAATACATGGAGGTATCTTCCAAATCCGCCGACCAAGCATCAGCCGCCCTGATCATGGACCTCAAACAGCGCGGCATGCTTGATGACACTCTAGTCATCTGGGGTGGTGAGTTCGGCCGTACACCGATGGGCCAAGGCAGCGGACGCGACCATCATATCAACGCCTTCTCCATCGCCCTTGCCGGTGGCGGCGTAAAGGGCGGCATCAGCCACGGCGAGACAGACGAACTCGGTTACGGAGTCGTCGAAAATGAAGTCACCGTCCACGACCTGCACGCCACCATGCTCCATCTCTGTGGAATCGACTTCGCCCAGTTTTCTTATAAGTTCCAGGGGCTTGATGCACGCCTAACCGGCGTCGAGCACCCGCACGTGGTCAAGGACATCATCCTCTGACTCGGGCCCACAGCCCTCCAAAGACCCCGCAGCTCGTGCTGTGAGATTGATTAAGTCATAAATTATCATTGTATATGATTTTCATATATGGTGTTCATATGCTCATGATCACCCGCATCTATTCCGCCGCTCTGCATGGCGTCGATGCCCGCGAAGTTGAAGTGGAAGTCAACGCCAGCGGTCGCGACAAACCCGGAATCTTCATTGTTGGCCTACCGGACGCCGCCGTGCGTGAATCCTCGCAGCGCGTATCCTCGGCCATCACCGCCTCCGGCCTACTCCTCGCCGATGGCACCATCACGGTCAATCTGGCGCCTGCCGACCTGCGCAAGGAAGGCCCCTCGTTCGACCTACCCATCGCCATCGCCATCGTCGCCGCCAGCATGAACCGCGACTTTGACGCCGATAACTTTTGTGTGGTGGGTGAGCTCGGTCTGGATGGTGCCGTGCGCCCTGTGCGTGGCGTACTCTCTATCGCCTGCGAGGCCCGTGAGCGCGGACACACTCGCCTGCTGGTGCCCGCGCAGAATGCGAAAGAAGCCGCTGCCATTGAGGGCATCAAAGTCTTTCCGATACACAATCTGCGGGAAGCTTGGGACTTTCTCAACGGCGATATCAGTATTGAAGCCAAATCTCATGACCGCGAAGCCTTCCTTAGCGCTCGCCGCAGTCAGGACATCGACTTTGCCGAAGTAAAAGGTCAACATCTAGTCAAGCGGGCCATGGAGATCGCGGCAGCAGGTGGCCACAATCTTCTGATGTGCGGACCTCCGGGAACTGGTAAGTCCATGCTAGCCAAGCGTCTTGCCACCATCTTGCCCGAACCGGGAGAGGAGGAGGCCATCGAATCCACTAAAATCCACTCGGTCGCGGGCACTCTCAAGGGCCAGATCTCACTACTCGCCCAACGCCCTTTTCGCTCTCCCCACCACACCATCTCTGATGCCGGCCTGCTCGGTGGTGGCTCCAATCCGGGACCGGGTGAAGTCTCACTCGCGCATCACGGCGTGCTATTTCTCGATGAACTGCCCGAGTTTCGCCGTCAGACCTTGGAGGTCATGCGCCAACCACTCGAAGATGGTGAAGTCACCATCTCCCGAGCTTCGGGCTCACTCACTTTCCCCTCGCGCTTCATGCTGGTGGCCGCGATGAATCCCTGCCCATGTGGCTTTCTTGGCGACCCCAAGCACGACTGCCGCTGTTCACCGCGCCAGATCGAAAGCTACCGCCAGCGCGTGAGCGGACCCCTGCTCGATCGTATCGATCTGCACGTGGAAGTGCCACGTGTTGAGTTTCGCGATCTCTCAGGTGGCGAGAGTGAGTCTTCGGCGAGTATCCGTGAGCGGGTGCACGCCGCCCGCCTACGCCAGAAAGAACGCTTCGGTGCCAACTCCATCATGACCAACGCCACCCTCAGCCCGCGCCTAATGAAGATGCATTGCCAAGCCGAAACCGCCGGCCTCAGCTTACTTGAACAGGCCATGCACGAATTGCACTTCTCAGCCCGCGCTTACGACCGAATTCTCAGAGTGTCCCGCACCCTTGCCGACCTTGCCAACCGGGATGTCATCAGCAGTGAAGACATCCTCGAAGCCATCCAATACCGTTCATTGGATCAAAAGCTTATGGCCTAGTTACCGGCAGCTTACTTTCTCGCACGGCTCATATCAAGAAGATCTAACAACTCTTTCACCTTCTCGGGCCTTATCTTGGCAAGGTTGACTGACTCCTTTGGGTCTTCCTTGAGATTGAAGAGTTGGTGTTGGTCGTCGAACTTAAGATCGAAGTAGTCGAGACGCTTGGGTCTTCCCTGATCATTGAGCTCCGGCTTCCATCGGACCACATCAATACCACCCTCCTTTTTGCGGGGAAAGTCGCCATCACCACTGCCTTCAATCAGCTTCCAATCGCCCTTGCGGATCGCAAACTGTCCGTTCACCGAATGATGGATGGTGTAGGGGCGCAGCGGGCTCTTGTAGTTCTCGCCCTTGAGCACTGGCATGATATCGAAGCTATCCTCAACAATATCCTGTGGGGGCTCGATGCCATGCTGCTTGGCAAAGGTCGTCATAAAGTCGGTGAGACAAACGGTTTCATTACTGACCGAACCAGCTGCAATCATACCGGGCCAACGCACAAGGAGTGACACCCGGTGACCTCCCTCGTAGATCGTACGCTTGGTCGAACGCCAAGGGCCGTTGACCTTGTGCTTGGGGTTCCAACCCTCTTTTTCCTTTTTCGACACCGGCGGGCGCCCCCCGTTGTCACTGGTGACAATGACAATGGTGTTATCAGCGATTTTGCAGCGATCCAGTGCATCCAGCACCTCACCCACCACCCAATCGAACTCGATAGCAAACTCACCGTAAATCCCTGTCTTGGTCTTGCCCTTGAAGCGCTCATTGGGTGTCAGCGGGAAGTGAACATTGGTGGTCGGGTAATAGAGGAAGAAAGGCTTGTCCTGATATTTCTCGATGAAGGCGACTGCCTCCTTGCTAAGATCGATTGCCGTATCCTCAAGACTGCGACGGGTTTTCTTTTGCGCTTCCTTGTCCCGGTAATTCGCACCCTCCGGCAGGCCGATGATTTTGCGATCTCGCATAAAGACCTGTAGCGCTCGACCACTGTTATGACTAAAGGGCACGCCAAAAAACTCATCGAAGCCGGTTTCGAGCACACCGGGCTTCACCTCACTACTGAAGTCAATTCCACTCTTGTCACCCCACCCCAGGTGCCATTTGCCCACACATCCCGTTCGGTAGCCAGCTTGCTGAAAGACTTTACCCAGGGTCAATCGGTCGGTCTCCACTAGTAGCGGGTGATTCTCTTGCAGCACCCAGTTTTTGAGCCAAGTGCGCCAAGCGTAGCGGCCGGTGAGTACAGAATATCGGGTGGGCGTGCAAACGGCCGATGGCGAATGTGCGTCAGTGAAGCGCATGCCCTCTTTGGCAAGGCGGTCACAGGCGGGAGTCTCGAAGTGGGTGGCGCCGTAACAGCCCATATCACCCCAACCGAGGTCATCGGCCATAATGAAGATCACGTTGGGTTTTTTTACGGTAACCAATGGCTCATCAGCAAAGAGGAAAGAGGAGAAGACAAAGCACAAGGCGAGTTTGCAGGGCATCAAGGAAAGAATCTTCATCGAGTTGTTTGCAAGTAGCGGATCCACGAGTTCATTTCCATATCCAAAACAAACGCGCCCGTTGGTCATGAGAAGTCATGCTTCCTTCAGAGCTCTAAGCAGCAGCTTCGCTCTGATGTTATTCAAGAGGTCTATTCACGCAAAGTTGCGTTGATAGCGCATACTCAGAGCCGTCAACGCCTAATCAGAAAGGTCGTGGTAGTCCTGTTTTGCATCAGGGACTGAGGAATGATCCCAACTGCGTATTGCGGAGCACTGTAAAGATCAGCACCAACACCAGCAGGATCCACATCGTGCGCCAACCGATACTTGCGGGGCTCCACCAGTTGCGTCCAGTTAGACGACGGACTGCGAAGGCCAAAGTCGCCCAAGCCGATCCGATCAACACTGGAAAGACCAAGATGTTTTGCCGCATGGCTAGCATGACATCACCACCAGCCAGACTTCTCGCCGCGCGGGTTCCACCACATCCTGGACAATACATGCCGCTGTGCTTATGAATCTGACATTCTGGCCACGGCACCATTCCCGCAGGAAGGAACACAGCTGACGAAGCGATGATGGTTAGCAACGTCAGGATCAACCAAGGTGTCCAGCTGCGCTGACTTTGCGATTCAGAGTCTGCGCCATTGGTTGCCATCTTCTTGCAGCAGATCGTCGGCCTCTCGCGGCCCCCAAGAGCCGGCGACAAATTCCGCCATAGGCGGAGGATTCGTGGATTCATGCCAGGCCTGTTCGATGTGATCGATGAAACGCCATGCTTCCTCGACTTCATCACGGCGGGCGAAAAGAGTGGCGTCACCGGCCATGGCATCGAGCAGAAGTCGTTCGTAAGCCTCGGGGCTGGCCTTGCCAAAACTGGTGGCGTAGTGGAAGTCCATCTTGACAGGTTCCAGACGTAGGCTGTTGCCCGGGATTTTGGAGACCATGCGCAGAGAGATGCCCTCGTCAGGCTGGATGCGAATGACCAAAACATTATCACCGGTGCCAGCCGCATTGCCCGCAAACCCACCACTAGTCGTGTTAAAGAGCACACACGGGGCATCCTTAAAGTGGACGGAAATCTCAGTGGATTTCTTGGGCAGTCGTTTACCCATGCGAATGTAGAAGGGCACGCCACTCCAACGCCAGGTATCGATCATTAGGCGCAGGGCCACGTACGCCTCGGTCTTAGACTCCGGGTCAACCCGCTCTTCCTCACAGTAGCCAGGAACCGGTTCACCATTGACGTGCCCGGCTGTATACTGGGCTCGGATTACATTGGCAGCCACTTTCTCCGGGGTGTCCCACTGGCGAAGCGAGCGGATCACCTTCACCTTTTCATCGCGTACTCCATCGGCGCTGAGATCGGTCGGAGGTTCCATGGCCACCAGGGAGAGTAGTTGCAGCAAGTGATTCTGCACCATGTCGCGCAGGGCACCTGCGGAATCATAGTAGGCACCACGACCGCCTTCCATGCCGAGATGCTCAGAGCAGGTGATTTGCACATGATCGATGTGCTTGCTGTTCCATAGCGGTTCGAAAATGGCATTGGCGAAGCGCAGCACCATCAGGTTCTGGGCAGTCTCCTTACCGAGGTAGTGGTCAATGCGATATGTATCCTTCTCCTCAAAGGTGGCGTTGACCACTTCGTTAAGATGGTGGGCTGTCTTGAGATCAGTGCCAAAGGGCTTTTCGACAATCACCCGCGACCAGCAGCCATCTTTGGCTTTGTTCAGGCCGGCCTGCTTGAGATGCAGGAGAATATCGTCGAAAAATTCCGGAGCGGAGGCGATGTAGAAGAGTCGA
>JBMYMN010000012.1:0-28367 GCA_049597355.1 Luteolibacter sp.
TGAGATCTAACCGCGCAAGTTTAATATTCTCATCGCTGGGCGGCTCTGAGGGTTCTCTCTGTGCGGCGCTTGGCTTCTGAGACCACGTTAGTGGCCAATCTGCTGGATCAGGGCATTGTTGGATCCAGCCCTATTTTTTGTAAATCTCTAGTTTCTTATCCCAAGCGTTTGGGGCGCGGTCTTCATACATCGGTCGAGCATCCACCTTCGGCATGTCTTCTAGCACTTTTCTGAGTTTTGCCATCGCCTGTTTGTGTTGGGGTTCATCACTGTTGATCAGGTTCACCTTTTCCCATGGGTCCTCCTGCAGGTCGTGTAGGCGGATCACCTTACGCTGGTTGGAAACCCAGATCTTGTAGCGTTTGTCGCGAATCACGCGGGTGGCGAAGTTCTCTTTACCGCGCACGCCCTTGTCATCGAGCATAGCAGGGCCGTGGCCGAGGGCGGTAATCCACGTGCGCGGACTATCTTTGGCCTTGCCCATGATCAGCGGAGCAATCGAGACACCATCGATCTTCAGCTCAGCGGATACCTTGCCGCCACCCAGTTCAACAAAAGTGGGTAGCAAATCAGAGAAGTCAGTCAGGGCATCGGTGGTCACACCGGCCGGCGTGGTGCCGGGCCAGTTGACGATGAAAGGCGCGTTGCAGCCGGCTTCAACCTCTTTTGCTTTGGAACCCCTGACCCTTACTCCATTGCGTTTGCCGGTAATGCTGCCGGTGGAGCCGTTGTCGGTGGTGAAGATGATGAGGGTCCTCTGACGCAGCTTCAGTTTGTGCAATGCGTCAACGATCCGCCCGACCATTTTGTCGGCGTAGCGTACCATGGCCTTGTGCTTGCCGAGTTTGGTTTTGGCTTTCGGTTCATCGGGTGTGGTGACGAAGGGGGTGTGGGGTAGGCACATCGGCACATAGAGGCACATGGGTTGGCCCTTGTTCTCCGTCATAAAGTCGATGAGGTAGTCGATGTAAGCGTCGGGGCCGAACTTGCCCTCGTAGGTTTTACTGCCTTTGGCGGTGTGGATGTAGGGATTCTGATATCGCTCGGCACTGGCCTTTACGCCAGTCTCGTAGCCGGTCCACATGGCCCAGTCGTCAAAGCCGTGCTTTTTCATGGCATCGGGCGCGAGGCGGAAGTCATTGATCTGCCACTTGCCGGTGGCGAAGGTGGTGTAGCCCAGGTCCTTCATCAGTGTGGCGAAGGTGGTGTTGCGTTTGTTTTTCCAGTCGAAATAACCGACACCCCAGCGCGGGACATCCCAGTGATTCACAAAGCCGTTGTGATAGGGGTAGGTGCCAGTGAGTAAAGTGGCGCGAGAGGGTGTGCACTGCGGCATGGAATAGGCGTTATCGAATTTCATTCCGCCGCTGGCGAGAGCGTCGATATTGGGCGTATTGATGTCTTCGGCGCCGTAACAACTGATCCACTCTTTGCCCAAGTCATCGAGCATGATGAAGATGATATTGGGTTTCTCAGGTGTTGAGTAGGCGATGGCGGAACCGGCCAACAGCGAGAGGATCAGAGTGAGATGTTTGATTAACACGAAAAAGACATTGAAGCCCATCAAAGGCACTTTCAATCCCTCACACGCTCAACTTCTGCCCCTAGCATCAGGAGCTTTTCGTCGATGTGCTCGTAGCCCCGATCGATATGATACAGCCGGCTGATGGTGGTGGATCCCTTGGCCGTCAGTCCAGCGAGAACCAGAGCGGCGGAGGCCCGCAAATCCGATGCCATCACTGGGGCGGCAGTCAGCTTTTTTACGCCGTGGACTACGGCCGTTCCATTGTCGATTTTGATGTCTGCTCCCATGCGCTTGAGTTCAGCGCAGTGCATGAAGCGCTGGGGAAATATGGTGTCTTTAATCACGCTAATGCCAGGAGTAGTGGCCAGTAGAGCTGTCATCTGGGCCTGCATGTCGGTGGGGTATCCAGGGTAGGGAGAGGTTTCCAGATCCACGCCTACGGTTTTGTGGCCGCGGTGGATGGCGCACTGGGTGCCGGTCTTGTTGAATTCAACTTTATGACCGGAAGCTTCGATCGCTTCGGTGATTGTGGCGAGGTGCTCACGGTTCACGCGCTTGAGGATGACCCCGTCGCCGGCGAGGGCGGCTGCGGCCATGAAGGTGCCGGCCTCAATGCGGTCGGGGATGACGGTATGCTCCACACCATGAAGCGAGTCGACCCCCTCGATGGTGATGGTGCGGGTTCCGGCACCCGTGATTTTAGCACCCATGCCATTCAGGAAGTTCGCGAGGTCGAGCACTTCGGGTTCGGCAGCCGCGTCCTCAATCACGGTGGTGCCCTTGGCGAGGGTGGCCGCCATCATGACATTGTCGGTGCCCAACACGGTAGGGCCGTTGGAGCCGGCAAGATTGATGCGCGCGCCCTTCAGTCCTTTCTTGGCGGAGAGGGTGATGTCACCACCCTTGATGTCGATCTTAGCACCGAGGGCTTCCATGCCGCGCAGGTGGAGGTCGACCGGGCGATCACCAATCACGCATCCACCGGGAAGTGAGACGACTGCCTTGCCAAGGCGCGCGAGCAAAGGTCCCATCACGCAGATGGAGGCGCGCATGCGGCGCACCAGTTCGTAGGGAGCGGTGTCCTCAATCTTGGAGCACGTGATGCGAACCGTTCCCGACGATCGCTCCACATCGGCGCCCAAGGCACTCAGGATCTGAATCATGTAGTTGGTATCCGAGACGTCGGGTACTCGTCGGATGATGCAGTCCTCCTCGGTCAGCAGGCTGGCAGCCAGAACAGGCAAAGAAGCATTCTTGGAACCCGAAATGTTGATCGAGCCCTCAAGGGTGCTGCCGCCGTGAACGATGAGTTTATCCATGAAGTGATCGCCCTCTGTCGGGCGGGGTTAGAGATTAGTGGGGTTTTCTGCCCGCAGGAAAGCGCTCAATGCCGGAAAGGTCGCTTTTGATATGGATATCGATGAAGCCAGCAGTAGTCATTAGTTCCTTCACCACGGCGGATTGGTCGTGCCCAATTTCCATGGCCAGCCAGCCTCCGGGATTGAGTCGCTCGAAAGCTTCCGGGATGAGTCGGCGGATCAGATCGAGGCCGTCCGTGCCACTGAATAGTGCCAGACTCGGATCGTGTTCGAGCTCCTTGGACATGCCGGAGCGCTCACCCTCAGCAACATAAGGTGGGTTGGAGATGATGCCGTCATAGGGGCCCGATGCAGCGGAGAAAAGATCGCTTTCTATCAGTTGAACCTTACCGAGCCCCAGGGCTTCGGCGTTCTCTCTTGTGAGTGACAGTGCTTCGGGCGAAACATCAGCAAGAGTGACATCCCAAGTTGGCCGCTCGACGGCAAGGCTCAGCCCCAACACACCTGTTCCGCAACCCATGTCGAGAATCGTCAAGTGATCCGGTAGTTCCCAAGAGAGAATCCACTCGGCCAATTCTTCGGTTTCCGGGCGGGGGATGAGTGCCCGACCATCGCATTTGAAATCGTGGTCAAGGAAGGCGACGGTGCCGAGCAGATGTTGCAGCGGCACACCTTCGCCTCGCTTCTTGAGCGATTCTCGCAGCGGTGCGAGCTCGGCCTCCTCTAGAGGTCGGTCGAATTGCGTGTAGATCTCCATCCTTGAGCAGCCGAGTTGGTGGGCCACCAGCCATTGCATGTTGCGGCGGGCATCCTCGATGCCTCGTTTCTCCAGGTAGCTGGTGCCGCCGTCGATGGTTTCCAGAACGGTTTTCATGGGCCGAGCGATAGGGTGGGGTGATCGCACCATTAGGCCAAGCCGATTTAGTGCTTCGCCATCAGAGTAATTCACATGAGACTACCCCAGTGAAATGGATACTCTGCCTTGCTCTTGCATTCTTAGGAATTGCTCACGCTCATAAGAAGCCCAACATCATCCTCATCATGGCCGATGATCTCGGCTATCGGGAGTTGGGATGCTATGGCCAAAAAAAGATCCAGACGCCCCATATCGATCAAATCGCCAAAGAGGGCATGATTTTTACCCAGTTCTATGCGGGTTCAGCCGTGTGTGCACCCACCCGCTGCAACCTGATTACGGGTCGCCATGGCGGTAACGCCTACATCCGCAACAACGGCGAGATCAAGAATCCTGCCAAGGACCGCTTTGGGGGGCAGACGCCACTCCCCGCGGATTCTCCAAGCATCGCCAAGACCCTCAAGGCTGCCGGCTATGTGACCGGTTGCTTCGGCAAGTGGGGCTTGGGTGGTCAGGGCACGACGGGAGATCCTCTCAATCAGGGCTTCGATTGCTTTTATGGCTACAATTGCCAGCGCAACGCCCACAACCTCTATCCGCTCTATCTTGAGGATGACGATAAGTTGCATCTGCTCAAGGGTAACACCCGCGGCCGTAGCGGTAAGCAATACGCGCCGCATCTCATCGCGAACCGCGCACTCGAGTTTGTGAAGAAACACAAGGATAAGCCCTTCTTTCTATACTACCCGACTGTCATTCCGCATCTGCCGCTACAAGTGACCGACGAGTATTTGAACCGATACAAAGGCAAGTGGCCCGAAACGCCACACATGAAGGGCAGCTATCAACCCCACGATACACCGAAGGCCTGTTACGCCGCGATGATCACCTTCATGGATGCGCAAGTGGGTCGGTTGATGGCCCTGCTGGTAGAGCTTGGCATCGATGACAATACCATCGTGATGTTTACCTCGGATAATGGCTCCACCCACCTCAAAGCACAGGCTGACTATGAGTTTTTCGAGAGCGTGGGTGAATTGCGCGGCCTCAAGGGTCAGCTTTATGAAGGTGGCATCCGCGTGCCACTGGTGGTGCGTTGGCCGGGCAAGATCAAGCCGGGTATTACGAGTGACCTAATGAGTGCCCACTACGACCTGCCAGCCACCCTCTCCGAGATTGGTGGCACGGCGTTTCCGAAGAGTGACGGCATCAGCATGCTGCGGACTTTCACCGGAGGGGAGCAGAAGAAACAGGATTTCCTGATGTGGGATTTTGCAGGTTACGGAGGCCAACTTGCCGTGCGCATGGGCAAGTGGAAGGGTATCAAGCGCGGCTTACAGAAGAATCCCGATTCGCTCATGGAACTCTATGATCTTGAGGCAGACATTTCGGAAACGAACGACATCGCCAGGGATCATCCCCGGGTTGTGGCCAACTTGGAGGCCATTCTCAAGCGTGAGCGCAGTATTCCCGAGCTGGAGCGATTCCGCTTCGGTCGCTACGCAAAAGACTGATCCATAAGAAAGGCGATTTTCGGGATTGCGCTCTGTCCCCCAAATCGTTTGCTTCTGAGGGTACTACTGGATTAGACAGCACCCAAACATCCATGACTGAAATCTTCATGATCATCGGCTTTGCGCTCGCGGCATATGCGATTGTTGCAAACGACTCCATTCAGACCCTCGGCACCTTTCTTGCCTCGAACTCCAAGCGTCCGTGGTGGATTCTCTGGATCTGGATTTCAGGTATTATGATTGTGACGGTGACCTGGGGCTGGCTTTCCAACGGGGGTGATCCGGCTTTCGGTCGATTGGCGGCTGAAGGAAAGAACATCCCGCATCCGTCATCCTATGGCGGTGCCATCACTTGGCTCTTTGTGCTGCCGCCTCTTTGTCTGGTCATTCTCACGCGGATGGGGATTCCTGTGAGCACTTCGCTTTTAGTTCTCACTGCCTTCAAGGGTCTTGTGGCGGCGCAGCAGGGCGGAACACCCAAGGCCGCAGTCGATCTTTTTGAGTCGATGATGAAAAAGTCTCTGGTGGGCTACGGCATCGCATTTGGAGTCGGTATCCTTCTCTATGCCGCAGTCATCTATCTGATGGAGCGCAAGGTGGCGGCCGAGAAAGACGGCCATAAGCCTCATAACGAACTCCACCCCATTTGGATGGTCTTTCAATGGTGCTCCACCGGCTTCCTCTGGTCGATGTGGCTGGTTCAGGATCTGGCCAATATCTTCGCCTATCTGCCTCGTGAACTGACCTGGTGGGGTCTGGCACTTTCACTCGGCGGCATGGTTTTGTTGCAGGGCTATCTCTTCAAGGAGAAGGGCGGCAAGATCCAGAAGGTCGTGACGACCAAAACCAATACGCTGGATGTGCGCTCAGCCACCTTCATCGATTTGCTGTATGGATTGGTGCTGCTGTTCTTCAAGGTGGATTACATCCCCAAGCTCTTCACTTCCATGGGCATGGATGTGCCCTGGCCGGAGAAGATGCCGATGAGTACCACTTGGGTCTTCCTCGGACTACTCGCTGGCCGTGAGGTTGGCATCGCCATTCGTTTGAAGATGCGCTCGAAGAACAAGGTCTCCAATCTCATCTTCCGTGATGCCGGCAAGGCCTTCCTTGGCTCGGCGCTGGCGGTCATTTTGGCCCTATTCCTGCCGATGTTAATCACACCGGTGGCCGCAAAGGTCAACGAAGATGAAACCACTGCTCAGAGTGCGCCGACAGACTTAGCCAAGCCCTCTCCCAAAGTGGCTCCGAAGTCCGCGCCTGGAGAGTAAGGCTGTTTTGACTCTGGCTTTTTGCCTTTCGGTGAGGCGTTGGGCTGGTTAGCTTCAATGCGTCATGTTTGACACCGCCGAGCTGGGCAGAACCGTTTCCAAGGAGGACTACAACGAGCAGTCCGAATCCTTGTGTTTGGAGTTGCTTGAGATCCAGCAAAAGCTGCGCAAGGCGCCCTTCCCGGTGATTGTGCTTTTTGCCGGAGTTGATGGTGCTGGCAAGAGCGAGACTGTCAACCTGCTTCACGAGTGGATGGATCCGCGCTGGTTGCTCGCCAGAGCCTACGGTGAACCCACTCAGGAGGAGCGTGAGCGCCCACTCTTTTGGCGCTACTGGAAGGACCTTCCAGCCAAGGGGAGGATTGGATTTTTTCACAGTGCTTGGTATTCGGATCCCATTCAGGATCGGGTCTACAATCGCATCAGCAATGAGGACTTCGAAGAGTCGCTAGAACTCATCCTCGCCTTCGAACGGGCTCTCGCCGATGACGGGGTTCTCATCGTCAAATTCTGGATGCACCTCAGCAAGGAGGACGAAAAGAACCGCCTCAAGCAACTCGAAGACGATCCACTCACCAGTTGGCGCGTGAAGGATCGCGACTGGGAAAACTGGGAACATTACGATCAATTCATAGAGGTGGCTGAGCGCGCCATCACGAAGACGAGTCGCGGTCGGACACCATGGCACATTGTGGAGGGCGCCGACGAAAATTACCGCAGCCTAACCGTTGCCGGCACCCTCCTCAATCGTATCCGAGAGCACATGGAGGTGATGGCGGACAATGAGGATGCGCAGAAAGACCCAAAAAAGAAGGCCAAGAACGCTGCCAAGTCACTCGAAAGCCTCTCTTACAACCCCACGCCAGATGTCACCATTCTCAGTCATCTCGATATGACTCAGGTTTATGAAGACGGTGCTTATCGCCAACGCTTGGAGGAATTGCAGGGGCGTCTGGATCAGCTTTCCCGCGAGGCCAAGGATTGCGGTGTGTCTACGGTATTGGTCTTCGAGGGCTGGGATGCAGCGGGCAAGGGTGGCGCCATTCGCCGTATCATTCCAGGACTTGACTCAAGGATTTCTCAGGTCATTCCCATTGGTGCGCCCTCGGATGAGGAAAACGACTATCACTATCTATGGCGTTTTTGGCGCCACATGCCGCTGCAGGGTCGGGTGACGATCTTTGATCGTTCTTGGTATGGCCGGGTGTTGGTGGAGCGTATCGAAGGTTTTGCGTCCGAGCGCGAGTGGAAGCGCGCCTATGCAGAGATCAACGAATTTGAGGATCAGTTGATCGATAACGATACCGTTGTCTGCAAATTCTGGATGCATATCACCAAAGATGAGCAGTCCAAGCGCTTTGAAAGGCGCAAGAACCGGGCCCACAAGAAGTGGAAACTGACCGAGGAGGATTGGCGAAATCGCGAGAAGTGGGATGAGTATGAAGTGGCGGTGAATGAAATGGTCGAGCGCACCAGCACCACCCGTTCGCCCTGGACTCTGGTCGAGGCCAACGACAAGAAGTTCGCACGCATCAAGGTACTCGAAACAATCTGTAAAAGTCTTGATGAGAAACTGGAGGTGTTGAAGAGCCGTGAAGCTTAAGGTTCCAACAGGGTGCCCTCAGTCACGCCGAGTTTTTCAAGCGCTTCGACTTCCTGCATGAGTTGATCCTGGTTGATCTCGCCGCCAACGAATTGGCGGTAAGTTTGGATGCTGCGCAGGGCCGTGGCTTTGTCTTCATCGAGTAGTTCAATACGAAACTGTTTTAAGCCCGCTCCAAGAAGAGCATTGAAGAAGCGAGCTCCTGTTTGGGCGCGGCCATTGAAGAGGGTGTTGCGGCACCCGACATCGGCTTGTAGTCGATGCAGTTGGCCGACTCGGTCCTTGAGATGCACGACGTGCTTCTCGCAGGGGCGTCCGCAGTCTTTGTAAGTGGTGCCTTCACTGAGAAAGACGCAGAACACACAATGCTCCATATGAAACATGGGCATGTGCTGGTGGAGGGTCAGTTCGAGCCAGTCGCTGGGCGTGCGATTGGCGAGTTCGAGGACCTGGCCGATGTTGAGGTCGTAGGAAACGGTGAGGCGATCGAGTTTGGCCTCTTGCTTGAGCAGCTTTGCGGTGATGGGGTTGGCGACGTTGAGTGAGAAGTCGCCGACTTTGGTCAGATCGTCACGATTGCGGTAGTGCTCTAGAGAGGCGAGATTGCGCAGCAGCAGGCCGTCGGGTTCCGCGCGTTCAATCAGTTTGAGATAACCGATTTCACCGGGCTTGAGGATGCGCGGCGTTGCGAGGAGGATCTTGCTCTTGCTGCCGCGCGCCACCTGCACGGCGTCTTTGAAGCGACGGAGGTCTTCAAAGTCGCAGTAGATGTCCACTTCTGCTTCCACAGCGGCTTCGACCTGATCCATGGTCCGGCAGAGCACCGTAATTGAAGGCTCCTTTTCGGATGTTTGCTCAGCTGGAAGAAGATCGGCAAAGGAGGTAGCAGAGGTCTGGTAGACAGAGGTACTTTGCTGCTTGTCGAGTTTGGCTACCAGTTCGCGGCGCAAGCGGTTGAGAGCTGAAACGGCAATGTGGCAGTCGCCTTCCAATTGGTTATCGAGAGAGCCGAGTCGGTAGGTGCTGTCACCTAGTCGGCCGAGTTGCTTGCTCAGGGTGTCGGTATCGAGCGGGCGCTTAGTGGCTTTTTGCAGGGTACCTACACTTTTCACCGTAATGCCTCTGGCGCTGAGGCTCAGAGTTTCGTCCGGTTTGCCGGCTACGATAAGATTCAGGGTCTCGCGCTCGGGTTCGAGCTTGGCATTTTGCCAGGCTTTGCGCAGTTCGCTCTCTAGCTTGGGGTCGGAAGTTTTGTAAACCGTATGACCGGGTTTGATGCGGTCAAAGTTGATACCGCTGTACTGCTTGTGAAACACAATGCGGTCGTTTTCGATTTTCCAGATGCGCGCACCTTGTTCGAGGTCGCGGTTCTCACCGGCATCGAAGACCACGCCGTCGCCTGCAGCAATGGGCACTCCGGTGGTGTCGGTTAGAGTAATCCAGCCGTTTTGTGCATTCTTAATGGTGCCCAGCAACGGGCCACGCTTTTTGCCGAAGCGACCGTGGGTGAGGTAGGGGTGATTGGTGCCAGCCAGCCAGCCGGTGGAGAGACCGCGCGAGAAGGTCATCTCCAGCGCATATTTGTCCTCATGGGTGACACTCGATGTCGCCTGCTGTATGGCATCGTCCAAGGCCTTGCGATACACGCGAGTGACCGCAGTGACATATTCGGGTGTCTTTAGGCGCCCTTCGATCTTGTAGGACTTCACCCCCGCTCTCATAAGATCGGGAATCATATCGACGGCGGCGAGGTCTTGCGGACTGAGTAAGTAGCGAACTTCATCAAGGTCTTGTGTCTCGCCATCCACGACAATCTCGTAGGGCATGCGGCAAGCTTGCGCGCATTCGCCGCGGTTGGCACTGCGCTGGCCCAATGACTCGCTGGTCAGACACTGACCAGAGTAGGCGACGCAAAGCGCGCCGTGCACGAAAACCTCGAGTGGCGTTTGCGGTGACTTGAAGCGTTCGATTTCCCTCACCGAAAGTTCGCGGGCCAATACGGCGCGCTCAAGAGGGAACAAGGATTCTATGAATTGTAGGCCCTCAGGCGAAGTGATGGTCATCTGGGTCGAAGCGTGGAGCTCCACGTTCGGAGCGATCTCGCGTGCCAACTTGGCCAAGCCCAGATCCTGGATGATGAGTGCGTCCACACCAGCTTTGGCAACGGCACGGAGTTGTTGTTCTGCTGCCTCCAACTCGCCAGTGAAGACAAGGGTATTCATGGTCACGAAGCCACGCACCCCATGGCGGTGGAGAAATTGCATCAACTCCGGCAGATCATTACTGTGAAAGTTGTCTGCGCGAATCCGTGCGTTAAAACGGGGTAGCCCGAAGTAAATTGCATCCGCGCCTGCTGCTACAGCCGCACGGGCGCAGTCCCAGTTACCGGCGGGGGAGAGGAGTTCGGGAGATGGATCAGTCGTGTGGATGACCGATCATGCCCCAAATGTCATCGTTGTCGATACACTCCAGCTTGACGCAATCGGTAAAGAAAATCGCTGATCGAGAAATTTTTGGCCAAGCGACTATCGCGGGTGGAAGGGTGGAATCTGCCGACTACGCGGGCCGCTCTTTCTCCTGTTGTCTTCATCATTCTTTTTTTCCCGGTCCTTGCCGAAGATGAGTGCATTGGGCTTTTCTTCGAGGATGTCAGCGACAGCCTTAATGGATGCAATGGCGGCGCGCAGTTCCTTTAGGGTCTTTTCAACGTCCCGGTTGATCTCACCCTCCGGCCCCAGCGTGGCGATGGCAGTCTTAAGCTCTTCCAGAGTCTCTGAAATGTTGGCCGGTATGCCCTTTAGTTTCTCATCTTCGAGGAATTTGCGCGCTGTGGCGGCCATGTCTTTGCCCTCATTCGCAGCCTCAGCGATGGCGTTCATGGCCCTTTCAATCTCAAGCTTTTCAACCTTCTCCAGTATTTCTTCGGCCTGCTCCATGATCCCGCTGAGCTTTGGTTCGAGTTGGGCGAAACCGGTGGTCACGGTGGGAAAGGTGGCGTAATCGCCCATCGCCGAAATCTCCGCGGGTTCGGCTTTCGGGTGGTAATTAAATTCGATGTGCATGGCGCCGGTAACCAAGCTTGTGGTCTTGAGCCCGGCGCGCAGACCCTTCTTGATTTCATGAACAAAGAAGCTGGTATCCAGGCCTATTTGGCTGCCGTCGTGTTTGGGGCGACAAAGCGATGGATCAATGTCGATCAAGACTGGTATGCGTGGATCGTCATAGGATTCCATCAACTCGGTGGAGATTTGAGAAATTCGGCCGATAGGAATGCCGCGAAATTCGACTGGAGAATCGACAGTGAGACCACGAACCGATTGGTCGAAGAGCAGGAGGAAGGTGAGGCTGGGGTGAAAGGTGGAACGCCGCGCCGCACTTTCATCTGCAAATAGTTTGAAGGTATGGCCATCAGAGCATGGGGTCCCGGGGCCACTCATGCCTTTAGCCAGACCGAATGACACACCACCCGAAATCATCGAATCAAGTGACGGTGTTTTTACCACGACACCGGAGGCACCGATGTCGATTGCTAAGCCGCTGCTGTTCCAGAAGCGGCAGTTGTCAGTGAGTAGGTGACTGTAATCCTCCTCAATGAAAGCCTCGTAAGAAACTTCCTTGCCATCCTCCCCAAGTTCTCGGCTCTCAATTCGGCCCACTTCGAAGCCACTGTAATAAATCGGGGCACCGATTTGCAGCGCGCCCGCCTCTTCTGCCAGAAGCACGATGCGCCTACCCGGAACGTTGCTGTTGGTGGCGGGGGGGGTTTCCAGACCTCTAAAGAAACTGCGAGGCTTGCCGCTGCTCTGGCCGGGATCGAGTTCGATGTACACTCCCTGAATCAAAGTGCCGAGGCCTGAAATTTCTGCCGCGGAGAGTCTTGGTTTGACCACCCAGAACTGCGCCGTTTCCCTGAGCAAGTGAGAGGCATTATCATTGAATTCACCAACGATCATCACCGAATTGAGATCGTCTGAAAGTTTGACCTCCTTCACGATGCCAACTTTGACTGAGCGACAGCGGATCTCAGTTTGACCAGCTTTGATGCCTTCTGCCGTATCGAAGCGAATGGTAACGATCGGTCCGCGGTCTGCAAAGTTGCTGTAGAGTAACCAAGAGCCGATCAGCAATGCCACAATGGGCATGACCCATACCACATTCCAACGCTTTGTCCTGCGGACGATAGGCTGGGTTGGGATGGCTTCCTTGTGGGTCATGGTGCTTTAATGGGTGGATTCTGAGAGAGAATTGGCAACTCGGCGCTTGCTGGTAATCTTTTTCTGTTGGTCGGTATGATCCAGCTGATCCCAAAGTAGGCGCGGATCAAAATTCATTGCCGCGAACATGGTAAGCATGACCACGGCTCCGAATGCAAGTGCTCCGGGTTTGGGAATGATGGAGGTATAGTTGCCGAATTGAACCAACGATACCAAGATTCCAACAACAAATATATCGATCATCGACCAACGGCCCAGCACTTCGGTCACCGAATACACTTTGGTCAGCGACTTTGGGCTAGGGTGGAGCCAGCCTTTTGCAGCGGCGCACAACCACAGTAGTGCCCCCACCTTGAGGATGGGAATTAGGATAGAGGCTGTGAAGATGACAACGGCGATTGGATAGGCGCCATCTTTCCAAAAGGAAACCATTCCAACGACGATGGTTTTGTCGACCGCCACGCCCAATTCGGTGACGGTGATCATTGGTAACACGTGGGAAGGGATGAATAGCGCCATTGCTGCACACAGCAGCGCCAGGGTGTTCTCCACTGAGTTGGGCTTGCGGGTGTAGAGTCGGCTGTGACAACGAGGGCAGTGCGTATGCTCCGATATCCTGCTGACCTTGCCACACGTGCGGCAGCCGGCGAGATCGTGGTCCACAGCCTTAACGTGATGCTGTTTCATGATTTTTTTTGTAGTGCTGGGCATATTCGATGCGGTCCCACAGTTCGCGTCGATCAATGCCAGCCAGTGCGGCAGCAATGCAGATCATCACCCCGGCGAAGGAATAGAAACCGAGGTTGATTGCGACTTCCGACACCTGAGCCAGCTTGAGGATACTGACCAGAACGCCCAACAGAAAGACCTCTACCATGTTCCACGGCTCAGTGCGGTAAATCCATTTCAATACCTGACACGCTAAGGGCCAACTGCGGCCGAAGAACAGAGGTGTGGCTGCATAGAGTATGCCGATGATCAGGAAAAGAGGAGCCAGAATGGTAAAGAACAGCACCGAGCAGCCCAAAATGGGTGCATCGCTGGTCATCAGCGAGGTCGCGGTATTGACCAGTGTCAGTTCGCGCTGGAGACCGGCGGCGTTGAGGGTAAGAAAAGGTAGGCTTTGGGCGACGATCATCAACAGCAGAGCAGAGGCTGAAAAGCAGGTTACGCGGATCAGTGAGGCATGGCGGTTTTGATACATCACGTGGCCGCAACGCTTACAGGTAGCCGCCTCGCCCTCCTCCAAGTCAGCCGCATCGTGCAGAGTATCACAGACGAGGCAGGCGATCTTCTCGCCACCATCATGTCTGTCCGGATGCGGCCAAGAGCGCTGAGCATGTCTGAAGATCCGGGTTTTCATGAGGGTTCAGCCTGCGATCACACGTTGAGTGAGGGACCCGATACCCTCTACACAGCATTCAACCATGTCGCCTGCTTGAAGAAAGCGTGGGTTTTCCATGCCCATGGCAACTCCGCTGGGGGTGCCGGTGGCAATCACATCGCCAGGAAGCAGGGTCATGAATTGACTGACTTCACTGACCAATCGAGGGACAGTGAACATCATGTCTTTGGTCCAGCTGTTTTGCCGGATCTCTTGGTTGACCTTGCACCACAGGTGGAGTTGTTGCGGCTCGGGGATTTCATCGGTGGTGACCAGGTAGGGTCCCATGGGTGCGAAGCTGTCTGCGCTCTTTCCCTTGGTCCATTGGCCACCGAGTTCAAGTTGATGACTGCGTTCGGAGTAGTCGCAGAAGGTGGAGTAACCGGCAATATGAGTAAAGGCATCCTCCTTGTCGATGCGGCTGGCGGTCTGACCAATGACCACGGCTAGTTCGACCTCGTAGTCGAGTTTGGTTGAGTTGGGTGGCAGTATCACCTCGTCGTTGGGACCGCTCCAAGCAGTGGTAGCTTTCATGAACATGACCGGATCTGTGGGCAGCTCGCCACCCATCTCTAGCGCGTGGTCACGATAGTTCTTGCCGATGCAGACGATCTTGGATGGGCGGGCAACTGGCGGGCCCAAGCGCTCATGGGGGTCAGCCTCCCTGGCTCCTGGGCATCCCTCTTTGACCCACTCTGCAAGTGCATCCAGACCACCACTGGCAAAGAAGCCTTCGTCGTAATCATGGAACTCACCGCTGGCGTTCACCCTGCGCCCATTCTCGAGCAGCACGCCCGGATCTTCACGACCAGGCTCCCCAAAGCGGATCAACTTCATGAACGCATCATATCAATTTTTGAGATACGAACAGCTTTAAATCAAATCCACCCAGAGCTATTGGGGGAGCGTTTTTCAAGTCCTTCGCTTTTCGGTATTGATCATGCTTGATCGTCGTTGAATAGATTGTTCCACATGAGTTTGATGCGTCTTGCCATTCTTGGCTGCGGTTCCCGTGGTCGCACCTATGCCCGAATTGCTGCTACCATGCCCGATCGTTATGAGTTGGTAGCCGTGGCGGACCACCACGAGGCCAAGACATCTACCCTTGCCGAGTTGCGTGAACCTGGCGCGATCAAGGTCTTTGATTCCGATCAGGCCCTCTTCGCCGAGGGTAAGATTGCGGATCTTTTAATCATCGCCACTCAGGATGCGCAGCATTACGACCACGCGATGCAAGCCATGGAGTTGGGGTATGACTTGCTGTTGGAGAAACCGGCGGCTGAAACCCTTGAGCGCTGCGAGGCACTACACGACAAGGCAGTAGAGAAGAGTCTTCGCATCCTTCCTTGCTTTGTGCTGCGCTACACTCCCTTTTATATGGCAGTCCGTGATTTTATCGACAGTGGTCAACTCGGCAAGGTGGTTACGATTCGCGCTTCGGAAGGTGTTGAGGCTTTTCATCAAGCTCATTCCTACGTTCGTGGCCACTGGTCCAACACTGAGAAATCATCGCCGATGATCGTCGCGAAATGCTCGCACGATACCGATCTGATGTGTTGGTTCGCCGGATCGCAGCCCGAAGGGGTTACCAGCCTTGGTAGCCTCGATTGGTTCAAGAATGAGAATGCTCCCGTGGGAGCACCAGAGCGCTGCACAGACGGTTGTCCGGAGGCCGGGAATTGTATTTACGATGCTCACCGCTACCTCGGAGAAAAGCGCAATTTTTTGCGCATGGTGATGCCTGGTGCTGAAGGCGAAACCGGCGCCTACGAACTTCCCGAGGAACCTATCATGGAATTCCTCAGGACCTCGGATTGGGGGCGTTGTGTATACCGCTGTGACAACAATGTGGTGGATCATCAGGTGGTTGCTGCCAAAATGGAGAATGGTGTGACCGCCTCTTTGACCATGACCGCATTTGACTGCAACCGTACGATCGAAGTCCACGGTACGAAGGGTTCACTCAGGGGCGGGGGGCCGCTAAAGGACGGTGGTGCCTTCGAGCTTTGGTTTCGCGATCACGGCAGCGGTGAAATTGAACAGATCCCAGTGCCTGAACCGGAAGCTGACGGCTATGCCAGCCACGGAGGCGGTGATTTTGGAATTATCAATTCTCTCGATCGGCTATTTGTGGGGCCAGATGCGATGCCACCCGGGCTGGAAGGAATTGCCGGCCATCGCTTGGCTTATCGAGCAGAAAATTCTAGACTCGCAGGTGGTGCGCCGCGTTGACAATCAGTGTTGATCCCGTCAATTTGGAAACATGGATGCCATGAAGTTCTTGCTGGGAGCTACCGCAGCGTTGTTGTTGGGAGCCATTTTTATGTCGTGGCAGGGGATGCGGCAGGGGGTCGAGAGTGCTTCTCCTGAGGAAATCGCTCAGCTTCGCACGCAAATCGCCGAACTCAGGCAGGAGATGGAGAAGCGTGGGCAATCCACCGGCAATTCTCTGGCCGCGCAGCCTCCAGCCGGGTTGACCATTGAGCAACAGTTGGCCGAGGCCCAATCCAAGTTGGCCGAGGCCGAAGCAGCTCAGGCAGCCGCCGCCAGACAAGCTCAACTCGACGCGAAGTTGCAGATTGAGGAAGATGGCCTCATTGCCCAGAGGATGCTCGAGAGTAAAGACAACGACCTGCGCCGCGCCCGACTCATTTCCCAAGCCCTGTTGATGGGTAAAGTAACCGACTATGTCGACGATCCCCAGTATGGAGGTTTCATTACCTTTGATGTCATGATGCCCGAGCAGGTTCAGGTTGGCAGTATTTTGGGTATTCGCCGCAACAATACCGGCATCCTCTACCGCTTCAAAGTCTCTGATGTCTCGCCTGAGGGTGCCATTGCTAACCCGGTCACCGCAATCGGCGACATCAAGCCCCAGAGGGGTGATGAGTTGATCTTTCCGCCGCGTGATTAGGTCAGATGCGTGAGTGTCACGGGTCGCCCAGATGATATTGGCTCCCACGCCGAGATCGGATGGAACTGGCCACGCATGAGATGAGTTTCCATCGTCGGTTCGACTTAGCTCCATGCTTGGGCCTGTCATCGAGAGTATTTCGCTGGCCGTATACCCTTCGCTGCGTGGCCATACACATGCATTCAGTCATAGGTCATATCCGAAAGTTTCTTTGCCTTTTGGTCGTAATGGCTACGTTATGTTGATGCTGCGCTGGATTGCTCTATTGATTGCTTTCCCCAACCCATTGTGGGCGGCGGAAGAGTCGATCTCTGAGCCGATCTCATATGCGCGTCAGATCTTACCGCTCTTGAGTGACAATTGTTTTCTCTGTCATGGCCCTGATGCAAACAAGCGCGATGCGGATCTGCGTCTCGATGTGCGAAGTGCTGCCATTCAAGCCGGCGCCATCATGCCCGGTGACCCGCGCAAGAGCGAACTCATCCAGCGCATCCGCTCCACCGATCCGGATGACATCATGCCGCCACCCAAATCGCACCTCACACTGAGTGCCGCAGACATCAAGCTGCTTGAGGATTGGATTTCACAGGGTGCGAAATATGAGCGTCACTGGGCGTTTGTGTCTCCTCCTAACGTGGTGGCGCTGCCGGCCATCCGCGACAAGGGCTGGGCTCGTAACGGCATCGACCACTTTGTCCTCGCTAAATTGGAAGCCAAAGGGCTTAAGCCAACCGCTGAAGCAACCCGCGAGCGTTGGTTGCGGCGGGTGACCTTTGATCTTACCGGCCTACCTCCGAGCCAAAAGGAGCTCGACGATTTCCTCATCGATCAGTCAGATAAGGCATACGAAGCTGTTGTTGATCGTCTGCTTGCTTCGCCCCGTTACGGTGAGCGCATGGCTGTGCCTTGGCTCGATCTTGCCCGCTACGCCGACTCCTTTGGCTATCAGGCCGACATTCACACTGACGCATGGCCATATCGGGATTGGGTGATTCGCGCCTTCAACCGAAATCTGCCTTTTGACGAATTCATTATCGAACAACTTGCTGGCGATCTGTTGCCTGACCCCAGCAGGGATCAAAAACTCGCGACCGCCTTCAACCGCATCCACCGCAAGACCAATGAGGGTGGTTCCATAGCCGAGGAATTTCGCCAGGACGGCATCTCAGACCGTGTGAACACGGTAGGTACGGCCTTCCTTGCGCTGACCATGGACTGCGCTCGTTGCCACGATCACAAATATGATCCCATCAGCATGCGCGAATTCTATGAGATGGGTTCCTTTTTCAATAGCATCGATGAGCATGGGTTGGTGCAGGGTGGTCAGAATAAGGGTCTAGTTTTACCGACTCCCGAACTGAAGCTGCATACGCCGCAGCAGGAAGAGCATGAGGTCGCCCTTCAGGCTGCTGTCGACGCGGCCCATGCTGCGCTCATGGCGTATCTCGGCTCCGCCGAGGCCGAGCAGGCATTCGTAAGGTGGAATCAGAAGCGCGATAGTTTCCCACAGCCTCATTTTGCTGCGCACTACGGCTTTGAGGGCAACAAACCCGGAGTCAACCTTCGCCTCGAAAAACCCGATGATAAACAGAATGCGAAGTATGGGGCCAACAAGTTGGTCAAGACTCCAACCGGGCAAGGGTTGCAGACCAATGGTGATGATGCCATTCGGGTGGCCCCAATGGGTATCAACCATTCCGAGCAACCCATGGCCGTCTCCTTGTGGTTGAAACCTGGTGAAAGTTATGAGCGTGCGGTGGTGTTCGCCAATACCTCCTCCTTCGACGTCAATTATTCCGGCTATGAGCTTCTCATCGAGAATGGCAAGCTGCGCTGGACCATCGGCCGAGAGTTCCCCGGCTGTGCGGCCTCGGTTTCCACTCAGGAACTCATCCCCACGAATCAATGGACGCATGTTGTTGTCTCCAGTGACGGCTCAGGGAAAGCGGTCGGAATGAAGATTTACCTCAACGGCATACTTGCGGCTACAGATCTCATCAAGGATACCATGGACCGCGATTACCGTATTGGTAATGCAATCACCTTCGGTGCTCGTGGTCGCGATGTGGGTCTGCGAGGTGGTGGTATCGATGAGATCACCATCCACCGTCGGGCCATCACCGCCATGGAGGTGCGCGCTCTGTATCAGAATGTCGAGCTTGCAAAGCTGCAAGCCACCGAAGCTGAATTCCGCGACTACTTCCATTCCGCAGCAGATGCCAAGGCACTCGATCTTACTGCAAAGCTGCTCTCGGCGCGCACGGTTCTGCGCGAGATGGACGATGGCATCTTTCGCATCATGACCATGCGCGAGATTGATCCGGTGCCGCATTATATTCTCGAGCGCGGTGACTACACCATGCCAGGAGAGCAGGTGCAGCGCGAGACCCCAGATTGGCTGCCGCCCTTCCCGCAGGATGAGCCCCGCAATCGGCTCGGCTTCGCGCGCTGGCTGGTCATGCCCGATCATCCACTTACCTCGCGGGTGACCATCAACCGCATTTGGCAGGAGATTTTCGGCATTGGTATCGTTGAGAGCTCCGACAACTTCGGACTGCAGGGTGCCCAACCCAGCCATCCCCATCTCCTTGACTGGCTGGCACGTGACTTCATGCAGCATGATTGGAACCTAAAGCGAGCCATCAAGCAGATGGTGTTGAGTGCCACTTATCGTCAGGACTCCTCTCAGACTCCAGCGTTGACAGAAATCGATCCCGATAACCGCCTGTTGGCCCGTGGCCCTTCCAAGCGCCTTACTGCCGAGATGATCCGTGATTCCGTGCTCGATCATTCGGGGCTCTTGGTCGAGAAAATCGGTGGGCCGCCGGTAAAACCCTACCAGGCTCCCGGATCGATGTGGAAGGTGCTCAATAACTTCCTCCCCGAATACACGCGTGATCATGGCGAAGGTCTCTACCGCCGTTCATTATACACCTTTTGGCGTCGTACCACCACACCGCCCAACATGATGGTCTTCGATACGCCAACCCGTGACATCTGCTCCTCTCGCCGCATACCGACCAATACGCCGTTGCAGCCCATGGTGACCCTAAACGATCCTCAGCACGTTGAGGCCGGCCGCAAATTTGCTGAGCGTATCCTTAAGGAGGGTGGCAAGACAGACTCTGAGCGGGCCAGTTGGGCATGGCGCGAGGTGACCTCGCGTAATATTCATCGCCGGCAACTCGCTGTGCTGACCAAATTGATTATGGAGCAGCGTGAATTTTTCAAGAGTGGCTCCTCAGATGCTACCAAGTTGTTGAAGGTGGGAGACTCTGATGCAGATGCGAAATTGGATCCGATTGAACTCGCCACCCACACTGCTCTCGCCCAAGCGCTGCTGAACCTCGATGCGCACATGATGGTGCGCTGATCTTTTATTACTCACCCCTGCCATGATTCACCCTCTTCATACAACTCGCCGCCGCATGTTGCATGGCCTTGGTGCGGCTGCGCTTTCTGCCCTGACCACGGGCAAAGGCATGTTTGCGCCACACGTAGTGCCCAAGGCCAAGCGCGTGATCTACCTATTCATGTCGGGTGGTCCGGCTCAGCAAGATCTGTTCGACTACAAGCCCTACCTCAACGATCACAACGGTGAGGGTCTCCCCGACGAGGTGCGCAAAGGTCAGCGCCTAACCGGTATGTCGGGCAATCAGGCCATCCTCCCACTTGCCGGTTCGCAGTTCAAATTCAACCAACACGGTGAGTCTGGTGCTTGGGTCAGCGAGTTGTTGCCTCACACTGCGAGCGTGGTCGATGATCTTTGTTTCGTGAAGTCGTTGTGGACCGAGGCCATCAATCATGACCCGGCGATGACCTTCTTTGCCACCGGCTCACAGATTGCGGGTCGTCCCTCCATGGGCTCTTGGGTCAGCTACGGACTGGGTTCTCCCAATGATAACCTGCCCGGTTATGTTGTATTGGTGACCAAAAAGCCCACTGATCAACCACTGTACGCACGCCTATGGGGTAACGGTTTCCTCGACTCTCGCTACCAAGGCGTGCGCTTCTCCTCCGGCAAGGACGCCGTGTTCTATCTCACCAATCCCGATGGGGCCTGCCGATCCGGTCGCCGGGCATTACTCGACCATATTGCCTCACTGAACCGTATGGATTTCGAGAGCGAGCTCGATCCAGAGATTGAAGCCCGTATCACGCAATACGAGATGGCCTACCGCTTGCAGACCTCCGTGCCCGAGGTTACCGACCTTTCGGATGAAAAGGACTACGTCAAGGAGCTCTATGGCGATGATGTTGAAACGCCGGGGACATTTGCTGCCAACTGTCTGATGGCTCGTCGTCTGGCGGAGCGAGGCGTGCCCTTCATCCAGCTTTATCATCCTGGTTGGGACCAGCACAACAATTTGCCCAAACGCCTCGCCGCGCAGTGCAAGGAGACCGACCAAGGCTGCGCCGCCTTGATCAAAGACCTCAAACAGAGAGGCATGCTCGAAGATACGCTCGTAATTTGGAGCGGTGAATTCGGTCGTACATCTTATTCGCAAGGCAAACTAACCAACACCAATTATGGCCGTGACCACCATCCACGTTGCTTCACTGGCTGGATGGCGGGCGGCGGTGTGAAAGCCGGTCACAGCTACGGTGCCACTGACGATTTTGGCTACAACATCGTCGACGCCAATGGTATGGCCATCACACCTTCAAAGCATCACTACACGCCCGGAGCTGTGCACGTGCACGATCTCCACGCGACCGTGCTTCATCAACTGGGCCTGGATCATACCCGCCTGACCCACACCTTCCAGGGCCGCCGCTATCGCCTGACCGACGTCCACGGCCACGTGGTGAAGGATCTGTTGGCCTGATCATGTGGGGTCAAGGGAACAGGCAAGGCCGAGCCTGCCTTGTGTGGTTTGCCTTTCGATAAGCCGAGGGATTCATTCGGAACTCACGGCGGAACAGGCGATTGAAAAAAGACAATTGGTTGAAGCCGTTCTCCAAGGCGATATTCGTGATGGGGTCTGTGGTGTCGCGCAAGGCACGGCATACCGCTTGCAGGCGGACTTGGTTGAGGAAGGTCGAAAAGGAACGACCGGCATGAAGTTGAAACTGGCGCGCGAAGGTGGCGCGGCTCATGCCGGTGAGATCAAGAAGCGTGTCTAGACGAATGGGTTCGCGGTAATGGGCGATGATGTAGCTAACCGCGCGCCGGATGATCTCCTGGTGTTCGTCAGACCCCGACAGCGAGAAGGGGCGAGTTGAGAGTGAACGCAGTTCCGTGCCGGGAGCTTGGATGAGTGTGGAAATGATGGAGAGCAAGTGAGTGAGTTTGGTGAAGCCGGCATGCTGATGCATGGTCTCCATCAAGTCGCGCACCTTGGTGGCGGTGTGTCCGCTCAGGTGCAGTCCCTTGCGCGCCTGCTCTTCCAAGGTCCGCAGCGAGGCGGCTTCGCTGAAATCCCAGATGCCATGCTCTTCGGGAAAGAGCCACTGGATGGCGAGGCCTGAAGACTTGCCGCGCACGTGCCAGTAGTGAGGAACATTGGAACCGATCAGGACCAAGTCGCCGGGTTGGAAGAGTTCGATGTGGTCGGCAATGTAGCGCGTGCCCTCGCCGACTTGCACCAGAGTGAGTTCGGTTTGAGGATGGTAATGCCATTGATCGCCACGCCCTTGAAGCGAGATGGCATCGCCGGGTTCGAGGATTTCCTCCACCTGACGGATCTCCTCGGTCCAGCGCAATAGGCGAAAGGCATGTCCTTGGCTGAATTGGATGTTTTCGCGCGAAGTCGCCATTTAGGGTATTATTTGATGCAATATAGTGCTCATTAAAGAACTTTATTGAGACTATAGTGCCATTTAATGAGCCAAGAGTCGTAGCGAATCCCGAGAGAAAGGGCGTAAATGTAGGCTGGTCGCGACGATGCGACGGCCTCAATTTCTTCAATCATTCCTACACTGAACACTCATGCACTCCAACATCACCCGCAGGGGTTTCATTCACACCTCGGCCCTTGGTCTTGCCTCCGTGGCGACCGCCAAAGCCCAAACCTCTCCCAACGCCAAACTCAACCACGCCTGCATCGGTGCGGGTGGCATGGGTGCCAATGATCTCAAGCAGTTCCTCGCTCACGATGGGGTGCAGGTCGTGGCTCTTTGTGATGTCGACAAGGACCGCTTGGCGGCTGCGGGCAAACGCGTTCCCGGTGCACGCCTCTACACCGACTGGCGCGAACTGATGGCCAAGGAAGGCGACAAGATCGACTCAGTGAATGTCTCGGTGCCCGATCACATGCACGCCGCCATCACGATGACGGCGCTGGCGGCCAAAAAGCACGTCTACTGCCAGAAGCCCCTTTGCCACGATGTGGCAGAATGTCGGGTTGTGGCCGATGCCACCAAGAAAGCCGGCGTCATCACCCAACTCGGCACTCAGTATGCCTCGAGCTTGGGCGATCGCATGACGGTGCAACTCCTGAAAGAGGGGGTGATCGGCAAGGTCAAGCGGATCGTGCTTTGCTCCAACCGTACCGGAGCAGTGGATGCCTATCGCTTGGTCGGCCCACGTCCGGACAAGGCATACAAGGCCCCGGCCAATCTCGAATGGGATCTGTGGCTGGGGAACGCTCCTGAAAGATCATTTGCTCCCGGCATTTACCATCCGATGAAGTGGCGCGCCTGGCAGGACTTTGGAACCGGTTGGTCGGGAGACATCGGTTGTCATATCTTTGACGCGGTCTGGAAGGGCTTGGGACTGACTGCGCCCAAGACGGTCGTTGCCGAGGTCCAGAAGTCATGGCAGGAGTCTGCCGCGCGTCGTGGCGACACCTGGCCGCAGTCCGATTACATCACCTGGATGTTTCCGGGCAACGAGATGACCGCAAGCGATGAGCTCAAAGTCGAATGGTTTGATGGCAGGATGTTTCCGCCCAAAGAGGTGCAGGACATCGCCGGCATGAAGAAGTATCCCGAGGAGTCAGCGATGGTGATCGGCACCGAGGGGGCGATGCTCCTGCCACATCAATCGGCGCCCCGCCTCTACCCTCGCGAGAAGTTCAAGGGGCACCGTTATCCGAAACTCAAGCCGCGCAATCACTACCATCACTTTGTCGACGCCTGTCTGGGTGGCGACATGACCGAATCCCACTTCGAGCAGACCGCTCCCATGACTGAGGCGATCCTGTTGGGAACGGTTGCCATCCGCGTGCCAGATGAGGTGCTGCAGTGGGATTCGGCGGCCATGAAGATCGCCAACAACACCGCCGCACAGGACCTACTCAAGCGCACCTACCGCGACGGCTGGCAGGTGGCGGGGCTCTGAGTGATCAGTCCTTCTTGGACTCTTCCTCGCCGTCTTTGTCGTCTTCCTCCTTGGGAGCCTTGCCGACTTCTTCGTCGTCATCTTCGGAATCCTCCTCTTCGGAGTCTTCGTCAGAATCATCGTCGTCGTCTTCGTCCTCATCCTCATCGTCCTTGTCATCGAACTGGAGGACGAGTTTGGGGATTTTCACCCGACCGGTGACAAAGAGAATGGAGACCAAGGTGATGATGCCGGCGAAGATCAAGGCTCCGCCACCGAGGATGAAGTTCTGACCGCGTTCGGCGATGGCCTTGACGGCATCGATGCCGAGCAACACGATGAAGCCGAGGGCAATGAGGCCCGAGCCCATCAGAGCCAGCCCGAGGACCACTGGATTGTTTTCCGGTTCGGGATCGTGGCTGGCTGCGCGATCGCCATCGGCCCTGGAGGTCTTGGCCCGCTCGTTGACCTGACTCTTGATGCCGTCGGGGACAAAGTCGAAGGCGACGTCGCCCAGATGCACCTTCATGTTACCCTCGAGGTGGATTTCGGAAACCTTCTTACCGTCAAGTTTGGTGCCGTTGGTGGAATCGCGGTCACGTAGGAAGTAGCCACCCTCGACTTTGTGCAAGGTAGCGTGCTGCCCGGAGACCGATTCACAGGAGATCTGGATATCGTTTTTGGAAGAGCGACCCAAAGTTACGGTTTCGCGATTTGGGCTGATCTTATAGCGCTGAGTTCCGCCGATGAGAGTGGTGATGGTGAGGGTTGGCATGAGATGCAGAGTAATGAGGGCATGAAATCAACGGAGTAAACCCGTGAACCCGCCAAAAGTTTTCGATTAACCTGAGAAAACCAAATAGTTATGGATTTACGAGACCTCAGTGCTTCTTGTCAGGCAAGTCGTTTTGGTGACTCGCTATCTCTGTGTGGCAAGAGCCAAGAAGAAGGAAACAACATATCCGGCTTGGCCGGCCTAAACCTGCTTTTTGCGATCAGCCAGTAGACCAAGGCCGATGAAGATGAGTAGCACCCAGACGGCAAGCCAGTTGCCGGCAGCGGCGAGAATATGGTTGCGAATTAGGTCGGTGAGTTTGCTGGTGGCCCAACCATAGCCCACACCGCTCAAGACCATGAAAATGAATACGCGAATCCAAAATGGGTAGTTGCGCATCAGGTGTTTGCAGAGGCGGGTCAACCCGACACCATAAAGAGCCAACAGGGTGCAGACGAAAGAAAACGCGATCAGCGCCAGATGTGGTTGAACCCAGTTGGTTGTGGTTTCGAGGATGCTATTCATATGTGGATGCAAATTGGTTATCCCTCTTCGTGAGGGTGCAACATAATGATGCGCTCGACCCCGCGCTTGGTGAACTCATCCCAGTAGCGTTTTTCGATGTGCTTAGTACGGGCACGGCGGTCTTGCTCACTTAGGGCTTCAAATTGCTGCTGGCCGATGGCCTTGGCGAGGTCTCGGTCTGCAAGGCGGATGGCGAGTTCGTCCCAGAAGCTTTCGTTGCGAAACTCATCGTAGCATTCCTGGAAGAAGAGCGGATGTTCAAGGTCCACTCGCAACTTGTAGCGCTGATGCTCGGTATCGAATTCGATCCATTCACCGAGGCCGCTATGCACGGCTTTGGTCAGCAACTTGGACTCGAGTTGCTCGAAGTTGCCGAGTTGATGTTGAGCGCCCTCCTTGCGGTTCCAGACGGCCACATCGGCGGCAAGGCTGACCATCTGAAGCAGGGTTGAAAGTTCTTGATCGGAGAGGCGAAGGTGCATTCGTAATCAAATCTAAGGGCGATAGGAAATCACTACTCCCATTGGCTCGCAAGCACTGATAACATGTGGCATCGAGATCCCACTCCATCAGGTACATCAGGAAGATTCTAGTAATTCTCTTTCTCTCTAAAATGTATTCGACTAGTATACGCGAGCTTCACAGATGAATCATGTAAGACTCATAGCGGCGGGTTGTGTCACTGTGGCATTGATCATGGTGACGCATGCCGATACGGCGGTTCACAGACTCTGGTCCGACAAACCGGTGACGGTCAGCGAGGCGGCTGCCAAGGACCTGCGGAAATTGGATACGATTTGGTCCAAGGAAATCTACCCCATCGGTAATGGGCGACTGGGTTGCACGGTATTTGGGACGACCGTCGTCGAACGCATTCAATTTAATGAGGATTCACTGTGGGTGGGTAACGAGCACCGCACTGGTGGTTATCAGCCTTTTGGGGATCTTTACGTGAAGTTCGGTCACCAGAATGTCACCGATTACCGCCGCGAATTGGACCTCAGTCGCGCGGTGCAAACTATCCGCTATCGATCAGGAGGGGTGACCTACATGCGCGAGTATTTCACCAGTTATCCCGACCAAGTCATTGTCATGCGTTTCAGCGCCGATAGGCCGGGTTCGCTTTCTGGTGATCTTTGGCTTGATAGTCTGCACCGTTCGCAGTTCGCGGTTGCACAAGGACATGCTAAGGAGGCGATGGACGCCATTATTACTCGAGCCGAAGGTAATACGCTCACCCTCAAGGGCGACAGCAAGGACCTTTTCTGGTGGCCCAAGTTTTTGGCGAAGGGTTTGCGAGGTCGCGAGTATGCCGATGATGAAATCATCAACCTTACGTATGAAGCTGGGGTTCGTGTTTTGAATCAGGGGGGTAAGATCAGCACCCAAGGAGACCGCATTGTTTTCGAGAAATGCAACGAATTGGTCCTGCTGCTTGCCGCTGAAACCGATTATGTCAATCAGCGTGCGAAGGGCTGGAAAGGCCAAAACCCTCACAAAACCATCCGTCGACAGTTGGCAGCCGCCTCCGTGAAGTCCTTTGAGAGATTACTCCAAGATCACTTGACGGACTATCGCAGCCTCTATGACCGCTTCGCCATCTCATTGGGTGAGGTCGATCCGCTCAAGCGGGCCATGCCTACGGCAGACCGGGTGCTCGCCTATGAACCGAGCAACGACGGTGACCTAGAAGCTCTGCTCTACCACTATGCCCGCTACCTGATGATCTCCTGTTCGCGCCCGGGGCACGGTGGTCTACCGGCCAACCTCCAGGGCCTATGGCTCTTTCATATGCGCCCCGCATGGCTTTGTGATTATCACACCGACATCAATCTACAGATGAATTACTGGTTCGTGGATCAGGCCAATCTCGGTGAATGCTTTGTGCCACTCGCTGAATGGATCGATTCCATTCGTGACGTTCGCAAAGAGGAGACCCGAAAGACGCTGGGAGTGAAACGCGGATGGTTGATGCGATCGGAGAACAATCTGTTCGGTGGTTCCACGTATTCATTCCAGAAAGGCGACTCCGCATGGATTTGCAACAACCTCTGGGATCACTATGCCTTCACCCGCGATCAAGGATATCTCAAACATTATGCTTACCCGGTGATGAAAGAGATCAGCCACTTTTGGCTGGATCACCTCAAGGAGTTGCCGAACGGCACCTTAGTCGTTCCGGACGGCACTTCGCCTGAACATGGTCCGAAGCTCAACGAAAAGACCGGTAAGGTTGAAATCGTGGAGGGGCACCGGACTCAGATCGACGGCGTATCTTACGACCAGCAAATGTGCTGGGATCTATTTAGCAATACCATCGATGCGGCCAAAGCACTTGGCGTGGATGAGGACCTGCGCAAGGAGCTCACTGCGAAGCGTGCCAAACTACTTGGTCCTAAGATTGGAAAGTGGGGCCAACTGCAGGAGTGGATGGAGGACATTGACGATCCCAGAAGCCAACATCGCCATGTCAGCCATATGCTTGCAGTGTTTCCAGGTCGCCAGATCCATCCCTCGACCACGCCGAGATTTTCGGAGGCTGCCAAGGTCAGTATGAAAGCGCGTGGCAACGGCAAGACCGGATGGAGTAAGATCTTCAAGGCCTGCGTCTATGCTAGGTTATACGAAGCTGAGATTTCTCACGAGTTGATTGCGGACGTTCTTAAAACCAGAACCCATGGCAATCTGTGGACCACGCATCCGCCTTTCCAAATCGATGCCAACTTCGGATTTGCGGCAGCGGTTAACGAAATGCTTGCCCAGTCTCACATGGGTTACATTCAACTGCTCCCCGCTCTTCCCAAAGCCTGGTCCAAAGGGTCGGTCAAGGGCATGCGCTTGCGTGGTGGCTATGAAATCGATATGAAATGGAGTGACGGCAGCCTCAGCACGGTTTTACTCCGCAATATTTCGGGCGATGGAGTCTGTAAAATTCGATACGGCAACATCCATAAGGAAGTGATTATACCCAAGGGCGAGGAATTGATGTTGGCTGCTGATGCCTTCTGACTTGATCCTTTGCTTCCAACCCATCATTCTCAGCACACCGATCTGCAGGAGTAGCTCAGCGGTAGAGCAACCGGTTTACACCCGGTTGGTCGGCGGTTCGATCCCGTCCTCCTGTACCATTTTGTATTGAGACTGCTTTGAGGTTTGAAATTGGCGTCTTGAAATTGGCGTCTGAAAGGAAGATAAGAACTTTC
>JBMYMN010000013.1:0-27473 GCA_049597355.1 Luteolibacter sp.
CGACCTTGAACAGAATGTCCGTAGGTTTGAGAGTTTATTCGTTTACTTCAATTTCGCCCGCGGTGGTATTCTGATGGTTGGTTCGGGGGGCGAGAATGGGGCCGACCAGCGTGCAGATATCAGTGCCTTTATGGCAATAGCGCCACGCATTCGCGAACAGATCAATCAGGCACAGGCCACAGGTGGCAGCATTGGCCCGCAGATGGATTCGCTGCTTCAGCAGATCGTTCAACAGTCCAATTTCTCAAAGTTCAGCATCTATCCTTTCCCGCCCACCGTGGAAGAAAATGAGAAGTGGAATAGTGCGGGCGAACTCATCATGGGCGTGATGACGGGTGAACGGGCGAATCCAAATACATCGATTGAAGACATTGTGCACATGGAGGCATTGGCAAGGGCCTCCTCTGATCAGAAGATGTTTTTCAAAGAGTTGAAAAACTTTCATCAGCACATTGATAAGCGCAGTAGTGGCATGGAATCGGTGGCGACCATCGACATGGAGCACGGCTATTTTGAGGCCGACTGGTTTCTTAAGGCCATGGCCTTCTTCCTGTTGGGTAGCATTGGTGCCCTGATGATGTGGACGTTCGGCAGTGGTGCCGCGGGCAAGGCATGCTACTGGCTTACGGCGTTGATTACTACTATCGGAGCGGTCTGCTGTGTTTGGGCGATCATCCTACGCTGTCTTATCATGCATCGACCCCCCATCGGTAATTTGTATGATACCATCATCTTTATTGGTGCTACCATCGTGGTAATTTCCCTGCTCACTGAATGGATGACAAGGAGGCGCTTTGCGCTGGGGATCGGACCGATTCTTGGAACGGCTCTCATTCTTTTGGCACGCCGTTACGAACTTGGTGATGCGAGCGATCACATGGATCCGCTCGTCGCAGTGCTGGATTCAAATTACTGGCTGACGACTCATGTGATCACCATCACCCTCGGTTACTCGGCTGGTCTGCTTGCAGCCTTCCTCTCAGCTATTTACGTATTGATGCGCGGACTTGGCTTAGATGCTGGTAACAGGGAAATGCGCCGACCATTAACCCGTGCTGTCTATGGCATGCTATGTTTCACTCTATTGCTCTCGCTGGTAGGTACTGTACTTGGTGGCATTTGGGCCAACGATTCTTGGGGTCGCTTTTGGGGTTGGGATCCCAAGGAGAACGGTGCTCTCATGATCGTGATCTGGACCTTGGCTATTTTGCATGCCCGCCTTGGTGGCTTTATCAAAGAGTGGGGCATTCACATCGCCTCACTATTTACTGCGGTGGTGGTGACC
Organism: Luteolibacter sp.; assembly: GCA_049597355.1. Taxonomy (GTDB): domain Bacteria; phylum Verrucomicrobiota; class Verrucomicrobiia; order Verrucomicrobiales; family Akkermansiaceae; genus Luteolibacter. Next base: position 1,286 of record JBMYMN010000013.1, read on the forward strand.
TTTTCCTGGTGGCACGTCAACTTTCTCGGTGTGGGTCTCCATAATTACGGCTTCACCGCAGGCAAGGATGCCATCTGGGTGTTCTATGCAACCATTGGTTCAATGATGTTATTTGCTCTAATCACTATATTGATCGAACGTGAAAACACCAAAGTTAAGAAGGCAAAGGAAGAGATCATTCCAAATTTGAAAGAATCACCCGCAGAATAGGCGGATCTTGCCGTAATGTCATTTCTGATCACCAGGCCATCTGCCACGAGTCTGGTTGCAACTCAGACTTGCGGGACGACATCTCTTCGGTGACACCACAAGCAGGAAATGAGCTTCGATTACCTCTAAGAAGTTCTGATGATACCTTGCTCAACACCGATTAAAACGGCATGTTTTTCGCCAGAAGGATGGATGGTGGAGCGTAGCGGATTCGAACCGCTGACCCCTTGCATGCCATGCAAGTGCTCTACCAACTGAGCTAACGCCCCTTAAGGTCATCCTTTCGGGTGGGATGGAGAAGTAGTGTGAGGCTACTTGCTGGGCAAGAGGTTTTTTGAAGTTTTTGAGGATTTTCAGGAACTCTAGTCTTTGAACCGGGGGAGCCTTTATTATGATCCGAACCATGTCGAAATATGCAGGAGAGCAAGTGTTGGTCGTAAAGCGTGCACTACTCGATGAACTTGGCTCTTTTCAGGGAATCCGTACCGAGGGCATGGACGAGGTCATCGCCAAACTGCTAGACGCAAATAGCCATTTTTTCATCGATCGTGAGGGCGCTGAGGATGATCCCAGCCATAAGCAGCTCATTCCATATTGTATTTTTCGCTACGGTGATCGCATCCTCCATTACACTCGTGGTAAGGCCGGAGGGGAAAGTCGTCTTCACGCCAAGATATCGGTGGGTGTGGGCGGGCATATCAATCCGGTAGATATGGATGGTGGCAAGACCGGTGCCGACACCTACAATGCAGCCGTGACACGCGAAATTGAGGAGGAACTCCATCTCTCCACGGACCACAATCACAGGATCATCGCCCTGCTCAATGACGACAGCAATCCTGTGGGTCAGGTCCATTTGGGCGTTGTGCACCTGGTTGAATTATCCTCTGACAGGGTAAGTTCTCGCGAGGATGCATTGCTCGAGTTGGGCTTTACAAGCTTGGAAGAGCTCAATGGACCGCTGTTCGAGCGTCTCGAAACCTGGTCTCAGTTCTGTATCCGCCATCTTGCCGAGAGTGGAATCTGACGAACCGCTCAAGAAATTCATCAGTTTTCGCGTTCTGGCAAGGGATCTGCTGAGATTTTTTTATTGGTGAATCACCTAGCCGAATGCGGTTTGGGCTGTCCATTCGGCTCCCGTTTTGGCTAGGTATCAGAGAGTTATTCACGGTTATTCACATCCGTAACCAATGCTCCTAAATGGTTCATCACCAGAACTGGATGGATATTCGGCTGTGCCGATTCACCTAAGGTTCTCTCCTATCCCAAAATGTCCCAACCCAAACCAGAGCGTCCTCGCATCCTGATCTGCACGCCCGAAATCACCTATCTTCCACCAGGGATGGGGAATATGGCGCAGCGAATGTCAGCCAAGGCTGGAGGCATGGCTGACGTTTCGGCTTCTCTGGTTTCAGCTCTCTTTGAGTTGGGCGCTGATGTTCACGTCGCATTGCCTAACTACCGCCGAATGTTCCAAGGGGATGTCTTCAATCTTCACGAGCGGGAATTGCGCAAGTATCATGAAGTGCTGCCGGATTCCAATATCCACCTCGCGGAAGATCGCATCTTTTATTATCGTGAGCAGGTCTACAGTAACCACTCTGATGAATCGATGCAGATTGCTCTGGTTTTCCAACGCGAGCTCATCAATCACATTGTGCCACATGTTCGCCCTGATTTGATTCACTGCAATGACTGGATGACGGCTCTGATTCCCGGTATGGCGCGTCGCCGTGGCATCAAGAGTTTGTTCACCGTTCATAACATCCATACGCGGCAGGTTTCGTTGTCGCGTATTGAAGATGTCGGTATTGATGCCGCGGAGTTTTGGATGAACCTCTACTACGACGGCCTGCCAGCCAACTATTACGACGCTCGCTCTCATGTGCCCGTTGATTTGCTCAGCTCTGGCATTTTTGCTGCACATTTCATCAATACCGTCAGTCCCCACTTCCTGTGGGAGGTTGTGGAAGGGTGGCATTCAGTGGTTCCGGATTCGGTTCGTAGTGAATTGCGTCACAAGAACGGTGCTGGTTGTGCATCGGGAATTCTCAACGCACCTGATCCCTCCTATCAACCGTCGACTGATCCATATATTGAGCAGACCTTTGGTGTGGAGGACTTCCGTGAAGGCAAGCGTGTCAATAAGCTCAAGCTCCAGCAAGAGCTGGGCCTTGAGCAAGATGCTGATGCTCCCATGCTGTTTTGGCCGTCACGTCTAGACCCCATGCAGAAGGGGCCACAGCTGCTCACTGATATTCTCTACGATCTAATCTCCAGTTATTGGGATCGTAAGCTTCAGGTAGCCGTTGTGGCCAATGGACCTCATCAGTGTTGGATCGACAAGATCGCCAGGGATTTTCATCTGGAAAGGCGTGTGGCCATCGTCGACTTCAACGAGCGCCAGTCGCGGCTGGCATACGCCGCCTCGGACTTCATGATCATGCCATCGCTCTTCGAGCCCTGTGGGCTGCCTCAGATGACTGCTCCACTTTATGGTAGCCTACCCATCGTACATGGTACCGGTGGCCTGTACGACACAGTGCAACCGATGAACATCGATCAATCCGAAGGCAATGGTTTTCGCTTTGATCATTACTCTGCCGATGACTTTCGTTGGGCCATCGATCGGGCCATGGAGTTCTTTGGTCTGGAAGGCGAAGTTCGCGATGCGCAGATTCGCCGAGTGATGAAGGATAGTGCCACGCGTTTCAGTCACAGGGAAGTGGCACGGCGTTACATAGAAATCTATGAGCAGATGCTCGAGCGTCCACTTGTTGAAAAGAGTGCAGGTGAGTCAATGAAGCCCAAGAAAAACTCACGGGCGGCAAAAAAATCCCGGGACTGAGAGATGGTCACCGGCTTGCCAGGTGCGGATGCTGTGTGTGTCAGGATTTGTTGCGCTCCGGCTTTTTCAGACCGTCTTCCTTGATGGTGTCCGCCATGCTTGGCTCGATAATCTCTACTGGGGCTCCGTCGGATACATGGGGCATGCGAGAAGTGGCAAGCCAGTCACCATTTCCGATGCCATCACGTACCAAAATGACTTCTTGATTACTCCATATTGGTTCGATCTTGGTCTTGATAATGCGACTTTGCTGCGGATTGACGCGATAGATCAGATTCACTCCGCGCAGACTGTCGCGGGGAATCACGAATACACTGGGTATGACCATGGCTTTAATTTTGGCACGCACGGGTTGGCCAATGCGCAATTCAGGTGTATTCGCAATTAGGCCGAAAGGATCCTCGATACGAGCGATGGCGAACAGCTCGCGCGAGGTTTCGTCCAAGGCGCCCTCAGTACGAATGATCTTGGCTTGCCATGTGTTAGGACCATCCGGAGCATCGCGACCCAGTGCGTCGGTGAGAGTCACTGACAATGGCGCATCGCTATCATGGGTTGGTAGCTTAATGAAACGGAGCTGATTGGGGGAGAGCGGTAGGCGAACCTCCGCAATATCGGTGGCAAAGACATCACCAAGCTGAGTGGTGGCATTGACTGCCTGACCGAGACCCACGCGACGCTTCTTTACTCGACCGTCAAAAGGTGCCCGAATCTTGGCGCGCTCCAAATTGCGGCGAGCTTGATCGAGTTCAGCCTGAGAGGCAGTGACCAAAGCACGCGCTTCCTTGAGTTGGGGTTCGCGTAACACCAGCGGGGAAGGTTCTTCCTCATAGCCGATATCCTCCCAATTGAGCTTGGCCTGTTTGGCACGAGCTTCCTCACGGGCGAGATTGGCCTCGGCACGTGCCAATCGGGATTTTGCTCCCGTGACATCAGCCTGAAGATCACTAGGATCAAGTTCGGCAAGGATGTCACCTTCTTTGAAGAACGCACCATCTTCAAAGGTGGGATGGATGCGGATGACCCGACCGGTGACCAGAGCGGTCAGGGCTGTGGCGTGATGGGCGCGCACCGTTCCTTGGCTGTTGAGATAGATCTGGTAGTCAGAGGGTTGCAGAATCAGACGCTCAGTCTTAAGAATTTTGCGGGCCCCCTTCTCAGGTTTGGGCTCCTCCACAGGATCACTGAGCCAGACCCATGCCCCGAAACCGAGGAGGAGGATGGCAAATGGCAGTGCGATGCGTATGACCATGGGGGGGTGTTGTTAGTGGGGGTGGGCTTTACTGTGAGAAGCCAGTCTTGGACCGGCCGCAAACTTTGTTACGCACTCGGAAAAGTCAATATTTCTAGAGATCAAGAAGCAAAGCAAATGGCATCTATAAAATCAGGGGTTCTTCGTTTTGAAATCTCCGCCGAGTGCAAGGTGGAGGTCAATACGGTTACGAATTCTCTGATTGCGCAGAACAATCAAACTAGCTCGAGCATTGTTAGCTCGGCGTTGGGCTTCGAGCACGTTGAGGATGTTTAGATTCACACCCTCAGTGTAATCCCGCTCAGCCTGTTTCTCTGCATGCCCTGCCTGCCTAAGCTGCTCAATGAGGTAACCCTCCTGCTCGGCGAGGGAGCGGTCGGCGTCGAGAGCGGACTCGACCTCTCTGAGGGCTTCAAGCAGTACTTGGGCGTAACGATGAATTTCGGCTCGATTGCGCTCAAGTGCAGCTTGGGCATCTGATTTTAATTCACCACCGTCATAAAGGATCTGCGCCATGCGACTGCCTACTGAATTTACCAATTCATCGAGTCTAAGCAGTTGCGTAAAGCTCTCCGTGCTGTTGCTGCTATTGGCTGTGATGGAGAAGTCAGGTAAGAGGTTGAGGCGTGCAGCATCTGCACGGTCGGCGCTGGCAAGAAGACGGGCTTTTGCCGCGCGCAGGTCAGGACGACGCTCGATTAGCTGCATGGGCAGCCCGGCGGGCACAGAATTGGTGAAGCGGGGTAGCTTGGCAGTGGCCGTAATCTGAGCATCAGGGTAGCGTCCGAGTAGCAGTTCTAGGGTGCGGGCGGCCTCTTCGCGACTGAGTTTGCGAGCCTCCAGTGCTCGTTTGGCCGAGGCCACGTTGTTGGTGCCAAAATAGATGTCTAGTGCACCCTCACCGGTGCCCTTGTAGTTACGCTCGATAATGCGCAACACGCTCTCGAAGGATTGCAGGGTTTGCTCAGCCAATTTCACCTGACGGTCTGCAGTGATAAGATTGTAATAGGCTCGAGAGGTGCTGGCCGCCAATGAAAGGCGAGCGTCGCGGTAATCCTCAGTAGCGGCAAAGGCGATGCTGTTGCTCGCATTGCTTAGCTTGCGCAGACGCCCCCAGAGGTCGATCTCCCACGAGCTATTGAGGCTGAGGCGGTAGCTTTCGCTGTTGGAATCGTCAGCGTTGCTGCTTCCATTGAGGCTCAGTAGGGGCATTTGTTGTGCGCGCTGACCAATCACACCTTGTTGTGCTTCACGCATTCGAGCGGCACTGACCTTAAGATCATGGTTGTGAGCGATGGCTTGATCGACCAGTTTTTCTAATTCCCGATTGCCGAAGGTCTTGAGCCAACCGCTCGAAATTTGCCCGCCCTGACCCTTGGCAGCTGCGCGCCAGCCCTCCGGTGGGGTGACTGGATTTTCCACCGTGGGCCTGTCCAGTGCATGGTAGCCACAACCAGCAAGGCTGAGGCAGATGATTGCGGCGGCAAGTAGCTTCATGGTTGGGTAGACAGAGCGAGAGTGGACATGATTCTACGAGGGCTGTGCGCAGTCCTTATCGAAGCATCATCGCAGCTTTCTGTGTTGCCTTAGCCAAAGCCGTGACGTCGTTGGCGTTATTGTAGAGGGCGAAGGAGGCGCGGATAGTGCCGGTGGTGTTAAAGCGCGCCATGAGGGGCTGGCAGCAATGGTGGCCGGTTCTCACAGCGACCCCCATCTGGTCCATCAACGTGCCGAGATCGTAGTGGTGCACACCTTCGAGGTTAAAGGACAAGGATCCTCTGCGATCCGTAGGTCCGTAGAAGCGGATACCTTCGATGTTTTGCAGGGCAGAGGCGGCGTCGGCAATGAGTTTGGCCTCATGGCTTTGGATGGCATCCATCCCAATGGCGTCGATGTAATCAAAGGCGGCAGCGAGGGCGATGGCACCCTCGATATTGGGTGTGCCAGCTTCGTATTTGAACGGCAGGTCATTGTAGGTGGTCTTCTCGAATGTGACTTCCTTGATCATCTCACCTCCACCCTGCCATGGCGGAAGCCGATCGAGCACGGCAGCCTTGCCCCAGAGGACGCCGATGCCGGTCGGAGCGTAGATCTTATGACCAGAGAAGACGAGGAAGTCAGCATCCAGCTCCCGCACATCGACTGTGGCGTGGGCGATGGACTGTGCGGCATCGACCATCACCAGTGCGCCCGCTTTTTTGGCGCTGGGAATCATCTCGGCCAGTGGATTGACCGTTCCAAAAGCGTTGGAGATCCAAGTTAAGGAGAGTAGCTTAACCTGATAATCCTCGAGTAGTTTCGCATAGGCCTCCTGATCAAGTGTGCCGTCGTCGTGGCAAGGGATGACTTTGAGTTGGGCGCCAGTGCGCTCGCAGAGCATTTGCCAGGGAACGATGTTGGAATGGTGCTCAAGCGCAGAAATGAGGATGGTGTGGCCTTCACCGATGTCACCGGAGAGGGCCAAAATGTCGGCCACCAGGTTCACGCTGGCGGTCGTGCCGGAGGTGAAGATGACCTCATCCGGGCCAGCGGCATGGAGTGCCTTGGCTACTCGCTGGCGGGCGGTCTCGTGAGCCTCGGTGGCGGCACGGGCAAGGTAATGGGTGCCACGATGAATATTGGCATTGATCAGGCGATAGTAGCGCTCCGAGGCCTCCATCACCGCCACAGGCTTCTGGGTGGTGGCAGCATTGTCCAAATACACGAGGGGATGGCCCTGCGTGCTCTGGTCGAGAATGGGAAAATCGTGGCGGATGGACTCGTCGAGGGCCATGGAGAAAGGATGAACGCTTTAGGCGCGTCAATTTGGGGCAGCTACACGTGGTTCGCAATGCCTGATTTTTAAGTATCAGGCACATCAAACCTTGCTAGTAAGCTCCTCCAAGGCTTGAATCCCGCCTCGGCCAATGGCCAAGCGGCCTCAGAACTGCATGAACCTTCTTAAGAAAGTCATTTCACTCAGGGAGAGTAATTCCGATCCGGAGCAAGAGAAGCCATTCCTCGAACACCTCGAAGATCTGAGGAAGATGATCTTTCGCATCGTGATTACGCTGCTGGTCTCCATGATCCTATGCTTTACCTTTCAGAAGCAACTTCTGGCGGTATTGCGTAAACCCATCGAGGACGTCTGGGCCAAGCAAGTTCAGAGCACCCTTCCTCGTGAAGACGATGCTCCTCGGGCAGTATCAGCCGAACAATGGGAGCAGGCCAAGAAGATTGAGCAGGCGGCTGCCCAGCTTGCCGATGCCGACCGTGAGGCCTTTTATGGATCGCTCGACGATGCTGAACTTGCTTTTCATGCACGCTGTGTTGCCATCCTGCGTGCTGCCAAGGCGCTGCCCTATGAAAAGCAGGAAGACTTCATCCGCAAGTTGAAGCTGGATGAGGAACTCACCGAGCAGGTGCTTGCTCTCAATGAACTGAATCCCGACATTCAGATTGCAGGCCGAGGTGACCTGAAAATGATGTCCTCGCTCAAGCCGACCGAGACTTTCATGCTATCAATGAAGCTCTCCTTCATCGCTGGTATCCTCTTGGCGCTGCCGCTACTACTCTTCTACATTCTTCAGTTCGTGCTTCCGGGTCTGCATGACAACGAGCGCAAGGCGATGTGGCCTGCGCTTGCTATTGGCTCTGGACTGTTCCTCAGTGGAGTCTGTTTCGCCTATTTCATCGTATTGCCCCGCGCACTGACTTTCTTCGTCGAGTGGTCTGAACGGATTGGAGTGGTCAATGACTGGCGGATTGGTTGGTATATCTCGTTCGCCACCAATTTCACGCTGCTATTTGGGGTGGCCTTCGAGTTGCCGGTGGTGGTGATGCTTTTCGTCAAGTTGGGCATTCTATCCTATGACATCATGGCGCGAACCCGAAGGTATGCAATTGTTGCCATTTTCGTCCTGGCGGCATTTATTACGCCGACTCCCGACATCATGACGCTCTGCCTGATGGCTCTGCCCATGATCCTCCTCTACGAGTGCTGCATCTGGCTGGCTTTTCTGGATCGTAAGAAGCAGCGGGAGCGAGATGCTCAGGAAGCGAAGGAGCATGAGCAATGGCTGGCGCGAAAGGCGCAAGAGCGCCTGGAGGCTGCCAAAAAAGCTGAATCTGAGCTAGACCAGGACGATACTACGCTCGCCGGTGATCCCTATCATGAGCACTACCAAGATCCCTATGGCGAGGATGAGTATGAGCGCGATCATCTCCATCACGACGTTCACGAATACGACCCGCATCACGACGATCATCCCGAAGATTACAACTGGGACACGGAATACGACCAGTTCCATCAGGACGCTGAGCACGACGGCCTAGAGGAAGATGAGAGCGAACTTGATAAGGAGTTCGACGGTTCAAACGAAGATTTTAAGACTGAGAAGAAGGAAGGTGATCCATCCAAGGATCAGCAATCTGAAGGTGAGAATTCCGAAGATCCTGTTGATTCAAAAGACGACGAAAAGCCCAAATCTGATTCTTGATTCAGTAGCTGATGAGTGAGGCTCTCCCAAAAAAACAGGCCACCGCCCGGTCTCCGCTGGCTGGCTGTCTCATCCTCATTATCGCCCTTTTGGTGATGGTCTCACTTGTCGCTTTTTCTGTCTCCACCTTGTTTCGTCAGTTCAAGGAAATTGCCAAATTCACCAGCGATAAGCCCGCAGAGGTTCAGGTGGAGAAGATTGAAGGCCGCGAGGCTGAGATGAACGCCTTGAGCAATCGGCTTGAGATCTTTCGCCAAGCCCTATCCGAAAAGAAAGAGGCCCGACTCGCACTCAGTGCTGCCGATATCAACCTCGCTATCGCCGCCTACGAGCCTTTCGTTGAACTGCGCGAGACCTTTTGGGTGAAGTCGGTGGATGCCGAGCACATGCGCATTCAGATCAGCTTCCCGCTCAATGGTGTGCCGCGTCTGGCCAAGGAGGAGGAAGACGGTTTCATCGCTACGGATCCACGATACCTCAATGCTGTATTGGTTACCCGACCAGTGCTGCTGAAAGGCGAGGTGGTTCTCAAGATTGATGACATCGAGGTCGATAAGGGAACCGTGCCTCCGGAGTTTATTGAGCAGATGTCTCCGTACCGTCCTACAGAGCGTTACAGCGTGCACGAAATCATCGGCCCCGTGATGCGCCAACTGACCGAAGTCACCACCGAGGATGGTGTGATGGTGCTCGCTCGCATTCCGGGTCAGAGTCCGGCTGACACCATCTCCGATGAACAGGTGGATGATGCCACTTCACGCTTTATGCTGGTGTTTGGGGGTGCCGCAACTCTGTTCCTGATTTTTGTGGGTGTGATGATCTTCATCGGTCTGCGCGCCAAAGCGAAGCAGGCTTCTTGACTCATGCTCGAAGACGATTACGCCGACGTGATCCGCAAGGCCTTGGTGGGCCGTGGTTGGCTTGAGAGTGATTTGGTTGCACAACTCGGCATTCAATCACAGGTATGGCAAAGCTTCCTGGCCGGGGACTTCGATAAAGACTTGGCTAAGCAAGTCGCCGCGGTGCTCCATCTTAATCCCGAGGCCTTTGCCGCACACCCTATCTATCATCCCAAGTCTCTGAACGTGGTAGGAGTCACTCAGCTTGAACTACCATTCGGCCAGTGGACGGTGAATGCCTGGTGGGTAGAGCGGGGTAACACGCGTTTGGTCTTCGATGCAGGAAGTGGTCCCTGCGATCTTATTGAGGATCTGCCTAGTTTGCCGCAGCAATGCTTTATCACTCACGGCCATCACGATCATGTGGGTGGAGTGGAGGCACTGATTGAAAAGGGTGTGACGATTCGTGGCGCGGAGTTTTCTGGATTGCCACGCGTGAGCGTCGGCGAGGTGATTGATTGTGGGGAACTAAAACTGAAAGTCTGCGATCTCAGTGGTCATGCTATGCCAGCTGTTGGCTACCACATCGAGGGTTTGGAGACTCCTGTGTTGGTGGTGGGAGATTCCCTCTTTGCAGGCTCCATGGGTAAGACTCCCAATCCCGATTGCTACCAACTGGCTCTGCACACCCTACAAGAAGCATTGGAAGGTTTGGGCGAAGACACCGTGCTCCTCACAGGGCACGGCCCCGCGACCACGGTTGGGGAAGAGCGAAAAGGAAATCCGTTTTTGACCTGATTTGAACTTAAGAAGCTCTTGTTCCCTTGCTCGTGGAGATTGTAGTTTGTGGAATGAAACATTCGTTCTCGCTCCTTTGTGTGCCGTCGCTCCTTTTGGTGCCGCTGGTGCTTTACGTGCTTTTACCCGCTGCTTTTGGCGATGAGTCCACCCAAAAGCTTGCCGCTAAACCACTGCAGGTTGAGGGTTTGTGGGTGACCAAGCTAGGCAAGAAAAAGGAGGAGAGTATTCGCATCAGTAGGGATGGAACAAAATATCTCATCGAATTTTTCAGCAAGAAGAACCAAGCTCAGCGATCCTTGGCGCATCGCGATGGTGATGTGCTTAAGACGGGCCTGATGGATGGTAATATCATTTTCTCCGATGATGGTAAGCGCACCTACTACGGTGGTCGTGAATTCTGGAAATTGCCCGACCATAAAGTCAGAGAATTCGTCGAGCATCAAGAAGCTGCCAAAACTCGCAGGATTTGCATGATGCATGTCCGCAAATGCCAAGAGGTGATGCGCAAGCATCAAAACTTGAAGCAACTGGTCACCGGAGACCGATTCACTAGGGAAGATCTGGAGGAGTATATGGTATTTCCTGAAACTATTAAAATTGAGGGTGGCTTGATCAGTTTTAAGCCCAGTGACAAGATTCCTCCGCAGGCTGGAGATAATCCTGTCGATGATGCCCACTTATGGCTCAAGATTGTGGCGCCTGATACGCATGGGAATGTTGGAAAGTTCGGCTTCAAGGATATTCAGGACACTGCGAACTGGTGATCATTCCCGATTCATGAACTCCCGCGACACGCGAACGTATTTCTCGGCCCAGCTTTTGATTTCGGCCTGATCGTTGAGCGAGAGAGTCTTCACGATCCTGGCGGGAGAGCCGAGGACGAGAGAGCCCGGAGGGACCTCGGTGCCGCCGGTAACCAAAGCACCCGCGCCGATGATGGATCGTTCGCCAATTACCGCCCCGTCCAGCACAATGGCGCCCATGCCGACGAGGACTTCGTCCTTCACCGTACAGGCGTGGAGAATGGCAGAGTGGCCGACAGTGACCAACTCACCAACGTAGCAGCCGTAGTCATCAGCGAGATGAACCACGGCGTTATCCTGCACGTTGGATCGAGGGCCGATGACGATCTCGTTGATGTCACCACGAAGGGTGGCGTTGTAGAAAATGCTGCACTCCTGCTCCAAGGTGACCCGACCGATCACATCCGCGCTGGCAGCAACGAAGGCACTGGAATTGATGGTGGGGGAGTATTGGGCAAAGTTCTCTATGGCCATAGTGAAATATAAGTTCTCAGACCTTAAACGCCAAGCGCCGTCTGTAGTGGCAGTCTATGAACGATGACTGTTTCCCGGGTAGTGTTTCGATCATGATGGGCCGCCGCTAGAATTGGATCCAATCGGTCGGCTCGTCTTGGCGCGCGCATTGCAGAGACACCTGACTAGACCCAGCCTCCAATAGGCACCTCCGTAGGTAGTCGAGGGCGATATCGGGTTGGTTGCAGTCGGAGCTGAGGTGGCCGAGAACCACGTGTTCAAAGCGGGGATGAATGATTTCAACAAGGAGTTGTCCTACTTGCTTGTTACTGAGATGGCCGTGGCTTGAGCTGATGCGTTGTTTGATCGACCACGGGCGCTTGGTGTCAGCGTTAAGCAGCCCTTCGTCGTAATTCGACTCGATGAACAGACCATGAAGTTCGCGTAGGCTCTCGCGCATGCTGTGGGTGACAAAGCCGGCATCAGAAACAAAGCCAAGGCGTCGTCCCTGATAACTGAATACAAAGCCCACCGGGTCGACGGCATCGTGCTGAATGGCGAAGGTCTGGATCTTGGCATCTTGATTATCCAGCTCGATGCACTGACCGCTTTCGAATGTCTTCCAGCAGCCATGCTCAATGCCGATCTCCTTGACCACTTTGGTAGTTTGAGGTGTGGCCCATACAGGTACGCCGAATTTTTTAAGAAACACTTTCAAGCCACGCACGTGATCGCCGTGTTCATGAGTCAGAAGAATTGCATCAAGGCTGGTTGGATCAATTCCCAGGGAAATCAGGCGCAGCTCCAGTTGCTTCGCGCTGAGTCCGGCATCAACAAGCAGTCGATGATTCCCGCATTCGACCACTGCCGAATTGCCGCTACTACCACTGCCTAAAACTGCAAATCGGATCACGCTGCCATCCTGCGATCCGCTGCGGCAGTCGTCAATTTTTGTCCACTGGAATCGCGCGAGGCGGCGGATTCTGGAAGCCGCTACCATCGCTTTCTAGGTTCTGCTTAATCAGATACCAGATCGCGATCGCCAGAATCAGAGATAGCGTCTTGGCCATCCAATTTCGGGTCAGGTTCATCTTCGGTTTCGGTGTCTTTTGATTTCCCAGTAATGAAAATATTCGAGATTTTTTCACGAAATTCCTCTTCACTGAGGTTGCGTTCCAGCTCACCGTTCTCACAAACGGAGATGGAGCCGGTCTCTTCACTGACTACGATACAAACGGAATCGGTGCGTTCGGCAAGACCGATGGCGGCACGATGGCGCAGCCCGGTGGAGCGGTCGGCGATCTCGCGCTCGGTGACGGGGAAGACGCAGGCAGCACCTGCCACACGCTCGTCACTGATGATCATGCCACCATCGTGAAGGGGTGATTTGACGTTGAAGACGGAGAAGGCGAGCTCGGGCGAGAAGCTGGCATCGAGAATCACACCCGTATCGAGTTGCTCCTTCAGGCTGATTTCGCGCTGGATGGCGAAGAGGGCACCTACGCGCTTGCGTCCTAGATTGACGACGGCGTCACCGAAACGCTCAAGGAAGTCGATACGGCGCCGCCCATAGAGTTGAAACAGACGATTGCTGCCGAGTCGGGCGAGGCCGCTGCGCAGCTCGGGCTGGAAAATCACAATAAGGGCCAAGGCCAAAACCGCTGCAGCACGGGCCAAAATCCATTGAATGATCTCAAATTTGAATACGGTGGAGGCCAGCGCCAGCACAATGAATATGGTGCCGAGACCCATCAGGATTTGCGCCCCACGGGTAGCACGGATGGCGCGGTAGATCTGGTAGATGCAGGTGGCAAGCACGAGAATCTCGATGCCATCACGCCAGTGATTTGTAAAATAGGTCCACATGTATGCTGTTGTGTAATGATAGCCAGAGCTGTGGGGACGTGACAATGATGGATTATTGGCTATCTCACTGGTAGCATATCGCCCGCTTTCACTTGCGGGTTAGCGGCAGCTGTTTTTAAATGCCTACATGCACGAGGAAATCAAATTGAGCCGTGAGGTGAATGCGATCCAAATTCCCAGCGGAGACAGCTTGCAGTTGCCAGCTGGCACCGCAGTGTTCATCACTCAGAGATTGGGTGGCACCTACACCGTAGCGACTTCCCAAGGCCTTGCCCGTATTTCCTCGCAGGATGCCGACGCGCTCGGTGTGGACCCAGAAGAGGAGAAAAAGAAGGCAGAAAAGGTCGAAGCCCTCAAGGATGCCCCACTTGAAGACCAGGTCTGGGCTCAACTCAAGGAGGTGTATGATCCGGAAATTCCCGTCGATATTGTCAATCTTGGCTTGGTGTACGATTGCGCTCTTGAGAGCCAGGACGACAAGACCGTAGTTCAGGTTAAGATGACCCTTACAGCTCCTGGGTGTGGAATGGGTCCGGTCATTGCCGCTGATGCCCAAGCAAAGATCATGACCATTGATGGCATTGATGAGGCGCAGGTGGATCTTGTTTGGGACCCGGCTTGGAATCAGGACATGATCAGTGAAGAGGGTCGTATGAAATTGGGAATGGTCTAACCCTGCGGCTCCGACTGGCCCAATGCAAAGATAGGGGTGCTTGTAGAGACGCTCGTTGTGATGAGTCCGGAATTCTCGCCCTCAACCCTGCCGATATCAGCTTGTAGGTATACGAACGGTTCTCTGAGTCGCCCCTAACTATCTGAAGTGACATAGGCGATGATGTTGGGAATCGCTGCTTCAAAGACTTTGGCGACTTCCTCGTATGCCGGCATGCCCATGCCGATGGGGTCCGGTACATCCATGCCATCACGGTGATCCTTGATGTCGGCAAACTCACGCAGGAGGTTAAACTTTTCCTCGTGTTCGGGAAAGTGTGCCATGAGTATGGAAAGATGGCTGTGGGTCATGGCAAAGACATGGCTGACCTCTTCAAGCAGCTCTGCGGTCACCGCTTGGCTTTTGAAACCATCGATAGCGGCCTCCTTGGTATTGAGAATCTCCTGAGTTTCGTTACTCATCGAGCCACCTGGAAATGCGGCGACGCCAGCGGATGTTGCAGTGATGTCTTTGTGGTCGACTAACGCCTTGCGCATCAGTCCTTCCGCCATTGGGCTGCGACAAGTATTGCCAGTGCAGACAAACAGGACATGCTTAACGTGTGACATCAGGGGGAAGATGAGGTGGAGAATGGACACTGTCAAACATGAGGAAGATAGTCAGTTGTACTGGTCTCAAAACCGACCTATTGGTAGACTCAGACCATGAACGTGCTGATCGAGGACCTCAGGGCAGGAGCGGAACTGAGTGAACATCAAATTAAAGCGGCGGCGGATCTGTTGCTCGACTTTGATGCGAATGATCAACTCAAGCAGAACCTGCTGGAGGCGTTGGCTCAAAAGGGCGAGACACCTGCTGAAATTGCTGGTTTTGTAGAGGCCTTTCTCGAGCACGCGGTCGATCCTGATTTTGGCCTTTTAAATCTCGACGGCCCGACACTGGATGTTTGTGGCACGGGTGGCGACAAACTCGATCTCTTCAATGTTTCCACTACCTCGATGTTTGTGGCGGCAGCGGCTGGGGCAGTGGTGGTAAAGCATGGTAACCGCGGAATCACCTCCAAGAGCGGTGGTGCGGACGTGCTTGAAGCCCTCGGGGTGAAGATTGATCTTGATACTGAGGGTTTTCGAAGTTGCCTTGAGAAGGCTGGTGTCGGCTTCATGTTCGCTCCCATGTATCATCCGGCTTTCAAGGCAGTGGTGGGGGTGCGCAAGGCGCTGGCACAAAAAGGCCAGCGGACCATCTTTAACTTAGTCGGACCGCTACTGAATCCTGTGCGCCCAGACTGCCAACTCGTGGGTGTATTCGCTAAGGAATACTGCATGACCTTCGCAGACATCCTTCAACGCCTTGGTCGCCGCAGTGCTTGGGTGGTACACGGCACGACTGCTGAAGGTAGCGCGGTGGATGAAGTCAGTATGATGGGTTCGACCCACATTTGCAAATCGAGTGTGGGAGGGGAAATCTTTGATCAGGAAATACAGCCCAAGGACTTTGGTTTGGAGGAGTGCAGCAAGGAAGATCTCAAGGGTGGCGATGCCGAAGCCAATGCGGTTATCCTCAAGGATATTCTCTCTGGCAAGGAACAGGGGCCAAAGCGTGATATGGTGCTGATGAATGCTGGTGCGGCACTCGCCTGTTCGGGGCTTGCGGACGATATAGCAGACGGCATCAAGAAAGCTGCTGTAGCCATCGATGATGGTGCGGCAATGGAGAAGCTACATTTGTTTCGTGAGGCTTCGCAGGCGTGATGAGTGGATGCATGAATCTTTCATCAATCCAGTCTTCATGGCATAGTTTGCTTGTGCCACCGCTGAAGGCTCATTTTTGGATTCGTGCATGGATGTGGTTGTCAGCTCATTGCGGTATGCGGGGTATGACATCTTGATGTTGTTTGTTGATGTAAAACTTCAGTGATGCCCGGCAAGAATTACGCAGATTGAAGCTGTCCCAAATTGATCAAGTTTTCTTGACAATTTACTGATTTTGAGTGCTTTTTATTCGGTTTTTATGCCAAAGCGCCGCTCATCACCGAACAAGCTTCATCGCATGGAGGCCCGTATCCGGGCCATCCGAAGCGTGACGAAGGTATTCATGATGACTGCTGCTTTATCATTTGGCTTCGTGGTTGTTGCCCTGGCTATTCCCGAGCGGCGCAAGCTTGAGCAAATCGAGGAAAAGCTGGCTGAGGCCCGGAGGAGCCAGAAAGTAATTTTTGACGAGCGCGATGCGTTTCAGGTTGAACTCAAGGCTTTGCGAGAGGACCCGGAGTATCTTGAGCTGCATGCGAGGGATCGCCTTGGGTATTACTTGCCCGGTGAGAGAGTCCTTCGCTTCAAGCAGGATTGATTAACCAATCAAGTCGCCGATTGAGCCAAAGTCTGGGGAGAACAGGCGCTTGTATGTGCGAGCGGCGTAGCCATCGGTCATCCCTGCCAAGAAATCGCAGATCAAGCGCGCCTTGGCGGCCTCGTTGGTGGCTTCCTCCAGTTCCTTGGCGGTATCGGGCGGAAGTAGCTGGAAAGCTTGGCCGTCGATCGTTCCGGGCGTGATGTAGCGCTGGTAGAAAACGTCCCACATCTGGCGTAGCATGGAGCTGCCCTTATGTTCGAGTTGCTTGAGTTGGGGTGACAGGAAGACCACCTCGAACGCGAGTTTCTTGTAGATGGCGCTCTCGTTCTTTACCTTGGGATCAATCACCAACTTATAGCGGTAACGGTTGCTGTGCTCACTCAAGAAGTTTGTGTCGGTCTCAAGTTTGGTGGCTTTGATGTATTTGCCGATGCGCTTGCCTACAAAGGGATCGACCTTGCCGTTTTGAATGGCCTCGATCAGGCGCCCGAGTGGACTGTCTTTGCTGGTATCCTGATCATTGCGGTCTGCCCACTGACGGATGCCCTCTACGTTGAGGAAACCAGCGCGGACGCTGTCGGAGAGGTCGTTGAGGGAGTATGCAGTGTCGTCAGCCCAGTCCATCACTTGGCATTCGATGGATTTGAAGCTGTCGCGCACCTTGCCGGGGCTAAGTTCGGCGGGGAAGTCGAGGCTGCCCATGGCCCAGTCTAGATAGTCGTGCTGGGCATCGTAAATGAAGTGATGTTCGGGGTTTTCGCCGGTGGCTGTCTTCAGTTCGGTCCACAAGGTCTTGTATTTGAGTACGCCATCCAGAAAGGCACGGGTGGGGTCCATGCCGGTGCGCTTGGCTGACCAAATCGTTTCGGTTAGCAGGCGCAGGGTTTGGGCATTGCCCTCAAATCCACCATGATCGCGCAACAAGTAGTTAAGAGTACGCTCGCCAGCGTGACCAAAGGGTGGGTGGCCTAGATCGTGACTCAGACAAATCGCTTCCACCAGATCGGGGTCGATGAAGAAGTCATTCCTTAGTGGGCTTTTTTCACATGACTTTAACCAATGGCAGATCGCCTTGCCAATTTGTGCGACTTCTAAGGAGTGCGTCAGGCGAGTGCGGTAGAAGTCATACTCGCCGCTCCAAAAGACTTGAGTCTTGTTCTGCAGACGGCGAAAGCCGGGTGTGTGCAATACTCGGTCACGGTCTATCTGGAAGGGAGAGCGATAGTCTCCATCGCTTGGATAGCCCGAGCGTCGCTCCACATCAAACTGACCGTAAAATGAGTTCATTTCCTTGATTTTGTCTGACCACCCGACTGAAACCACCTCAAAATGGGAGGCAGGTTGGAATCCCAGACTTGGGCGAGTGCACAGGCAATTACACTTTCTTCATCGTAAGAGTTGGGGAAGCTGCCCTTGATGGCTCCGCTTTGTATGTAGCGCCGAATCGCAGTGAGTTCCGAAGGCAGCGACAGCATGCCGATGATGGTGGAGGCTGCAGTGGCCACGGCGAAGATGGCGATGGCACCGAAAGGTGGAATTCGGCCAACCAGTGTAGCGAAGACGGCAATTACGGCGCTGAGTGGGGGCACTGCCATACCAAAGGCGCGGTTGCCCTCGCGAGCCTTGGCAATCTTCGGGGATTGTTCCTTCCAGTGCATGAGGGCCTTCTTGCGCAACTGGATGCCGAATTCCTTGGCAGTGGCGTCAGAGCGATGCACTTCATTCTTGTCTTCGGGATCAGGCAACCAGCTTTCCAAGTTGCAGCGGCATTTGCGTTTGCCCTCAAGCCACAGCACGCGGGTGCCAAACCACCAGGTTGCCAGCATGACAAACACGATGGGGATCACGGAGACGATCAGCAATATGCGGAACATGCGGCGATTAGAGAGGTGGATTGAGTGTTGCCCAAGTCATTTCCGACGGATCGGTGGCGTGTAGCTCTTGGGATCTTGCGGCCATGGATGCTTGGGGTAGCGGCCGGCAAGTTCCTTACGCATCTGTGGATAGCCATTTTCCCAAAAGCTTTCGAGATCTTTGGTCATCTGCCACGGACGCTGAGCGGGGTTCAAGACGTGAACCACAATGGGCACACGACCTTCGCATAGAGCGGGGGTCTGCCATACACCGAACAGGTGGGCCACTTTGATGCTGATCCATGGACCTTTGTCGGCGTCGTAGGTGATCTTGCAGTTCTGATCGTTGGCTAGCTTAACGCGTGTAGGACAGTAAGTGTCCAAGGCGCTGCGCTGAGCGGCGTTGAGCCATTCACGCAGCACGGGCCATGGATCCTTGTCCTTGATTTGTTTATAGCGCACAGCGCCATGGCAGATCTGGGCGATGGCGAGCTGCTTGTCTTCGTCGGTCCAGCCGGGCATCTCGAGCTCGGGCATAGCGGGGCCGATGACTTTCAGGCGCTCGATCCACTGTTGGACGCTGTGGTCCCATTTTTTGAGTAGCAGTTCGCCGGCGATGACTTTTTGAGCGAGGATCTCTGCTGCCCTATCCAAGTTGACATCGCTCTGGCTCTCCTTGCTTTCGATGACGAGATCCCTGAAGCGAGTCTCATTGCGCGAGACAACACAGCGGTGGGTGTCGTCCCAAGCAGCGTCGGAGTGAGTGCTGAAGTCTTCGGGGAGCTGGGTTTCCAGCCAGTCGAGTTCAATGGCGGTGGCGCGGTTGAGATGGGTGGTGACTTCGTGACCGCCGACTTCAGTAATCTCCGCGGCAACGAAGGCATCTGCTTTTCGAGCTGAGGAAGACGCATCCAGCTTGCCCTTGCGCTGCCCGACCAGACGGCAGGCGAGGGTGGTGGGACTCTGGCGAACGGCGAGTTGATCACTGAAAGCCGCAAGCATGGCGTGGCCCACGGCTCGGTGGTTGGCGGCGAAGTCTACCTTGCTGATCTTCCAACCGAAACGCTTGGCGATACCCAGCAGGCGATCGTGGCCTTTGGCGATTTCACGGGCGGCACGCGCCATTACGCCGACTTGTTGGCAGCGTTTGGGGTCGAACTGCATGGCTTCCGCGGATTCGAAGCCGCGCCACTCGGCGGCGAAGTCGCTGTGGTCCTCGTCGAAGGTGAAGTGCTTGCGGCCTTCACAGTATTTGGATTTGGAAAAAAGGCCTTCGCTTTGAACTGCAGCAGCGATAAACGCGGCCTCAGCTACGCAGCCATGTTCCTGACCGGCCAACATCAAGCGGGCGAAGCGGGGCTCAAGTGGAAGGCTGGCCATTTGGGCGCCGTCTTCGGTGAGTTGGCCATCACGGTCTACTGCGGCCAAGTGATGAAGTTGTTGCTGCGCACGCTGTGAGGCCTCGGGTGGAGGAGGAGTGAGCCAGCGGAACTCTCCCCAGCAACTCACGCCCGAGGCGGTCAATAGTAGCATGGCTTCCGAGAGATCAATGCGTTCGATCTCCGGGCTCTCAAATTCTTTACGGCATGCATGTGAGTTCTCGCTCCACAGGCGATAGGCTCGGCCAGGCGCAATACGCCCCGCTCTACCCGCGCGCTGGTCTGAGGCTGCACGCGAGATGGGTTCAATATGCAGAGTGTTGATGCCACGTGCGCCGTCATAGCTTGCGATGCGGGCCAAGCCAGAATCGATGACAGTGCGGACACCATCAATGGTCAGAGAAGTTTCGGCGACATTCGTCGAGCATATGATCTTGGGCTTGGGCCCGGGAGTAATGGCTGCCTCCTGGGCGGTGGAGGAGAGGCCGCTATATAGTGGCAGAATATCCCAGCCACCACTGAAGGTGCTGTGCTTAAGAGTCTCGACCGTTCGGCGGATCTCATAGGCGCCCGGTAGGAACACCAGCAGGTTGCCGCAGTCATCCTGAGTAATCGCCTGCCTGCAGACTTTGGCCACACGATCCCAGATGGGCATATCCTGTAGGCGATTACCATTGCGGTCGGTGGTGGAGATGCCCTCGTTGAGGTGGATAATATCGACGGGATGGGTGCGGCCACCGGCTTCGAGCAGCCGTACGGGTTGGAGGTACTCCTCGAGATTTCCGGTATCCAGAGTGGCTGACATCACGACCAAACGTAGATCCGAACGCTTGCTGTCCTGGAGGTCGAGACAGCGCGCGAGGGCGATGTCCGAGGCGAGGCGGCGCTCGTGGAATTCATCGAAAATTACCGCACCCACTCCGGTCAGTTCTGGATCGTCTTGTAGCCAGCGTTGGAATAGGCCGTCGGTGAGGTATAGGATACGTGTATGATTCTTGTAGCGCGAATCGAAGCGTACGGCATAGCCAACCTCCTCTCCCAGCTTGGAGCGCCGTTGCCCGGCGACCCAGCCAGCGAGTAGCCTCGCAGCCATCCTGCGGGGTTGGATCACCACTACCATGCCCTGAACGCCCGACTCGAGCAACATGCCCGGAACTTCAGTGGACTTGCCAGATCCGGTGGGAGCTTTGAGTAAAACTCGTGCGGCCTTATTTGAAGCTATATGAGACTTCAGATCGTCGGCGATTTCATACACCGGTAAAGGCATGACTGAGGATGATTGGTTAGAATGGACCAGACAACCCTAATGCCCATCGATGAACTCACAACTCCGGCTATGCCAGCGAATGCAGATTCGAGAGTGGACGCGTGCATGGAGATCCATTTGGGCCAACGTACACGATCATTACGACATCCCCAAGTCTGCCTCTGCCGGTTCTATCCGATCAGTATATGTGGTTTGCCGTCGATGAGTAGACTTCAATCGCAAATGCAAGCCATACATTTCATGCCTTATGTACTGTGCCGATGGCCCATTAATGTCTGAAGTGACGGTGACCGGTGAAGATCATGGCCATGTCGGCGGCGTCGGCAGCGGCGATGACTTCTTCGTCGCGGATCGAGCCGCCGGGTTGGATGCAGGCGGTGGCGCCAGCATCGATTGCGGATTGGAGGCCGTCGGCGAAGGGGAACATGGCATCTGAAGCCACCACGCTGCCCTCCAGATCCAGACCGGCTTCCTTGGCCTTCCACACGGCGATGCGCGAGGAGTCGACGCGGCTCATTTGACCGGCACCAATGCCAAGGGTGCGGTCACTCTTCGCGTAGACGATGGCGTTGGATTTTACATGCTTCACTATGCGCCAAGCAAATCGCATCGCACGCATTTCCTCTTCGGAGGGCGGCCGCTTGGTCACCACTTTTTCCTCGAGTTTTTCCAGGCCCTGTGCCGTGTGGTCACGGTCCATAACCATGAGGCCACCAGGGCAGGAGCGGATGACGGCACTCTTCTTTTCGGTGAGATAGGCGTCGTTCATCTTGATGAGGCGCAAGTTTTTCTTTTTCTGAAGTAGAGCTCGGGCATCTGCTTCGAATTCAGGAGCGATGATGACATCCGTGAAGATTTCATAGATGATGCGGGCCAACTCGACAGTGAGAGGACGGTTGGCGACGATTACACCGCCGAAGGGGGCTTGACGGTCCGTTTCAAATGCACGCTGCCATGCTTCGCGTAGATCAGTATCATCTTGGCCAATACCACACGGATTGGTGTGTTTGAGGATGGCCACCGTAGGGCGCACGAAGTCGAGAATGATGTCGGCGGCAGCTTCGATATCCAAGATATTGGTGTAACTTAGTCCTTTGCCCTGGAGTTGGCTGAAACAGTCATCGAAGTTGCCGTAAAGGGAGCACTTTTGGTGCGGATTATCACCGTAGCGTAGTTCCTGTGCGAGCGGTAGGCTAAGTGAAAAGTTGGTGCCGGTGCCGGTGCGACATTGGCCGAGGTAGTTGGTGATGGCGGCATCGTATTCCGAGGTGCGAAGGAAGACTTTTACGGCGAGGTGCTCGCGGGTGCCTTGGGTGGTCTCGCCGTGATTGTCCTTCATTTCCTTGATGACAACTTCGTAGTCGGCAGGATCGACGACGACGGTAACATGAGAGTGATTCTTAGCCGCGCTGCGGAGCATGGAAGGACCACCGATGTCAATGTTCTCGATGGCATCCTCAAGAGTGACGCCCGGCTTTGCGATGGTTTCCTCGAAAGGGTAGAGGTTCACCACAATCAGATCGATGGCGGGGATCTCGTTGTCCTTAGCCTGCTTGAGGTGTTTATCGTCGTCACGACGATGAAGTAGTCCACCGTGAACTTTAGGGTGCAATGTTTTTACACGGCCATCGAATAACTCGGGTGCCCCTGTGTATTCGGAGACGTCGATGACTGGAATGCCGGCATCACGAATGGCTTTGGCGGTGCCACCAGTGGAGAGTAGTTCAACTCCAAGGTCGTGGAGTTCTTGAGCGAATTGGGTGAGTCCGCTCTTGTCGGACACGGAGAGGAGGGCGCGGGTGATGGGCATGGTGTGGGGTTGAGAGAGTGATTAGGTGCTGCATTCGGCTGCATGAGCGATTTGCAGGACTTTTGCTTCGGCTAGATGGGGACCGAGGATCTGTAGGCCGATGGGCAGGCCAGTGCCGCCATCGAAGTCAGTGGTGCCGCATGGTATCGAAATGCCTGGAATGCCGGCCAGGTTGGCAGAGATGGTGAAGATGTCTGAGAGATATTCGTGAATTGGATCTTCCTCATGGTCCGTAGCGAGTCGGCGGGCAGGGGAAGGGGCCACCGGAGACAGAATGGCATCAACCTGCTCGAAGGCGTCTGCAAAGTCCTTGCGTATTAGGGTGCGAGCCTTTTGCGCGCGGCCGTAGTAAGCGTCATAGTAGCCTGAAGAGAGCACATAAGTACCCAGTATGATGCGGCGTTTGACTTCGGCGCCGAAGCCCTGATCACGCGACATTTTATAGACGTCGAGGATGTCTTTTGTGCCGTTGGCGCGATTGCCGTATCGGATGCCGTCAAAGCGTGAGAGATTGGAGGAGGCCTCGGCCGGGGCGATGACGTAGTAGGTGGCCACAGCGTAGGAACTGTGGGGTAAAGAGATGTCCACAATGTCCGCACCCTGAGAAGCGAGATTCTGGATGGCAGTCTCCACCTTGGCTCGCACACCAGCATCGATGCCTTTACCAAAGTATTCTCTTGGCACCCCAAGCTTCATGCCCTCGACGCCTTCCTTGAGAGTCGCGAGATAGTCGGGAACATGAACATCAAGGCAGGTGGAGTCCATGGGGTCATAGCCGGCGATAACCTGAAGCACACGGGCAACATCTTCCACTGACTGACCAAGTGGGCCAATCTGATCGAGAGAGGATGCAAAGGCCACCAAGCCATAGCGGGAGACGCGACCGTATGAGGGCTTCATGCCGACGATACCGCAGTGAGAGGCTGGCTGGCGGATGGAGCCACCAGTATCTGAGCCAAGCGTGGCAATCGCGGTATGATCTGCAACGGCAGCAGCAGAGCCACCCGAGGAGCCTCCCGGGATGCGATGGTGATCATGCGGGTTACGAGTGGTCTGGATCGCGGAGTTTTCGGTTGAGGAACCCATGGCGAATTCATCCATGTTGATTCGGCCGTATGGAATGGCACCGGCTTCACGCAACTTGGTAATGACGGTGGCGTCGTAGGGTGCGGTGTAGGCGTCCTTCAGAAATTTGGAACCGCAGCTGCAGGGTTGGCCCTGCACGTTGATGTTGTCTTTGATGCCAATGGGTATGCCACCAAGTGGCAGGGATACATCGGCATTCTCAGCCTCACGTAGTGCAGTTTCAAGATCATAGCTGATGTAAGCACCTGTGGTGCAGTCACGCTCGGCAATACCCGCCGTGATATTTTCAAGTAGCTCGGACGGTGTGGTTTCACCGGATTGAAGCTGAGCGCGAAGTTGGGAGATCATGGTGGCAGAGCGAGGGCGATGAACATTATAGAAGTCAGGCGTCCGCCACGACCTTTGGAACTCGGATTTGATTATGAGATTGGTCCGGTGCGTTCTGCATTACGGATTCAACGGGCAAAGGAGTCTGTGGCTCATCATCGCGCATGCGGTCAAAGACCGGTGCTGCATGGGCTGTCGGCTCTATGCCTTCAATATTGAGTTCCTTGAGAGCTTCTACGTGCTCCATGATGGCATTCAACTGCGGTTGAAATTCAGCAATCTCCTCATCGCTCAATTCGAGCCGAGCGAGTCGCGCTACATAGCGGACATCGAGTTGGTTCTGCGACATGTGCGCGAGACTTGTCAAAGTGAGCGTGATTTCCAAGTTCAATTCCAGTGAATCGGGAGTTTTTGTGAACTCCATTCTAGTGATGTCGCCAAAATCATCCGATCGCTACAGCTGCACTCAATTTGCCCTGAGCTTTTGAATGGCAAGATCAAGCTCGGCGGCGCGGTCACTGTCGCCGGTTGCGATGCACGCTTTGCGCAAGCCCTGTAGCGAGTCAATGTCGCTGGGGATTTGCTTTAGAGCGCGTTCGTAGTAATGGGTGGCTTTATCGGCATCCTCACGCTCAAGAAAGAAATCACCCAAGCGGGCAGGCATTGGGGTCAGAATCATCGGAGGGTAGAGAAGTGATTCATGGCGTTGGTGGTCCATGGCAGAACTATACCAGTTGTAGGCGGTGTCGCGCATGTCCTCAGGTCCAGTAGCCGCAATGTAGCCTCGAACATCGTTGAGGAGAACTTGCAGCGCACGACGGGCTCGTAGCCATTGGGATCGTTCACCAAGGGCAATCGCAGCACGCTCAGTAGACTTAAATTTTGCGACATGGATGGCCAAGGAAGCGACAAGGGTCCGGGCTTTTTTGTGATCGCCCTCCGCGGCCAACTGCTTTGCGGCGAGCGCAATGCGCAAGCCGTCGATCCAGAGGTATGCGCTGGAGTGTTTTTGAGTGGGTTTGACGAGTTCGACATCGGAGGCCGCGGTGGATCAGGATGCGTGCGGGTAGGGTCTTGGCATCCCACAACAGGTTGCGTGCACCGGGTGAGGATAGGCGATCAGCAGGTAAGGGGATGGCAGCAAGTTGGGTGGCGGCCGCATGAGCGGTCTCAGTGTCACCCATAGAGAGCAAAGCGACGATTCGGTAGCTCTCCGATTTAGGCCACTCCGGGCAGTCGGCAACACTCAAGCCGTTCTCTCTCATCCAACGCTGATAGAGGGTTGAAGCGCGGCCGAAGGCAGCAGCGGCGCGGGCATGATTGCCACTACGCCATTCGTAATGACCGAGAAGGTGGAATGCGGGAGGGTAGTTCGGCCATAGGCCGGTCAGTTTGCGTGCCAGTGGTAGTGAGTCGCCGAGTGCAGGAGCCTCAGCGCGAATTGTAAGCAGGGCGTTGATGGGAATTGGGCTTTTGGGGTGCTTCTCGATGAGAGCTAGTAGCTGTTTTTCAGATTTCTCCTGATTCGGGGTGGGTTCACCGGTGATGTCATAACCGCCACGGTTGAAGAGCGCTGAGAAGATGGCGGCCTGCATGTCATTGGGATACCGCCGAGCCACCTTATGGAAACTGTTGGCGGCGCCCTCCACTCCCTCGGTGAGATATTTCAGAAGGCCATAGACATAGCCTCTCTCAAGCTCGGTGCCATATCCTGCCTCAAGCAGAGCAATCAGGCGATTTACCAGTGCCTTGCGGGGTGCGGCGTTCTCAGGGGTGGAATCGAGTATGGCCATCGCCATGCCCCAGTGGGCGATGAGGCAGTTGGGGTCCTCTTTCATCGCAGTCGCAAAGTGGCGACTGGCCTGAAACTCCCAACCCCCATGAAGGTGGT
>JBMYMN010000014.1:0-26020 GCA_049597355.1 Luteolibacter sp.
ACTGAGTTCACAGAGATTGGATTTGGTTGTGATGTAACTCATTGATTGTCAGTTCCACCAAGCATGCGAGATTCCTTGATAAGGTTCGCTCATTAATAATGTTCGGCAAGAAAATGGAGACCTCCCCGATTCTCAAAGTAGCGGTGCTTGCTGACGGCAGGACGGCTGTTTTCCCGGAATCGAAGCGTGCAGATTACCAGTATGTTTATCGAGAGGCCGCTGGGGTGTACTGGGATCAGGCGATGGGGTGCTTCGTTTCGACACTACCTCAAGAATGGTCTCCTCAGAAGTGGTATCAGCACATCGTTTCCGTGGTAAGATCTGGCGTTGGGCTTCAGATGACCCTCACGAGAGATACAGAATATGAATCGAGCAAAGACGGATTTGAGGCATCCATCAAACTCGCGGATCAAGACCTCTGGCGATGAACAAAACCAAGCCGAATAAGTCAGTTGTGGCAACGGCGGACAGCTCCGCTAGTTCGCTTCGCTCTGGAGGCCTTTTTCCCGCCGACGCCACACTTAAATCGTTCTTTAAGATAAGCAGAAGCCCAGCTCTTTGAACTCTGTGTTCTCTGCGCCTTTGTGGTATCCCGCTTCGATCACTCCTCCGTGATCTCTCTTTCCTCCGTCCCTCCGTTTTAATAGTAATGAGTGGCCCGCAACTCACTCGCTCTCAGATTCCTCAACCGGCGCTTTTGGCAGTTTATCCACTTCGTCGAGCAGGTTGACCATATCCACACCGCGTTCGGCGGACTGATCGCTAACAAAGCGTAGCACCGGAGTCGATTTGAGGACCACACGCTTCATCACCTTGGATTGGATGGCGCCGTGGTCGCGGTTAAGTTTCTTGAGCACGGGCTGCGAGCTTCCACCCAGAACACTGGTCCAGACCTTGCCTTCCTTGAGATCGTGGGTGATCTCCACACCGCTGATGGTGACGAGCACGCCACCCCATTCGTAGTCGTGATGAATGACACTGCTGATCTCACGACGCAGCAGCTCGTTCACTCGATCCATGCGGTGGGAAGGCATTGATTCGTCTTTTTCGATCAGAGTTCTTGGGCAACCTTCTCGAGCTCGTAGCACTCGATGATATCGTTCTCCTGATACTCGTTGAATTCACCGAGGCGTATACCACACTCAAAATTGGTACGAACTTCTTCTACCTCGTCTTGGAAGCGGCGTAAGGTAGACATCTTGCCATCGAACACGGGGACGCCATCGCGGATCACGCGTGCGTGAGCCTTGCGGTGGACTTTACCATCGGTGACAAACGAGCCGGCAGCGCGGCCACCCTTGTTGAGTTTGAAAATCTGACGTACCTCAGCATGACCAATGATGTTTTCACGGGTGAGTGGATCGAGCAGACCAAGCATGGCTTCTCGTACCTGATCAATAAGCTCATAGACGACGGAATACAGCTTTACCTCTACATCGGCAGACTTGGCGGCTTTCACGGCTTTGGCTTCCACCTTGACATTAAAGCCAATGACTACGGCATCGGTTGAGGCAGCGTAGTCGATGTCAGACTCGGTGATTGGTCCGGCAGCAGCAGTAATGAAGTTGGTATCCACCTTGTCGGAATCGATGTCGCCAATAGCGGTTTTGATAGCCTCGACTGAGCCCTGAACATCGCACTTGAGTATGATGTTGAGGCGGGTTTTTTCGCCGCCTTCCGTAACCATGGCATGAAGATCGGCCATGCGGTTGCGACCCTGAGGCTTGAGGCGATCGAGACGCTCGCTCTCTTGGCGCTCGGCGGCTAGTTTCTTGGCTTCGCGCTCGCTCTTCATCTCAGTGAGATGGTCACCGACCTTGGGAAGTTCCTCGAAGCCGACAACTTCCACGGGCATACCCGGATGAGCCTTCTTAATGGCTTCGCCCCGATCATTGATAAGCGAGCGGACCTTGCCGGAGAAGGGACCACAAATGAAGGGCATGCCCACCTTGAGGGTGCCGCTTTCGATGATGACAGTGGCAGTGGTGCCTCGGCCAGGTATGATTTTAGCCTCAATGACTCCGGCACGCGTGGTGGTGTTTGGATTAGCCTTGAGTTCAAGCACCTCAGCCTGAAGAGCAATGAGTTCGAGTAGGTCGCCCATGCCGTTGCCTGTGATAGCACTCACTTCTGCGAATTCTGTATCACCGCCATAGTCGGTGGTTTGGAGTCCATTCTCAGCGAGTTGACCTTTGACCATATCGATGTTGGCAGCGTCTAAGTCACACTTATTGATGGCAACGATGGGGGTCTTGCCGGCCTTCTCGGCATGTTTGATGGCCTCTTTGGTCTGTGGCTTGATACCGTCGTTTGCAGCGACTACAATTACAATAATGTCGGTGATATTGGCACCGCGCTCGCGCATCTGGGTGAAGATGGCATGGCCGGGAGTATCGAGGAAAGTAATCTCTTGGCCTTCATGAATGACCTGATAGGCGCCAATGTGTTGAGTGATGCCACCGGCCTCACCGCTGGCTACCTGTGACTGGCGAAAGTAGTCAAGGATGGTGGTTTTGCCGTGATCGACATGGGCTATGATGGTTACGATTGGAGGGCGGACCTTTAGCTCATCTTCGGATTCCTCGGATGGGAGTTCGGGTTCTGCGATGACTTCATCCACTTTGTGGAAGCCTTTGTCTTTGTCGCGTTTCTCACGCTCGAATGTGAAGCCATGCATTTCACAGACCTGAGCAGCAACTTCAGGTTCCAGCGGTTGATTTGGTGCGGGGAAGACACCAAGCTTGATCAGGTCCGCCATCACATTAAAGGGCTTCAGGCCCAGACGTGCGGCGAGATCGGGAACGAGTATGGGGGGTTTGATGACAATGAGTTTGTCACTATCAGCTGCTGGATTCTCGCTACCATTGGCGGATGTTTCGGTGGCAACTGCTGGGCCTGCAGGGACCATTTCGGGATCTACTTTGTCATTGGCACCGATTGGTGCCAGACCCTTCTGGTTGCCAGCTTTGTCGCCAGACTTTCTTTTCTTGGATTTGTCTTCTTCAGAAAAGAGGTCAAGGGCCTCACTCTTGGCCTTCTCGACCTGGTGTGCACGCGGGTTCTCCAGCGCTTCTGTACGCGCACGCTGGCGTTCGCGGCGCGACATCTTCTTGGGATCCTCAATCAAGTCGAGGACCTCTTCTTCTTCGTTGTTAGCTGGATCGTTGTTTTTGGACATCCGGTGAGTGTGTCAATGGGGGAAGCTTAGGCATCCTTGGTGGTCGCTTCTTCTTCGGGAGTTTGTTCTTCAGAAACAGAATCTTCGGCGACCTCTTCGGTGGTAATTTTCTCCTCAGGGGTATCTTCAGAAGCTAGCTCCTCTGTGACGGGAGCCTCTTTTTCGGCAGCAGTTTCCTCAGCAGGAGCCTCTGCAGAAGCGGTAGCGCATTCATCTGCAGGGGCGGAGCCACCACCAGCCAATTCGTGAGCACGCGTGAGAATGGGAGCTGCATCGTCAGCGCTGATCTCGAGAATTTCACCAATATCTTCAGCTGACATGCCCACGATGTATTCGGGAGCGATACCTCCAGCGACGGCCAGCTTGGCGGCCTGTTCATTGGTGATGCCGAGTTGTTCACCAAGCGATTGGGCAGCACCACCGATCTTCTGGGCGAACTGCTCTTCCTTGGATTCATCCTTACGAACCTGGATGTCCCAACCCATCAGGCGGGAGGAGAGGCGAGCGTTCTGACCCTTACGGCCGATGGCTTTGCTGAGATCATCCTCAACAACGGTGACATGGATGGATTTCTCAGCTTCATTGACATCGATGGTGATGAGCTCGGCAGGTTTGAGAGCTTCGCGGACAAATTCGGCGGGGTCTTCGCTCCAGCGAATGATATCAACTTTCTCGTTGTTAAGCTCACGCACAATATTCTTCACGCGGGCACCGCGCATTCCGACACAGGCGCCGACTGGATCGACCTTGGGGTCAACGCTCCAGACGGCGACCTTGGTGCGGAAGCCAGCCTCACGGGCGATGCCTCGAAGTTCAACGGTGTGATCGGAGATCTCATTGACCTCGGCTTCGAATAGCCGACGCACGAAGTTGGGGTGGGAGCGGGACAGAATGATTTCGGGGCCGCGGCCTTCGTTTTCTACTGCTAGCACGTAGCAGCGGATGCGATCACCGATGTTGTAGTCTTCTCCCTGCACGCGCTCACGGTTGGGCATGACACCCTCGAACTTACCAAGATCGATCATGACGTCGTTGCGCTCAAAGCGGCGGACGCTACCTGAGACGATATCTCCGGCACGGTCCTTGAACTCCTCGTAAATCATCTCTTTTTCAGCCTGACGCAGGCGCTGCATCATGGTTTGTTTGGCGGTCTGCACGGCAATGCGACCAAAGTCCTTTGGCGTGACATTGAATTCGAGAATTTCGCCAGGCTGAATCTCGGGGTTCTTTTTGGTCGCTGTGCTCATCGGCACTTCATTGAATTTGTCGCGGTAGTCTTCGTCTGTGACGACGTCAAGCGATGCGAAGATTCTGGTGTTGCCTTTTTTAAGGTCGATGTCGGCACGCAGGGTTTCAATGGCATCTGCTCCAGGCACCATCTTGCGGTAGGCCGAGATGAAAGCAAACTCGAGTGCGGCAACGACCTTGTCACGGTCGATGCCTTTTTCTTTCTCGTAGTATTCGATGAGTGCGACGATATCGTTGGTCATGGATCTGAAATCGGTAGGGGAATGCCATTTTGGCGCGCTGGAATGATCTAGAGACCAAAAAAGAGCGGGTACGAGACCCACTCCTTTGCTTGCGCCAGAAGTTGTTCACACGCGGTGTAGGGGTGTCCCAACCCTCATGCAAGACTAATCTAGAGGGGTTTCCGCGGTCTGCGAGCGAATTTTGGCGATTGCCCAGCGCGCATGCTCCGAAATCAGCGGATCAGGGTCAGATGCAGATATTTCGAGTGCTGGAAGGTCTTCAGGCGTGCCGACATTGCCTAATGCTACGCAGACATTGCGCAAGAAACGGGGTCGTTTGATGCGCTTAATAGGGGATTTACGAAAAATCTGGCGGAAGCGAGAATCGTCCAATGCAAGAAAATCCCTCAACTTCATGGCAAATACCTCCTCCCGAGCCAGGTAGGCAGCCTCATGGGAGGCTTTCGCAAAACGGTTCCAGGGGCAGACATCCAGACAGTCATCGCAACCATAAATACGATCTCCCATGGCCACCCGGAATTCTTCGGGTATGGCACCCTTATTTTCGATGGTCAGGTAGGAAATGCAGCGGCGGGCATCAAGTTGGCGAGGGCCGGTGATGGCGGCAGTGGGACAGGCGTCGATGCAGGCCACGCATTTGCCACAGTGGTCGCCAAAGGGTGGATCAGCTTGAAGTGGGAGGGTGGTGAGGACTTCGGCAAGGAAAAACCAAGTACCAAGCTTGCGATGAATCTGCATGGTCGACTTGCCCCCCCAGCCGAGCCCCGAGTCGCTGGCGAAGTCGCGCTCTAGAACAGGACCGGTATCGACGTAGGGTTTGTGTTCGCCACCGAGGGTTTCGAGCTTGGCGCGAAATTCCTTAAGTCGTTTCTCGATGAGGTCGTGGTAGTCGTCGTTCCAGGCATAGCGTGCGATGCGGTAGTCGGGATCTGCATTCGGAGGCGTATCGCCCGGGTAATAATTCATCGCCAGGCAGATGATTGATTTGCATTCTGGGAGCACGATGCGCGGATCGGAACGTCGATCGGGGTTTTTTTCCAGCCAGCCCATGTCGCCGTGTTTCCCGTTCTCGATCCACTCGGCGAAGTCATCGGCATGAGTGGCGCGATGAGCGCCAGCGATGCGGCAATCGTCGAAGCCGAGTTCATTCGCCCATTCCTTGATGGTTTTTTCCATCATTGGTTTTGCTGAGCAAAGTGGTAGCTGGCGCACTCGATGATGCCCGTGCAGGACTCGCCAATGTTCAGTTCGCCTGTATTGAGCTTGAGATGCGCAGCCTCATCATAAAGCGGTTCGCGTTCACTCATCATCGTTTTGATGGCGGATTCGGGGTTTCTGGTTTGGAGTAGGGGGCGGTCGTCATTGCGACTTGTTCGTTCAAGAATTTCTGAGAACGGAGCTTTGAGCCAAGCCACGAAGCCAAGCCGGCGCAGAAGTTTGCGGTTTTCCTCACGTAGAATGATGCCGCCACCGGTTGAGATAATGCGGTTGGCCGGATCATCTTGTATGAGTTCCCTGAGTAGTACGGTCTCCATGTCGCGGAATGCGGGCTCGCCATGCTGGGCGAAAATGTCTGAGATACTCATGCCATGGCGTTCCTCAATGAGAAGGTCTGTATCGATGAGCCTATAGCCCAGTTGTTCATGGAGCATGCGGCCGATGGTGGACTTGCCTGAGCCCATAAAGCCGATGAGCACAAGAGTGCGCGGCGGATGTTGGGAGGGATTGTTGTCCATACGGCAGCTTAGGGTTCAGTGCGAAGAAATGAAAACGGGAAATTCAGGGTGCATTCCGGGGCGGGATCTGCCATGGAATTGCGCCGTGCCAGAGACCCAGATCATCGAAGCCACCGAAGAGGACATGAAGGATGCCCTCCGTGAGGCCGTGGCTCTCCTTAAAGCAGGGGAGGTTGTGGCCTTGCCGACGGAGACGGTCTATGGCCTTGCTGCCGATGCCACCAACGCCGACGCTGCGGCAAAGGTGTTTGAAGCCAAGGAGCGCCCATCCTTCGATCCGCTCTTGGTGCACATCGGCGGACGAAACGATTTGGAGACTGTGGCCAAGATCCCGGATGACATCCGTGACGTGGTGATGGCCTTGGCCGACGAGTTCTGGCCCGGACCATTGACGATGATCCTGCCCAAACAGGAAATCATCCCTGATATTGTCACTAGCGGCCTGCCCACTGTGGGGGTGCGCCAGAGCG
Organism: Luteolibacter sp.; assembly: GCA_049597355.1. Lineage (GTDB taxonomy): Bacteria > Verrucomicrobiota > Verrucomicrobiia > Verrucomicrobiales > Akkermansiaceae > Luteolibacter. The sequence goes on from JBMYMN010000014.1 coordinate 6,875, forward strand.
CCAATCCCATCTTCCGTAAGATCAACAAGGAGTTGGGTAATCCCATCGCCGCGCCCAGTGCCAATCGCTTTGGCCGAATTTCGCCGACCTCCGCCTCTGCGGTGGAGAAGGAGCTAGGATGCCGCATTCCGCTTATTGTTAACGGTGGTGCATGCCGGGACGGTCTGGAGAGCACCATCATCTCAATTGAGCCCCGCGAGGGTAAAAAGCCCATTTTCGGCCTTCACCGGGCTGGTCCGATTACCAAGGAGATGCTTCAGAAATTTGGCAAGGTGGAGAAGTTGAAGCCCAATATCCATAATTTGCCTCAGGCCCCCGGTGATTTGCCTAGCCACTACGCGCCAGTCACGCCGCTGCGAATCCTTGAAAACCCCGAGGATTTCAACCCCGAAGAGGGCAAAAACTACGCGCTGTTGTGCTACAAGGGCGGGGAGGACGATCCCTTCGTCTGCCGGCATGATTGGGCGGTAGTAGAGGCCCTGAGCCCCGGCAACGGCAAGCTTGCAGAGGCCGCTGTCCGCCTGTTTTTCGCCATGCGGATGCTGGATGAGGCGGGCGTGGACGAGATCATCGTTCAGCCGGTCAGCGAGAAGGGTTTGGGTGTGGCGATTATGGATCGGCTCAGACGAGCCGCTCATCGTGACTAATTCTCGGGTTTTCCCTTGCCAACAGGGGCGATTTCCGTATTTTCGCCGCCCCTTTAATTGCTGCACCTAACCAACGAGGACCGAAGGGATTTCATCGCGGCTGGTTCTCAAACATCGCCCGACCTGAATCAAGGCGGGACAACCACATGATTAACGAACTCATCAATGATATGGTGGATGCTGGCGTCCACTACGGTCACCAGACCAAGAAATGGAATCCGCGGATGAAGCCCTTCCTCATGAAGGACAAAGCCGGAATCTACATCATCAACCTCGAGAAGACCGTCCAGCAATTGGATGAGGCCGCTGACTTCTTATCGGGACTCACCAGCAAGGGGAAAAAGGTCCTCTTCGTCGGCTGCAAGCGCCAGGCTCAGGAAGCCATTAAGGAAGCCGCTGAAGCCACCGATCAATATTATGTCAATCACCGCTGGCTGGGCGGTATGCTCACCAATAGCGCCACTGTGCGTAAGTCGGTTGAGCGTCTGAAGTATCTCGAAACCATCGAGAAGCAGCCCGAGTTCAAATCCATGTCCAAGAAGGAGCTATCTGCTCTTGGCCGCGAGCGTGACAAACTTCTGCGCAACTTGCGCGGTGTGCGCGATATGAATGATCTGCCAGACGCCGTCGTCATCGTTGACTCCGCTCGCGAGACCATCGCCGTTGCCGAAGCCAAGCGGCTCAACATTCCCATCGTTGCATTGGTCGACACCAACGCCGATCCGGCCGCTGTGGACTACCCGATTCCCGCCAACGACGACGCCATTCGTTCGATCCGCCTGATTCTCAAGAACCTGGTCGATTCCATCATGGCCGCCAAAAGGTAATTGCTGATTTTCCGAAACTTCATATCCACAAAAGACATGATCGCTGCATCTACTGTTAAAGAACTCCGCGACAAGACCAACGCCGGCATGATGGACTGCAAAAAGGTCCTCACCGAAACTGACGGCGATATCGACGCCGCCATCAAGCTCCTCCGTGAGCGCGGCATCGCCAAGGCTGGTGCCAAATCCGACCGCGCCGCCAACGAGGGTGTCATTGCCGCCCGCGTCAATGGTGACTCCACTTCCGGTCTACTCGCCGAGGTGAACTGCGAAACCGACTTCGTGTCCAAGAACGAGAACTTCCAGAGCTTCGTCAGCGAGATCGCCGACACTCTGGCTGCCTCCGACGCCGCCAACCTTGAAGCCGCCCAAGCCGTGCCATTTGGTGAAGGCAGCGTGGAAGAGGGCATCAAGGCTAAGGTCGTTGAACTCGGTGAGAACCTTATGCTTCGCAAGTACGAGCGCTACAATGCTGCCGAAGGTGGTGTGGTGGCCTCTTACATTCACCCTCCGGGCAAGGTGGGCGTGCTGATCGAAGTCGGAACCACCAAGCCTGAGACCAAGGACGCCGCAGCCTTCCAGGACATGGTCAAGGACCTCACCCTGCACATCGCCGCTTGTGCTCCCAAGGGCCTCACTCGCGATGATATCCCCGCTGACGTGGCCGACGCTGAGAAGGAAATCTTCCGCGCCCGCCTGCTGGATAGCGGTAAGCCCGAGAACATCATTGATAAGATCCTCGAAGGTCAAATGGCCAAGTTCTTCTCTGAGAGCTGCTTCCTCGAGCAACCCTTCGTCCGCAACGAAGGCAGTGCCAAGGACACGGTGAAGGATATCCTCGCCACCCGCGGCAAGGAACTCGATGACACCCTGTCCGTGACCCGCTTCGTGCGCCTCGGCCTTGGTGAGTAAGTTTCAAGGTTCAGTCTTTTCGAAAAGCTCGTCTCCTGAATAGGAGGCGGGCTTTTTTCGTCATAGGTCGTAAAGGCCCTATATGGCCCATATTTTTCTCGAAAGGCTCACTGGAAAGATTAGTTTCCGCTAACACGTTTAATTCCCAACAATGAAACTCGCACTCACCGGCATCACCGCCGCACTCGCTCTCGTCATCTCGGCTCAGGCCGAGGAAACCAAACTATTCAATGGCAAGGACCTTACCGGTTGGAAAGGCGTTGAAGGCTTCTGGTCCGTGAAGGACGGCGCCATCTCCGGCACGACCACTGCCGAAAATCCCGCCAAGGAAAACACCTTCCTCGTTTGGCAGGGTGGCAAGCCCGGCGACTTCGTGCTGACCTTCAAATACCGTCTGCTAGACGCCAACGGCGAAGGCAAGGGTTATGCCAACTCCGGGGTGCAATACCGCAGCAAAGTGGTGAAGGAAGAATACTCCGTGGTCAGTGGCTACCAGGCCGACATGGAGCTGGGTACCAGATACAGCGGAATCCTTTACGAAGAGAAAGGTCGCGGTATTCTCGCCATGCGTGGCACCAAGGTGGTGCTCGAAGACGGCGACAACCCCAAGAAGCCCAAGAAGAATGTGGTCGGTGAAACCACTCCCTCCGCAGACGTGCAAGCCGGCATCAAGCCCGGTGAGTGGAATGACTACAAGATTGTCGCCAAAGGCAATGTGGTGGAGCACTGGATCAACGGCAAGTTAAGTGTGCACGTCACCGACAAGACTTCAGTCGCTCCCAAGGAAGGCGTGATTGCTTTCCAACTGCACAAGGGTAAGCCAATGACGGCTCAGTTTAAGGACCTCATTCTTACCACCGAGTGAGTTTGATCCGCTGAAACTCCCAAACGAAAAGGGTAGCCTCCGGGCTGCCCTTTTTTGTGAGTTTGCGGCGAGTCATTCATGTTGCTCAAAAGTGCGCTTAAAGTAGGTGCGCCTTTGGCTCAAATTCATCAGTCGTTTTTGAAGCCCTTTTCTTGGAAAGGAAAGCGCTTCGATTCGGGAGCAGGAGAGATGTCTTTGGGTGGCCTGTAGACATCGAACTTTTGTGCGCCGGCGATAACGGAAAGTTGTGTTTGGGATGCGAATGCATCTAATGAGTTAACATCAGAGCCGTGATAGATCCATCCATAGTGACCTTGTTGATCACCTATTGTAACATCTAACTCGTGTTTGTTCAGGATGACCACATCGTTGACTAAGCTTATCCATGTACACGAGGTGAGTGAGCATATTAATGCAGCGGTCTTTATACGCTTACTGTTTATAGGTAGCTGGTCAAAATTTCACTACTGCTCAGCTTCCTCCTGACGCGCCACCACAGCAGCGACAAACTCGCAGCACTCACAGGCTTCTTCCTTGCTTTGGAAGAAGGCGTTCGCCTTGCGGGCGGCGGCAGCTTCGCGCTTCTTCTGCTGACGCTCCTCCCAGTTCTTGGGCTTGGGGTAGTCCATGTTGGCCCAAAGTTCTTCTTCGGTCACCGTGCTTTGCACGCCCTCCTTGGGGACCTCGGCTTTGGCGGTCCAGAGGATGGCGTTGAGCATCACGCGGCGCTGGTTATCGTTGGCCCAGTTCTCGTGAAAGTGACCACCGGTGAAGCCGAAGCCACGGCCGCCGTCCTTGCGCTGAAAGGCCCAGCCGACGGTTTGCGGAATCTTGGCGGCCACGGCCTTGCGGACGTGGGGGTTGCCAGAGTGGGGGCCGTCCTTGCGTCTCATGGTCTCGTCGGGAGCGATGGCAGAGAGGATGTGACTGAGCTTGCCGCGAGAGCCGTCGTCGAAGCGCATATGGAAGTACCACTCGTCGCGGATTTCGTAGGGCTTGAGGCCGTTGCTGATGGGGTGATCGGGATACTTAGTGAAGTTGGCATCCCAGTGAGGATTCACGCTCCAGTGCATTTCAAAGTAGCCGCCCATCCAGTCGAGCATTTCGGCTCCGGCGGCTTCCTTTGGAAACTCCACTCCGTAGTGCACACAGACCAGACCGCAACCACGCTTCATTTCCACGGCGAGTTGTTGCAGGCGGTCTTCCTTGAGCAACAAGTGATGCTTGCCACCGTCGCAGTAGATCAGGACGGTGTCGGCGGCCTTGAGCTCTTCCTTACTGGGCCACTCGCCGTTGAGTTTGACGGTGGTTTTCAGCGGCAGCTTGCTCTCATCGAGGCACTTCTTGAACAGCAGGCAACCGGCGTTGTGTTCATGCGAGCCGTAGCCGTGGGACTTGGTGCCGGCCAGCAGGAGGATGTTTTTGACGTCCTTTTCAGCGAGGGCGAAACCGCAGGACGTGAGCAGGGCGAGGGTCAGGGAAAGGAAGGTCTTCATACTCGATAGACTGAACGTAAAGGACTGGCGTGATCTGTCAGGCCAAAACTTGCGGTAGAGCTTGAGCCGGAGGGAGCAAATCGGCTAGTTTCGGCGTCACTGATTGTCCCATGTCGTCCCTTTTTCACAGGTCCCTTATTGGGGTATTGGTCTTGTTGTTGTGTGCCCTCGTGGCGAACGCGCAGCAGGGGGGACCTCAGGTGACGGTGCCGACGGCAGGGCAACTGCGGCCTCCGGTGTCCACCTCCCGCATCCTCTATCCATGGAAGACCTTTGTCACGGCCACCATTTTCTGGGTGGGGGAGCAACCGACCCAGAACAATCCGGTGCCCAACTGCAAGTCAGCTTGGGATATGAAGTGGATGCAGAACTTTGGCGGCTACGACAACCCTAACCCCAAGACTCGCATTGCCAACCACACCACCGGTGACTTTCGGCCCAAGGCCTTCACGCCCAAGCTCAATCCCTTCTACATCGCACTGCCATACAACGACATCGCTTCGGGCGGCACTCGATACAAGACCGAAGCCGAGCGGGTCATTCCCTGGTTCCACCGGGTGAGTGAAGATGGGCGCCTGAAATCGACCCTGAAAGGCCGCTGGGTGGAGATCCACTGGAAAGGTCGTAGCTGTTACGCCCAGTGGGAGGACACCGGGCCATGGGTAACCGATGACTGGCGCTATGTCTTTGGTGACAAACCGCCCCGCAACCGCTACAACAAATCCGCCGGCATCGATATTTCACCTTCCATTCGGGATTACCTGCAGTTGAAGTCCGGCGACAAGGTCCACTGGCGCTTTGTGGAGGCCGGACAGGTACCCCACGGGCCGTGGAAGAAATACGGCTTTGAGGAGGAGCAGAAGCGCCTCAAGCAGCTGGAATTGGATGCCCAGCGCAAGTATCTGGAGTATTTGCGCAAGTTGCGTGATAAGCAGTTCATGGAGCGACCGATCGGATCGACGTATCGTTGAAGCTCGCTCAGGCGAGCCAAACGCGTCCGATTTCGAGAAAACTTCCCAGAAACGCTCCAAAACCTTCATTCTTCTTGACTGGGCCTGCCGGCAGTCCTAAATCCCCGCCCCCAAGCGTATCGCAACCCTCTACTGCCATGGCCAGTTCTCAAGTCATCCTCAAAGAAAAAATCACAGGCCTCGGTGCCGAAGCCGACGTGGTCAAGGTCCGTGCCGGCCATGCCCGTAATTTCCTGATCCCTCAAGGCAAGGCTTACGAAGCCAATCAAGAGAACCTGAAACACATTGAGGAATTGAAGGCCGCGCGCGCCAAACGGGAGGCTGATGAATTGTTGGCCTTCCAAGAGATCGCCACCAAACTAACGAAGATGACCCCATCTTTTGAACTAGCCACCGGTCAAAACGGTAAGGCTTTTGGATCGGTCACCACCATGGACATTCACAAGAAGCTCGCAGATGAGGGCATCGATATTGATCGCCATGCCATCGATCTCGACAAGGCGATTAAGAGCACAGGTAAGTTTGATATTTCCATCAAGCTTCACGCGCAGGTGGTCTGCAATCTTGCGATCAAAGTTGATGCCGTGGAAGCTGCCGAACCCGGTCAGGCCGAGGAGGTAGCTCCCGCCACCGAGGAAGCTCCGGCCGCTGAAGCCTGATTGGCTCCATTTTCTAGGTAGCCCCATCTCCAACAGGAGGCGGGGCTTTCATGTGAGTGGGGTGTGCTGAATGGATCACACGATGCCCTGACGCAGGGCCTTGGAGACGGCCTCGGTCTGAGAGTGGACTTGCAGTTTTCGATAAATGGAGCGCACGTGCATATCTACGGTGTGCTGTGAAATATCGAGTTCGTCAGCGATCTCTTTCTTGATCAGGCCTTGGACCAGAAAGCGGAGAACATCCTCCTCACGAGTCGTCAGTGGGTCGGTCTGTTCAACAGGGCCGTGGCGAGAGAAGCCTTCGAGGATCATTTTGGCGATAGGACTACTGAGCGCGGATTCACCTTCGAGAATATCGCGGATACCGCTCAGTAGTTCGTCGGGATCGCTGGTTTTAAGAAGATATCCCGATGCGCCATTGCAAATCGCGCGGTAGACTTTCTCACGCTGGTCAAAGGAACTTAAAATGAGTACTTTGGTATTGGGCATAAGGGACTTGAGGTCGGTCAATACCTCGAGGCCGTCTTTTCGCGGCAGACCAAGATCCAGCAACAGCAAATTTGGATGTTCTTTGGTAAACTTGAGCTCTTCGTACATCTCATCCGGACTACGGAAGTGATTCAGGCACTCCAAATCGTCCTCGGCGTTAATGAGCCTGATAATCTGCTTGGCAAAATTTTCGTGGTCTTCGAGGACCCAGATGGTTGTACTCATGATGCGATGGATGGGGTGGTAAGTTTAGAGCGTTTGACGAGGAGTCGGATGCAGGTGCCGATTTCAGCGGATGAGGTGATCTTGATTGCGCCACCAATCACATCGGCGCGTTCCTGCAGCTTCTTCACGGGGACAGAATCGCCGCCATCACTCACTGGCAATCCAATGCCATTGTCGATGATTTCCATGCCGAGTTGCTCTCCCTCGTCCCAGAATCTGATGGAAACCTGGTCTGCCTGCGAGTGTTTGAGAATGTTATGTATGGCCTCTTTGTAGAAGAGAAAAAGGTGGCGCTTGGCATCGAGGGTCAGTTTTGCGGCGGTTTTGGTTGATGTGCACTGGAGATTGAAATCAGCACCACGCAGAAGTCGACCAGCAGTCTCGCGCATACGATGAACTAGATCGCCTATGGAATCTTGTTTGCGTTCCAGAAGCCAGACAATGTCGCGCATTGCCAGTGAGCTTTCACGGGCAATGAGCTCCATCTCACCGAGATCATGATCGACTTCGGTGGGCCCGTCGGCCTTTTGTAGTTCTTTTCGCGCTGTGCGGGCAATCAATGAGATGCTGCCCAGGTTGCTGCCGATGTCATCGTGCAGGTCTGCTGCGATTCGTTTGCGAATGATGTCGAGCTGTTCCTTGGATCGCATCCTTCTGCGCTCGAAAATGAAGACTGGCACAAGAAAGGTAAGACCTAAAATGACTGCCGCGCCCCAGGAGACATTCAGTTCGCTACGAGTGGCAAGTTGGGACTGTATCGAGCGGAGGGCCTGAATTTCCTCCTCGATTCGACCACGCAGGGTCAACTGATTGAGCCAGGTGTCAATTGGTGCGATGTTTTTTTCCGAAGTGAAACCGTCAGTGAGTGATTTGATGCCTACCTTCTCACCGTTGTGAATGCGTGTGACGACGATGTCGCGCGTGATGTTACGGCCGCCGGACCAAGCCTCTATTTCGGACAAGGCGTGGACGTGACGATTACCGGCAGTCCATGGCTGAGTGGCGGTGATGACGAGGGCTTTGGCTGCCGAACCTCCAAGAGGAAAAACCAATGGAGCCATTTGCCTACTGCCATTGATGGGATTGTTCCATTTGATAGTGGTATTGCTCGCGGTGGATTCAGTGGTGATAAGTTCGATTTGCAAGCGCTCCGGCATGATGGATGCGTCCGCAGATCTCTCCAGTTGGTAGGGGTAAAGAATGATTTGATCGATCGGTTGTGTTTGGGGCCACTCGATGCGCCATGAAGTGGATTGTACCCCACTGCTGACCTCCACCAGATCACCGATCACATCCCCCGTACGCATCCCATGATTCCATGTGCCCAACGGGGTGCGGCCATCATTCAGTGCTTCGACTGTCCAAATATCACCCGTACTGAAATTCCCAGTGGTAGTAATCGTGGCGTTAAAGGAAACAGGCTTCCTGTTGGAAAATACGAAAAATTCAGACAACCCAAATACATCATGTGAACCTTTTCTGCTGCCCTGATGTACTGTCAGCCTGACATAGCGACCACTGAAATCACTGTTGAAAACCATGGGGACACCGTGATTGCGGCGGAGGATGGGCTCTTTACTTTCGTAGAGGGTTTCAGCGTCGCGGAAGTCGGCATGGTTGGAGCATTCAAGGGTCAGACGTTTCGGGAAAATACCACTGTCACCCGAATATTCTGATTGGGAGGGGACTAGGTAGATGCGTTCGATAGGCATGGTGGCGCCAAGGTCCATCACAATGGTTGGATCTGGGCCGTCAGCCGTCGGTCGATGGCCGCAGTAACCGATGTGATAACTGAGGTCGTATTGTCGATGCCTTGCAAGGGTTTGGGCTTGGCGGTTCAACCACGACAGACGATCCTCCACCTTCACCAGTTGGGGACTCAAGAACCGCGCTATTTTTGTGATTGGGTTTTCTCCCGCAGCACGATCTTCGCTCTGCTGTGCTGCGTGCAGAATGCCGGGCATCATCATGCCGATCAAGGCGGTGAGCCCGGCTCGAATCATTGCGTGATGCATAAAAATCAAGCGGATACTTGTATATTGATCGAACATCCGCATTTCATCAATCATTTTCCCGATGAACTACGAGCAGTGGATCACCCGCATCACGGCCTCGCGCTTCAGTCGCAGTTCCCGCCATTCATTGACCATGCGGCTCGCCTCAATTACGCCGCAGCCTGCAGGAACCTGAAGGCGCTCTCCGTTCCACCAAACTCCTCGGATCGATACGACGGCTTCAAAGCGCCCGTTCTCCCAGACACCAAAGGGGGCACCGAAGTGAGGCGGGCAACCGAGGCGTTTGCGCCACTCGATAAGCTGACGCATGGTCTGACTGGTACGAGGCAGCGGACCCAGCGCAGGAGTGGGATGGAGGCGATCGAGCAACACGCTGGGCGAGATGTTCCGACTTAGATGGACCCGAATGCGAGTGAGGAAATGGACGATGGGGCCAAGGTCTAGGATTTCACGATCGTCGCGCTCGAGGCTACCAAGATCGTGCAGTTTGGTTTCGAGGGTTTGTGCGACGTATTCATGCTCTCGAATTTCTTTTTCATCCACGGCGAAAATATCGCGGTCTTCGCTACGCGCAGTGCCCGCAAGAGCCATGGTCTGCAGTTCCTTCCCTGATATTGCCAGTAGGAATTCCGGGGTGGCGCCAGTAAAGCCATGGTTGCCCTCGCAGAAGGCATATGAATAAAGCGGCTGACGACAGGCCGCTGTATAGCCCATCAGTTCCAGAGCGTTAAAATGATGGCAGTGTCCCTCTTGGGTAACGACGGGAACAGTCTTCTCAAAGCTGCCTTTGCGGATGGCATCGACCACTTCCTGGAACACTTCGGAGAAGGCCACGGTGTCCATGGTCTTCCACTGACAGTCAATAGTTTCACCTACAGGAAACCTTCGTGCGAGTTCATCTTGGCTAATGACTTCGTATTTCAACGGAATGCGCCAGGGCTTGTCCTCGACCTGTTCGAAGGGGCGGAGATAAAAGGCGACGCCGTCCGCGGGGGCTTCGTTTGAGCGGCTCATCGGGCCGTGGCCCACGACCACGCTGCCGTCATGGCGGGCGAGCCATGCAATCGACGAGATGCCGTAGTCAGTCATGTCCTTCAACGATGGAGTTGCATGCTGGTGGCTGCAAGAGGTTAAAATGCATCTCTGACGTGATTGACACACGGCTTCTGACCCTCACTCACAATCACTTCAATGACATCATAGCGCCATGTAGGTTTTTCGTGCCCGAGCTGAGAGATCCAATGTTTTGCACCGCGTGCAATCAGTTGCTGTTTTTTCTGATTGATTGCATCAAGAGGGCGAATGCCTTGTCCTGCAGTGCGGGTTTTGACTTCAACAAACAGCAGTTGTTTGCCGTCGCGGGCGATGATATCAACTTCGCCGCCTCTGGGTGCGCGATAGTTTCGGGAAAGAATCAAGTGCCCCTGACTGCGTAGCCAGCTGGCTGCCACACGTTCGCCAAAGCGTCCAATCCATTGACGGTCACGTGTTTTGCCTGACGGATCAGTCAAGCGGCAAGCTGAGTTGAGCCACGGGCTGAAACGAGCGGCGATGATGCCGACAAGGGCCATGATTTCGAAGCGCTGTAAGATGCTCTTTGGTGCCATAACCCTGATGATTGGCAAAGCCATAAGCAGGAAACTCTGTATCGATCTTTTTCATCAGACGATCTCGCTGGACTTTGGCAATGATGCTAGCGGCTGCGATGGAAAGCGATTTGCCGTCACCCTTGACCACAGCATCATGGGGAAAGGGGAAGTCCTTCACCGGTAAACCATCAATGAGACAGCGGTCTGGTGCGGTTTTTAGCGCTTCCGCTGCCCGCCTCATTGCCAGATGGGTGGCACGTAAAATATTGAGTTCATCAATCTCCTCACAGCTGCAGCTGCCGGTGGCCCAGATCAAGCCGGGGAAAGAGACGATGGCGTCATATAGCTCGGTCCGTTTTTTGGGGCTGAGTTTCTTGGAGTCGTCAAGTTCAGGACATGCGAAATCTGAAGGCAGGATCACTGCAGCTGCCATCACGGGGCCAGCCAGAGGGCCGCGCCCCGCTTCGTCGATGCCGGCAACATGGGTATATCCTGCGCGATGCAGTTGGTCTTCTAGCTCGCGGTCCGGCATCAAACAGGTGTTTTGGAGCCAAAATTCATGGTGACGAAGACAGCACCATCGTCATCAACACTGATGCCAACCCCCGAGTGTGTCCAGTCGCCCAGCATGACTTTTTGGTGAGGTGGCGAAGCTCTCCACATAAGAATGAGGTGCGCTGCAATATCTTCGGGAGTTTGGCTGATGTAGGCGACATTTTCATCCCAGTCACTCATGCCAAACTGGATTCGCGCATATCTGGCGCGATAAGCGCTGCCGGAGTGGCTGACATGACTTCCGATGAGGAAAGAACTGCCACGCTCGCGCCGCAGCCATCGGCTATGGTCAGTGCATAGCTGCTCGAGACCGTCGTGGTAGGCGAGTGGGGCAAGGCCTTTGTCGCGGCGGTAGTCGTTGAGCCTCTGGTGGACTAGTCTATTCCACTGGCGGATCTCGGGTGCCGAGTCAGTATGAGCGGGCGGCGGGTGGGGGCTGCAGGCGCTCGGTCCGATCAAGAGGGCGATCAGGATGATGAGGCGCAGATTCATGCTTTATTGGCTGGCATTCCCCAGAGACGATGTAAATGCAAATTCGATTGAGAAATGAATGCACCTTATGATTGGCGGGGCGAGCTTTTGCGTTTAAGCCTACCTACCCATGGATCTTCCAACCCTCGATGAATGGGAAGCTCTCGAGCTGCACGGCTACGGTGGTTGCGGTGAGGTTTTCCTAGCCCGCGACGCGGCCGATGAACCGGTGGCCATGAAGGTCTTGGAGGATTTGACCGTCAGCCGGCGCTTGTTGGAGAAGATGGTTGAGCGCCTGAAAGTAGACGGCTGGCCAGCGGGGGTGGTTCCTCTTCATGGGATGTCGCTTGAGCGCAAAGCGTTGAAGTGGATCACGCCATGGTATGCAGACTGGAATGATGAATTGGGTTGGATTTCGCGCAGCCTGCAGCACCGCCTCGGTGACTATCCCGAAGCGAATGGGTGGCCTCTGATTCGTGAGCTTGCCGCAACTCTCGCACAGATGCATAGCCGACATGTGCCCCACGGCAACCTCAAGCCCGGCAACCTGTTCTTTGATGACGAAAATCGCCTGATGGTGAGTGATTGGTGCCTCGGTAATGTTCCGGGCGTACAACTCTTTCATTTTACAGATGCGCTTCTTTATCAACCTCCTGAGCAACTCCTCGACAGCTCCGGCTACCTCGATGAACAGGGATATGGCTGGGATGTCTATGCCTTTGGTGTCATCGCCTATCGGCTATTGACCGGTAAGTTTCCGCGCTGTGATGATGCCTTCAGCAAAGTGGCACCACCACCCGGGGAAACACGTTGTGAGGGCCTTCGAGCTGACCCTGATGTAGTGGCTCAGAATATCAAGGACGCTCCTGATCCAACGTGGCCGGAGTGGTCCAGTGGTGAATTGGAAGAGCGTCAGAGGGAGTGGATCATGCGCTGTTTGGACATCGATCCAAACCACCGCCCGGCGAGTATGAAAGAGGTCTTTTCCGGCCTCGAGGCTATCGAGACCCAGCTCGATCAAGAGCATGAATATCAAAGAGTGGTCAAGAAGCAGCAGGTAACCAAGAGGTTTGCCAGCGCTCTGCTTGTCGTGGTGGGAGTCTGTGCTTTGACGATACTTACGCTTGGTGGGCTGTGGCGGGGTGCTGAAAAGCGCCTAGTCAGTCGCGAGCGGGAAATTAATGCAGAGCGCGAACAGCTGACGGCCGCAAGGTATCTTGCCGAAGAAAACCAAGAGATTGCTCGTGCCGCGCAAAAGTCCATCGCATCCGAGTTGGCCAAATCAACCATACATTATCGGGCTGAGCTGGAGGCTGCACGCACGGTTGGAGACCGTCTTTTTTCGTGGTCGATGGAAAAGGATCGGCGCCAACTGCCACCCTTGGATGGGCGTGAGGACCGACTACGCCAATTGGAGCAAGACCTGATGTCCTTTGTGGTTGAAGCTGAGAAGCTGCCTGAATTGACTGAGGTGCTTGGTCGGGCGCGCTTGCAGCTCGCTGAAATATCGATTTCCCTCGGCCAGGGGAAGGCGGCCCGCGAACGCCTTGATATGGCTGTGGCCGTCTTCAAACAACTCCCCATGGACTCCCAGCTTAAAGTGCGCATAGCCACGGATAGTCTATTGATCGCAAAGATGATGGAAGGCAAGGTTCCAGTAGACGAAGCGCTCGATTCCTTTGCAAAGGCGCGAGCCCTATTAGCTGATGTAACTCCGAAAGAAGTAGATAAGGATCGCCTGGATCAGCTCACTGCCGTGATGCAATATCGAGAAGCAAAGCTACTGGCTCAGCGTGGTGAAGAGGTTAAGGCGCTTGAGCAGTTGATGGCAGCCACGGAAACCCTCAACCGAATTTCCAACAAACGTCCTGATGCCGCACTACTGCATTCCGCTCTGGCCGATTGCTACCTTTCCTCAGCTGCCATTCTCGAGGGTATCGGAAAAGCAGGAGATGCGCGTGAAGTTCGCCTGCTCGCTGTCGGTGAGTTGCTCACCCTCCTCAAGGCTGACCCACGGGACCTTGAAGTGCAGAGCCAGTTGGCTGCCTGCTACGCCGTCATGGCAGAAGCTTCTTTTCTGTCCGGAGATCTTGCAGGGGCGGATCAGCGTGCCGAGGAGGGCCTTGAACTGCTCAAGGGATACCTGGGACAGCGTCCTCGCGATGACGATGCCGTTGTCCATAAAGCCGGACTGCTTGGCTTGAAAGCGGGTATTTGCCGAGATCAAGGCAAGAGCGAGCAGTCCCTTATCCTATTCAACGAGGCGTTGGGCTATCTTGAAAGTATTCATAAGCGCAGCCCCAGTCACGTGATGGCCTCCTACCGCTTAGCCCTGATCTGGTGGCAGAAGGGGCGAATGCTTGGCATCAATGGCAATGCTGCTGGTGAGATCGGTCTTCTTGTGAAAGCGGCTTCTCTTCTCAAAACGCTGGAGGATGGAGCGGCTGACAAGGGACCGGGTGCTGAGCAATTGTTGCGATCCCGTGCGTATCTTGCCGGTGACATCGGTCATGCACGCGAGATGTCCACTGACAAGGCAGCGGCGCGGGTTTCTCTGGGTGAGGCAGTCGAGCTGTGGGATCGTCTGGGTGAAATGCGTCCCCGCAGCGAGGAATATCAACAAGCTCAGAAATGGTGCCGTGAGCGACTTGAGCGCTTGGAATCTGGCATTAAAGTGGTTCAGTGATGGAAGAACAACTCAATGAGTTTGATGACTTGTTTGTGAGTATCGATGAGGTTGTCTACATGCCGGGTCTTGATGCGCCCGGAGACAAACCTCACCCATTTGTTTATTTCATTACGATCCGCAACGACTCACCTGTATCTGTAACGCTCAAGGGCCGAAAGTGGGTGGTGCGCGAGATGGGGGGCGAGGTGACCGTTGTCGAAGGGGAAGGCATCGTTGGCCAAATGCCCGTTCTCGAGCCTGGTGAAAATTTCTCTTACAACAGCTATCACGTGGTAGCGGCCGACGCTACAGTGCAGGGTGCCTTCTTCGGCGTGTCGGCCATGGGGGACCGTGTATTCGTGCGAATACCGAACTTTCAATTGAAGGTGCCTACTTAGCCATCAACCATGGCAGATCACGGTATTCATGCAGATGTCGTGTTTCTCTGCAAAAGTGTCCCTGACCATCTGGCAGCCGAAACCGACTCCAATCTTAAGTGCATCTTCACGGGCGCCACTGAGTATGCGGTCGTAAAAACCGCGTCCGCGACCGAGACGACCGCCATGGATGTCGAATGCGAGACCGGGGCATACGAAGATGTCAATTTCGGTAACCGCCATGATCGGCAGATGCGGCAATGGCTCGAGAATACCGAAGGCTCCGGGCCGAAGATCCCTTGAGGTATCCATCACATGATGGAAGATCAAATGATCTTCCTTTACTCGGGGAAGTAGCCAGCGATGTCGGGGCAAATCATCGAGTAGGGCGGTGATCGAAGGTTCGTCGGGCAGGGCCGAGTAGATGGCAATGCATTTTTCAGTCTTCAGTTGTTTCAAGGCATCCCTGAGCATGAGATACGGCGTTTCCGCCACTTTGCGGGAGCGGCGAAGGGCTGCGCGCATTTCCTTACGCAGGGACGCTTTTCGTAACGAAAGATCATCAATTGCCACTTGCCAATTGATCGCACGATCACGATCTTTAGTCACTGTGAAAATTCTTCACTTCATATTGGCTGTGGCCGGTCTGTTCTGCCCCGTCTTGCCGGCAGAGGAGTCTGAAAAAGACCGCATTGAGGTGCAGTGGCAACCGCTCAAGATCGCCAAGAGCCGCTTTCCGCGATCTGTTTCGATGATGGATGAGGTACGTGAGGATTACGCCACCAATTTGGCTGCCCTTGCCGTGATTCAATTGCGTGAACGCAAGGGCGACAAAGTTGCGCGTGAACTTGCGATGCGCATGATGTCAGTGGCGCTGCATCTGTCTCCGCGCAACAAAATGGCACTGGTTGTCAATGTTCAACTCGGCAGGGGAGTTGTGCCGCAGGCACCAGTAGTAGATCGTGAAGCGAAAGCTTTTTCAGTCTTGATGCGAACGACGGCTCAGGTTTTGGAAAAACAGGGCGGGAGGGAGAATATCATGGTAGCTGGCTATTTATTCCAGCTGGCCACAGACCTCGATCCCAAGAACGAGGATGCGATTTATCTCAGCGAGCTCTACCGCATTAACCACGGCGAGGTGGATTGGGGCAGTTTGCTGCTCAATGGCGAATGATATTGTAAACGGTTGTGGCGGGTAGGGTAGATTCGGCATCTTGACCTTGCCAGTCACCATAGGCATTCTAACTTGGCTTAGCGAGCAAGCCCCTATTGATGCTCACAACGATATGAAAATTTGGCTAGATGGCAATTTGGTAGATGAAGCGGAAGCGAAGCTTTCGGTTTTTGATCATGGTGTATTATACGGTGACGGTGTGTTTGAAGGTATCCGATTTTACAACGGTCGCATTTTCCGTTTGGAGCAGCACATACAGCGCCTCTTTGATTCCGCTCGGGCCATCATACTCGACCTGCCGTGGACACAGAAGGAAGTCTGCGAGTTCACTCGTCAAACCGTTGCTGCCAACGGCCTCACCGATGGATACATTCGTCTTGTCGTGACCCGTGGTGCAGGGGGGCTTGGATTGAACCCTTACCTCTGTCCGAAACCCTCGATGTTTATCATTGCTTCGACCATCCAGCTCTATCCCAAGGAGCATTATGATAACGGGCTGTCCATCGTGACCTGCGCGACACGGCGTCCGGCTCCAGCCGCTCTTATGCCGCAGGTGAAGTCACTCAATTACCTCAACAATGTGATGGCCAAAGTAGAGGCGATTCAGGCCGATGCGCTCGAAGCACTTATGCTCAATGAGCAGGGCTACGTTTCGGAATGCACAGGAGACAACGTATTCATTGTCAAAGACGGTGTGATTCACACACCCCTGATCAGTGACGGCGCACTGGACGGGATTACTCGTGATGTGATCATCGAACTCTGTGGTAAGCATGACATTGAAGTGATCGAGCGATCTCTCACCCGATACGACATATTCATCGCCGATGAATGCTTTCTCACTGGAACGGCTGCCGAGGTGATTCCTGTAGTCGCCTTGGATCGCCGCCAGATCGGTGACGGCATACCAGGTCCGATTACCAAACAATTACTTGCGGCTTTTCACGAGCTAGCCATGAGTACTGGAGAGCCAATCTATTAAAACGATTTCTCCAATCAAACCATGAAGTGTGATTTTTGTGATAATAAAGCGACCGTGTTCCTGACCCAACTTGTTGATGGCCAGATGAAAAAAGTCTGTCTCTGTGAGTCCTGCGCCAAGGACAAAGGTGTCACGGATCCAACCGGTTTTTCAATGGCGGATATGCTCCTTGGAGGATCGGTCAGCGAAGCTTTGGAGGGCATGCCTGTAATTTCCGGATCTCAACCACGCAAATGCTCAAGTTGCGGCTTCACGCTTGATGATCTCCGGCGGGTGCGCCGTTTTGGTTGCGGGGATTGCTACGATACGTTTTTCGACGAAGTCAGTCATATGCTCAGTAGTATGCATACGAGTTCCAGTCACGCTGGCAAGGTGCCGGCAGGCCTTGCAGATAAGCAGGTTCTCGACAAGAAACTTGAAGAGCTCCGTGAAAAACTCGACCGGGCCATTGCCGCTGAAAGTTACGAAGAAGCGGCCGGCATTCGTGATGAAATCGACAATATGATCGGCTCCGAAACCTGATCCACCAAGGTCATGATGCGCTTCTCCACATTGATCAAGCACCCGGCAAATTGGATGACGGGTGGTGATGATCATACTGGTGCAGTCATCACTTCACGCATTCGCCTTGCCCGCAACCTTCAAGGCCTGCCCTTTCCAGGCTGGGCGAAACGCGATCAACGCGATCAAGCTCTTGCGCGCATTCGTCCGGCGGTCGAGGCCCTGCCAGTGATGAAGAACGCATTTTCGCAGGAATTGAGTCAGCTGGATTCGGTTCAGAAGCAAGTGCTGGTCGAGCGCCATTTGATCTCACGTGAACATGCTGCACGGGGTCACGGTTCTGCTGCTGTGATCGAGCGCAAGCAGCATATCAGCATCATGCTCAATGAAGAAGATCATCTCAGGATGCAGTCCATCCGCTCCGGTCTAAAATTGAGTGCCGCTTTCGAGACATTGAATGAATTGGACACCGTATTGGAACGGAATCTCGATTTCGCCTTTGATTCAAAACTGGGCTATCTCACCACGTGCCCGACCAATCTCGGGACGGCAATGCGGGCTTCTGCAATGTTGCATCTGCCTGCCTTGGTTCTCAGTGATCAGATGGGTCAGGTCCTTCATGGCATCAATAAAATGGGCCTCGCGGTGCGCGGTCTCTACGGAGAGGGCACCGAGTCACTTGGTAATCTATACCAAGTTTCCAATCAATCGACTCTAGGAGAGGCCGAGAGTGACATTATTCGCCGTCTTGAGAGAGTCATTGCCCAAGTTGCGATTCATGAACAAAATGCCAGGCAAAAGCTACTGGAAGATGATCCTTTCATGGTTTCGGACAAAGTGGGACGAGCATACGGATTGCTGCGCCAATCGCACTTGATGGAATCAAAGGAGGCATTGAATCTGCTCTCACTCCTAAGGTTGGGGGGAAGTCTTGGATATTTTCCGTCAGAAACCGTGGCACTGTGTGATGAATTGCTGATGGAAATCCAACCCGCCCACCTCCAGTTACACGCCGGACGCAAGCTGGCACCTGAGGAAAGGGATCCAATCCGGGCGAAAATCATACGCGACCGTTTGCATTCCCTCGAATCACCTGATATTCCTTATTGAGACCATTACGAAAAACCTGCTGAAAAGGTTTCTGAAAACACTGACAACGCATGAATAATTTTACTCCACGAGCGCAACAAGTTCTGGCCTTGGCCCGCAAAGAAGCTGACCGGTTCAATCACTCCTATGTGGGAACCGAGCATTTGCTACTAGGGTTGATCAAGCTTGGGCAGGGGGTGGCGGTGAATGTGCTTGAACGCATGGGACTTGAACTCGAGGCAGTGCGCATGGAAGTGGAAAAAGAAGTCGGTTCCGGTCCGCCACAAAAATCTCCTGGCAACATTCCTTACACGCCGCGTGTTAAGAAGGTGCTGGCATTGGCCAATAAGGAGGCCAAAGCCCTGAACCACTCCTACGTGGGTACTGAACACTTGTTACTGGGCTTGTTGCGAGAAGGTGAAGGAGTTGCCGCACGTGTGCTCAAGCGACTTGAGGTTGATATTCAGCGAACTCGTAACGAAATACTTGCTGAGATCGATCCCAACTTTTCTCCCGATGACAATGATGCTGAAGACGATGATGACATGGAGCCCGGACCTTTCGATGATGTGGCTGAAGGCATTGGTGGGGCTGAACCTGAAGCAGGCGGCGGGCGCTCCAAAACTCCAGCACT
>JBMYMN010000015.1:0-24901 GCA_049597355.1 Luteolibacter sp.
GCTTCACCGGGGCGGACGAATACGATGCCAAGGGCCTTGACCGTGGTTGGTTTATGAAAAAAGCCGGTGAGGCGCGCAAGGATCACCCGCTGCACGCCATCTACGCAACTTCCTGGAGCCCCAAAGGTGCTCACTTTCCCGTGCCGTGGAATCCGCGCAACAAGAGCATCGGCGCGATCAACGTAAGTGAACGTTACACACACAACTCTACCTCCCCTACCAAACACCAACTTGGCATCCGCCTCTTCACCGCAGCCGACCGCAGCTCGCGCATCGCCGCCAAAGGCCAGCTTACCCATGATGGAGTCCGGATCCGCAGCTTTACCACCAAGGCCGGCACCGCGGACTTCAATGACATGCCACAGGTCATGGTCGAACCGGGCAAGCGCTACCGGCTGGTCTTCGAGGTGGATGGCAAATCCATGCAAAGTTGTGATTTTGTCGCCAAGCCCGGCACCAGCACCATGGATGTGCAACTCAACAACCTCCAACCCATCGCCGTGAAAGGTGCAGTCAAGGGCCTCAGCAAGAAAGAGGCCAGCAAAGTCGGCCATGAAATCTATCAGGAGCTCCTTGCCAAGACCAAGAATGCCCGTGCCAAAGAAGTGCGGGATCAATCCATCACCCTCGGTGACAAAAGTATGAAATGGCTGGAGAAGACCTTTGGCGACGCCCCCGCCGGTAAACGCAGCCTGTGGATCTCCATGCACGGTGGTGGAGGCGGCCCGGCCCGCATGAACGATGGTCAATGGCAGAACCAGATCAAACTCTACCAACCCAAGGAGGGCATCTACCTCGCCCCGCGTGCCCCCACCAATACCTGGAACCTTTGGCATCAGGACCACATCGACCCCCTATTCAACCGCCTGATTGAAAACATGGTGGCGCTGCGAGGCGTAGATCCGGACAAGGTCTACCTCATGGGCTACAGCGCCGGTGGAGACGGCGTGTGGCAGTTGGCTCCAAGAATGGCCGACCGTTACGCCGCCGCCTCAATGATGGCCGGTCATCCCAACGAAGCCAAGATGCTCGGCCTGCGCAACCTGCCCTTCGGCATTTTTTGCGGAGAGAAAGACACGCCCTACAAGCGCAACATCGTGTGTGCGGAGCGCATGCGCAAAATCGCAGACATGGCGGCAGCAGACCCGGATCCGGCGGCCTATGTGCACATGACTCGTCTCTACCAAGGCATGGGCCACTGGATGGAGCTCAAAGATGCTGAGAGCCTGCCATGGATGGCAAGCTTCACTCGCAAGACCTGGCCTAGAAAGATTGTGTGGTATCAGGACGATGTCACCCACGACCGCTTCTATTGGCTTGAGGTGCCCGAGGGCGTCGCTACCAAGGACCACCGCATCGATGCGGAAATCAAAGGTCAAAGCATCACTTTGAAGGGTGATATTCCAATGGGCATGAGCCTGCTACTCCACGACTCACTACTCGACTTGGACCAAGAGGTGACTGTGATCGTCAACGGTGGCAAACCATCCAAGCATCAACCGAAGCGTAGCAGAGAAGTCATGCGGCAAGCATTGGAAAAACGCCTCGACCCCAAACAGATTCCAACAGCCAAGATTGTGTTGAATTAGAGATCCACGCACTTCTGCAGACCCGTCACCGGCTTGCCTGAGTAAATGATACAGTGATCAAGATCCGCATCGGATTTCACCTCGGCATTCGGCCAAATGACCGAGTCACGGACCACCGCTCCACTCTTCACCAGTACACCGGAGCCGATCACAGATTGAAACACTTTTGCTCCTTCCTCGACCTTTGCATCGGGATGGATACGAGACCCGACTTCAAGCTCGCGATGAGCTTGTAGGTAGGCTTCGCGGTCACCGAGGTCAAGCCACTCACCTTCATCGATGACCACACCACCAAGACGGCCGCTTTCGGTCAGTTCCAGCAGCGCCGGGATGACGGAGACTTTCTCGTTCGCCGGAATCATCGCCAGCAAACTGCGCTCAACAATATAGATACCAGTGAAGACGTGCGTGCCCTCCGCACGGCCGCAGCGGCCGTGGATGTCGCGCACACGGTTGCCGTCCAGAGCAATGTGCTTAGCCTTACCCTCGGAGCGCAGAGCCATCGTGACGGTGTTGTTAGAAGCCTCGTGTGCTTCCACCAGCTTCCGCAGCGGCATGCTGGAGTAGATGTCGCCGTTGTGAATGAGCAGCGGACCATCCTCAATCCATGGCTCGATGTTCTTGATGCCACCACCAGTCTCGAGCAGTATGGGCTCGTGGAAATAACTGACACCTCCATACTCGAATGTATTCCATGCCTCGGGTAGATGGTGGGTGTTGATGGCGAAACGTGAACAACCTACAGCCCTGCACGCCTCCAGCGCCCAATAAACCAGCGGCTGGTGGAACAGCGGCACCAGAGGCTTGGGCAACACATGCGTCAGCGGTTGCAGACGCGTGCCCAGTCCAGCACCCAAAATGAAAGCTTGGTTCACATTGACACCATCACCCCGCTTCTGCCCGTTTTCAAGGGCAACCCTCATCACCCATGCCTCATGAAGAATCCCACCATCTGGACAATCCCCCAACAAGCCCTATGCTTTCCACATGGTTCACATTGATGTTCAATACGAAGGCCAGCTTCACTGCAACGCCATCCACGGTCCCTCGGGCTGCACACTCAGTACGGATGCCCCTGTTGACAACAAGGGCCGCGGTGAAAGCTTCTCTCCCACCGACCTGCTCGCGACGGCACTGGCCAGTTGCATGGCCACCATCATGGGTATCCAAGCGGACACCTTGGGGCTGGATATCACGGGCCTCAAGATCCATGTCGAAAAGATCATGGCCACCGACTCGCCCCGTCGCATCGCCAAACTACCCATCACCATCACCATGCCCATCGCCCACGATGACAAGACAGCGGCGGTGATGGAGCGTGCTGCCAATCACTGCCCGGTGCATCACAGCATCCACCCCGACATTGAAGTGCCGGTGGAGTGGGTGTGGGCGGAAGGCTGAATCGCACCACGATCATGGTCTCGCTTTTCCTAATCGGCCTATTTTTGCATTCGTCTGATCTGAATCTTGGCAATCCGCCCATATTGTGTCGCCAAGAAGGAGAACTACCACATCGGCGCCTCATTCGGGCGAGCCATCTGGATCGACTGGCAACATGCCAAGGAAATGGCGAGCGAGCATGATGACAAGGGGATGCTGTCGTCTACCACCTGTTTGTATTGAACCACTTGCTCTGCGCGATCGGCTTCCTGAGCATATTCATCGTAGGCCGATGACAAACTAACCTCAACGCTCCTGATTCCCCTCGCGTCGATTACCATTGCCTTTACTGAAGTGCATGAACTTACGCCCGAAGCACTTCTGCACACTATTGTGGCTTACCTCGTTGCCAGTGGAGCCAATGTAGAGGCCCCAGGCGTCATTACCCTTCACCTTTTTCGTGTCTTCTATGCGGTTGTTGAAGACGACATTGTCCTTGGCCATGGATCGGGGTTTGAGATTGCCTTGCTCATCCTCCCCAATCCCTGCGGCATCGGTCACCCGAATGGCCTCAAGACCGGCATCAACGATGAGGTTGTATTCGATACGGTTATTTGGACTCTGTACCAATACGCCCTGATGAGTGGTGCCGCGCACCACGTTGTGACGCAGAGTGTTGCCTGAGGAATAACTGAGGACGAACAACCCACGGCCGTGATTTTCGATCATGTTATGCTCCACCAGGTTGTCACGGGCGGAGTTGGGCAAACGAATACCGGCGTATCCAGAGTCGATGAGCTTGTCGGCAGTGATGTGATTGTATGCCACGATGCTGTTGCGGTGACCACTGAGATTGATGCTGCCGTTCTCGATAGAATGAAAGCGGTTGTGCATGATCACAACCCTCGAGCACTCGGAACTGGCATAGCCGGCCTTGCCTTGATTGTGATGAAACTTACAGCCCACGATCAGGAGGTTGGATGAGGTTTTGAAACGCATGATTCCGCCCTCAATTTCCACCCGACCAAAAATCAGATCCTCCACCTCTCCCATCAGCAGTGTACGCCGGGCATTGCGAAAGCTAAGATCGGCGATCATGGCGTTACCAAAACTACCTCTACCCTTATTGCCCACCAGGTAGTCGCTCTCGTTGTCGCGATAAAATACGGTTTGCCCCATACCCTCGCCAATGAGGTTTACCTTGGGTCGCAACTGTATGGATCCCTTGATGAGGTAGTCCCCCTTCGGAATAAATAAGGTCTGAAGTTGATCATCCTCGGCCACTCTTGTGATCAACTGCTCGAGCTTTTTGGTCTGATCACCCTCGGCATCCGGCCTAAGACCGGCCACGGAGGCATCCAGCACGCCCTTGCTTTCGAGATGCTGCCTCTTGAGTTCATCGAATTGCTCGAGGATCTTAGCTTGAGGGTCGGCCATCACGGATCCACTGAGGACCAACAGGCTGACGAACATGGAGCGAACAAACATCAACAGGGCCTTAAATCATCATCGGATAACCCGCACTTCAAGGTCATTTAGTCCCGCAGGCTTCTGCCTAAACACCGCTAACCGCCGATCCACCGACTTTCCAGGCGCATCCTTGAGTGGCCTAGAATGTGGATGCTGAAGGTCTGCGAGGCGCTCGGCTCCTATGTTCTGGAGGTAAGCCGAAGCCAGTTCGTGCTCTTTATCGAAGTAGGAAGTGATCACTAACACCCCAGTCTCTTTGAGTGCGGCGAGCGCATGGGCGTAGAGCGACTTCCAATCCCCCACCGTGCTCCAGAAGTTCTGATGGCGGATAAAAATGAAATCGAAGAGTGGCAAACTCTGCATTTTGTCGATCTGGGCGGCATCGCCAGAACGAAACTCCAGTTCCTGGCCGGGCGCACACGCGGGAATCCAGCGGGCTCGTGCCTCATCGATTTCGGGACCACGCAGGTCGAGACCGAGCATGAAGATAGGGGCCGACATCCCCACCAGCACCTCGAACAAGATCCCCGTTTCATCGGCACGACCACAGGCAAGGTTCAAAGCCTTAGGGTGCTTGGGTGGCGTCCAATCGGCCGCGCGCAAACCGACAGCCAAGAGTGAGCGCAAGCGTACGACATCCTGAGCCACTCCGTGGTAACTGTAAGGCTTCGCCGGCTGCATGAAGCCATCGAGGCCTTCAACAGCTCAAAGTGCAAGCTTACGCAGACCAAAAATACCAGTGCTTACTCCTCTACCCGTGGTAACTTCAATACAAAGCAAGCACCCTTCTGAAGCTTACTGTTGATGGTCAGATCACCTCCTAGTGCGCGCGCTAAACGGCGACACAGGGCAAGGCCCAATCCGACACCTGGCTTGGTCTCGGCAGCATCGTGGGCCGACTTATGAAACGGCCGGAACAGCTTGCGACGATCCCCCTTATGGATGCCGTGGCCAGAATCGCAGACAGAGAGGCGTACCCATTTGCGATCAAAGTCAACGTTGAGGCGGATGACTGGTTGTTCTTCCTCTGGCAGGCCATATTTACAGGCATTATCAACGAGGTTAAAGATGATCTGCTCGGTGGCCGTGACATCGGTGTCGACCATGGCAGATCCAAAATCCGTGAGCCCATTGACTTCCAGAAGGGCCTTGTCGCGGGATGCTCGGCTGGCAAGGCGACTTTCAAAACGACCCACCAGTGAAGCTACGCTGAGTTTCTCGCGCTGGGCGCGGGCACTGCCGCGCTCGATGCGAGAATAGGATAACACATTTTCAATGAGATGATTCAGGCGGCCAGCCTCCTGACGCATGGTCTTAAGATAGCTCTGACGCCGCTCTCCCTCGGGCACCATGCCCTCGGCCAGCAGATCAGAGTACAGCTGAAAGGTGGTCAAAGGCGTACGCAACTCGTGGGTCACCGACGACACAAAGGCTGCACGGCGCTCACTCATGCGCAGGACCCCTCGCACCAGCATGGCGGCGGCTACCATGGCCAATATCACGGCGATCCAGCCGATGCCCAGCGATGTGTGCAACGGCGTGATACCCGCAAGCTCCACGTCGACTTCAATTCCCTCTTCAAGTTTCCATGGCAAAGTCACCAGCGACCGGTTGTCATCTGTGGACTTGGCTCTGTTGAAGCTGCTTTCAAGACTGGCAGACTGACCCTCGGAATCGTTGAGGGTGATGGGCACCAACTGGGCGTTGGGTAGCAGATCTGATATTCCCGCCAGTAAGGAGTTCCGCAGGGCCATTGAATCGATCCAGAAACCCTGATAGCGCATGCCGCTCTCTGAGCGCACGCGGCGCACCACGAGGAGTTCCTCATCGAGCCACAACGGGCGGAAGGGAGTCACCTCAATATCAACAATATTACCGGAACCGGGAGCGGTAGCCGTGAGAGCCTCACCCTGAGCAGCCTCTTGTTTCTTTTGCTCCGACTCCTCATCGATTTGCTGCTGGGAAAACTGCTGATCGACCAGTTGATCCATCTCGTCCGTGTCCCGTTTCACAGGCATGGAAGCCTTGGAATTGGCAGTGGACTTCTGCCCCTTCACCTGACCCGAACTATTGCTCCAGTCGATGCTGGTCTGCGGATTGACCAGAAGCGTCTGATCGGACTTTTCTTCCTTGGTGGCATCCATGGCAACTCCACCCCGCAGTTTGGCCGCTGCACTCTTTTTGAAACCAATGCTTTTTCCAATGACTGCCACCTTGGAGGCTCGGTATTGTACCTCCTCGTAGGCTTGTTGGCGCTTGAAACGTTCGGTGGTATTAAGGTCTTTTTGATAAATATTCTGCGCCTCCGCTTGGCCGTAGCTGTTATTGACGATTTCCTCCAGCTGGCGATTGGACCAGTCCTCATTAAGGTGGGGCACGTGGGCCGGCGTCTCGTTGCGAATGGCGCTTCCCTGCTGCGCAACAGTACAGAGCATGTCGTAATTATCCGGATTCCTCGTCAAACCTTTAGCTTCGATCAACCCATTGAGGGCCGTGAAGGGTTGATTGAGCATTTTGTACAGGCGTAGCAGGCGCCTCGTAGCCGCTTCGATATGCTCGGCAGGAATACCCGAAGCCTCGGCGAGGTCACGATGATTGCCGGTGGGCACCTGGGGCGAGGTAAGATCGCGGTGAGCCCAAACCTCGAAGTGCAACTGCACGAATTCAGGTGGATCGGAGAGTAAGGGTGAGGGTTGAGTTACCAGCTTGCCATCCACGCTCTGTAGGGTGTTGGTGAAGAGCACCTTGGGCTGATAGAAAGGCTGGTAGTACTCAGGTGGGCGCTGGTTTTCGATAACCAGCATCGCCGAAGCAGCAGTGTCCATGCGCGATAGCGCAAGACGCACAAGTTCTTCAACCTTGGCCTTCGCATTCACACTCAAGCGCTCACTTTCCATGCTCAGCGTACGCTGCGTCTGCCAGCCCAAGGCGCCCAGGATGGCGACAGCGCAGATGACTAGAATTAGCCAGATGGACCAAGAACGGCTCATGAGTGAATTGAAGAATTGGTCAGGGGCTTGCTTCGAGCATGTAGCCCTTACCACGCACCGTGACCAGGGCTTCGGGATTGCGAAGTTTTTGACGTAGGTGGGCCACATGCATGTCTACCGTACGGGTTTCAATGTGGCGCGGCTCGATTCCCCATACCTGTCGCAGCAGTTCGTCACGCGGCACGGCACGGCCGGACTGAGCGACGAAGTAACGAAGCAACTCAGACTCACGTTCGGAGAGTTCTTCACGACTACCGTCCTCAAAGCTCACTTCACGACGAGCGAAGTTGATTTTGGCACCATGAACCTCGTGCGACTCGATGGCGGCAGGACGCTCGGTGCTGCGGCGCAACACGGCATCCACACGGGCAAGCAGTTCACGCACACTGAAGGGTTTCACCACATAGTCATCGGCGCCCATCTTAAGCCCCTTGACGCGATCATTCTCTTCCCCGCGGGCGGAGAGGATGATCACCGGCTGACCTGGACGCTCCTTCTTGATGGCCTCGAGTACATCAAAACCACTGCAACCGGGCATGACCAGGTCGAGGAGGAGCAGGTTGTAGCGGGCCTTGAGTGCGGTAGCGCGGCCACTGATGCCATCTGGCTCGGAAAGCACCTGATAGCCGGAAAAGCTCAAGGCATCAACGATGCCTTGGCGCACAGCGTCATCGTCTTCCACGACCAAAATGGTGGGGTCTTCCATGATTCTGATGATTATAGGTGAAAGAGGTTGTGCAGGGGACCGCCCCGATCCCCTGCACGTTAACAACACTCCACACGTTTTGAGAACTCAATTCACGGGAGGCTGAAGACGGTTCAGGCTTTATTTGCCAAATTTGTAGCCTTTCTTGGTGGCTTGATCGCGGACAGTGGTAACCATCACCTTATCGAGGGTGTTGGTTTCCTCGTCGCCCATTTCCTTTAGCTTGGCGTCCACAAACTTGCGGCGGTCTACATTGAGTTGCTGGATCTGCTTGGTGATTGCATCGCGCCTGGCTTGATGCTCGGCGACATATTTTTTGCGGCCTTCGAGGTCCATCTTGCGCATTTCCTTGGGTAGATCCTCATCCTTGAGCTTGGTCCAGTCGAAATCCTTTGCATTGCATGCATCGCACAAATCCCAAGATGAATTGTGGTAGTTGACGCTAGCTTTGGAAAGTACTCGTTCCAGTTGAGCACCGGAAGCCTTCTTGGCAGTGGCATTGGCATCCTGAGCCTTCTGCTCGGCAAACTTATCGGCACCGCGGGCACCAAATGCGATGTAGGTCTTGTTGAGTTGCTCGTTAAGTTTTACGATCTCAGCATCCTGTGGAGCCTCAATGTGAACTACGGCGGAATTGTGGTCGATGATCAGAAACTTACCATCGGCGAGTAAGGCACCGGCCTTCCAACCACCGCCGATACCGCTTTGTTCGTCACCACAGTGGATGGTGTTGACAATCACGCCCTTGGCGACCGCATCCTTGCAGGCCTTGTTAGGATCGATGGGACCCTGAGTAAACTCCTCGTTGCCGGCCACAAAGATGGCCTTGTAAACATCGGGAGATTCATCCCACTTGAGGTCTAGAGTCGCACGCTGAACCACCGCGCCGCAGTATTCCGAGCCACCGTCAGTCTTGAGGCTAAAGAGTTCCTTGCTGACCTCGTCGAGATCCCGGGTGAGCGGAGTGATCTGGCGAATCCAGTGGTTTTCTTTTTCGAGGCCGTCATTGCCGTATTCATAAAGGGCGACCTCGACGAAGGGTACCTGGCCGTTCTGCTTGGCATCGATAAAGGTATTTACGATGCGCCAGAGCTGGGTTTTGGTCTGTTCGATGAGGCCACTCATACTGCCACTGGTATCGAGTAGGATGGCAATCTGCACCTTGGCCTGGCCTGCTGCTGGTTGAGGTTGTTCAACTGGCTTCTTCGCCGGCTTGGAATCTGACGCCACCTCTTCATCTTTCACTTCCGTGATGGGAACCGCCACGGATACATTTTGAATTCTATTGGAGATCAGTTCGATTCGCTCTTCGCTCCCACGCACAGCAGCAGTGGGAACCGTCATGCCGCTGAGCAGCACGCCGGTCATCAATGTGTGTTTCAATTTCATTTTTCTATCAGTTTTTTACTTGGTTTGAACGGGTCAGATTTTATCGGATGCGGTAGCAAATTTCGTCGACAACCACCTCGAGGCCAGCACCGAGGTTGAGGCAGCCCTGGCGACCGGTAGCGACAAGGCGATCAACCAGCTTATTGAAGTCGTCGCTGCCAATCTCCACTTCAGTGACTGGTCCCTGATCGACTGCCTTGTTGATAAGACGCGAATCGATCCATGCGTCTCCTTTCTTATAGAAGGTGCAGTCGGCAGTCTGTTGGACATTGTCGACCTCTTCTTCCTGCAGTTTGTTGTTGAGGTAGCGGTTGGTCGGATTGGCCCAAGCGGCTGACTTCTGAGTAGAAAGATTCCAGTCCTGGTTGACACTACCCGCACCACTGCGGAGCTTGAGTGCCTTTTCGACGTAATGGGCCTGTGCAGCTTCGCGGCGCATCGCCTGTGGCCTGAAGGCTTGCCCATCGCGGGCGAGAAAAGCGGTATATTCGGTGAGAATGCCATGCTCGGTGGAGAGGCGGACGATCTCATCCACCAGTTCTTTGATACGTGGATCGTTGCGGTCGATGTCGTCACCAGTGAGTCCCATCATGGCGGAATCCGCGCCGAGATCGCGCAGTGCTTCGGTGAGCACAGCGATCTTGCGGGTGGCCCAGAGGCGCGGCACAAAGGGATCGCGGCCGCCCTTGGGATCAAACTTGAAGCTAAAAGTGCGTTCCTTGTCGCCATCATGCCCGGTCAGCTTGAACGTCACGGGCTTCTTACCCAGATAGCGACCGGCGACGATGACCTGTCCGTCGGCAAAAAAGTCGGGCAACTTGTGCGGCACCACGTCGTCAATGCGGGTAGCATCGTGTTTGCCGCTATTGTCGATGGGAATCAGCGAGGGCTTTGCCAATACGGGGCCAGAAAGTCGACGAAAGACTTGCGCGACCTTGAGCTCCACCTTCTCGCGCGGCAACACGAAGCTGGCGGTGGCTCGGCTGTCGTCGGCCAGGCGCGAGAGCAGCGGGGTATTCACATCAAGGCCGACCCCAAACGTGAAAATGCGGCGGGACAGGTGATTGTGCTTAAGGATGTTCTCGCGAATGCGCTTCTCGGAGGTTTCGCCGATTGTGGGCAACCCGTCCGTCAGGAACAGCACGATGGGTAGTGCGCCCTTGGTGGGTGGCTGGGAGACCGCGGTCTTGAGAGCATCGTGGATGTTCGTGCCGCCACTGACACGGATGCCGTTGATGAAGTTGCGGGCCTTAAGAATGTTGGTGCGGTTGACCTCCACCGCACTGTCTGCAAACTTGGTTACAGCCTCATTATAGACGATTAGATTAAAGTGGTCTCCTCCCTCAAGGCCCTCAACCACCTGCATGGCGGCTGCGCGAGCTTGGTCGAGTTTCTCACCGGCCATGCTACCGGAGCGATCAAGTACCAAGGTGACTTCGCGCTTTAGTGTGTGTGCTTTCATGTCGCGCTCGGGCGGCGCCATCAGGCACAAATACCACCCACCCTTGCCCGTTTCATCTGGATGCGACATGAAAGTTGCAACTGCCTGTTTCTTTTTCTTGGCCAGCACCGAAAGACGAAACGACCCGGGGCTTATTTTTCCTGAGGTCTCGACACGCACCGAACTGCCACGACGTTCTGGAGTGAGTTCATGACTTGGCGAGTATGCAGTGGCGATACCGCCCTTCAGCGACCAATCGACATCAATCGACCAACTCGACTTGCTCTCCAATGATTCGGATCGTGGCAATACGTAGTCGATGCGACCTGCGTCGATGGGAAGCAGTTCTTCATATTCGAGGCGAAGGCGGGCGACACCGTTGGCCGGTACTGGAAAGACACTGGACTTGAGCGCACCAAAACCGGCGAACTCAAGGATTGCAGGGTCCTTCAATCGGCTGACGATCTCATTATAAATGCGGCGGGCTTCTTCCCGGGGAAGGATCTCGGCCTCAAACTTGCCTTGGGCGCCTTCCAAGCGAAAAGACTTGAGAATGGCTCCATGCGGCACGGGCAGCAACACCTGCCCTTCCTGCTGCTGGTGACCCGGATTGCGCATGGTCAGGGTCATCGTAGTGCGGGCCACCTGATCCTCGATGCGACCCTTTACGTCGATGCTTTCCACTTGCACCGGTTGATTTGGTCGCGGTCGGGGCCGCACGTGCGGGGTGATCCAATGATGGTGGTGATGTGGATGATGATGTCCCGCGCAACGGGCTCTGGCGCGCGGCATCCAAATTAGAGACCCGCCTCCGACGAGGCAGGCTTGCTTAATGAAAGTGGAACGTCTCATGGGTCTTTGTGCGATCTGCACAATGATTAGACCCAATCAGGTTCTTTGTGTGTAAATGAGCAGTAAATCCGTACAGGCCATCGGCAAAAAGCATTTGGAAACCATCAGCAGTCAATGATCAGCGGTCATGAGGCCTCACCAAATGAGCAAGCGTAGCCCAATTCATGCCACCACCCGTCTTCGTCAAACGATTGCAGTGCCACCACTTCATCAATACTTATGACCCATGAACGCTGACGGGTCGCTAAATGTAGCTACTTTCCAAGCTTTTCCTTTGAAAACCAACCTTTTGCAGTCTCCAAGATGGTCGAGCCCTTGCCGTCTTTGCCAAGAACCAGGGTGCCTGTCACGCGAGGTCCATCCTTGAGAGTAGAGGCTGCGAGCCTTACACTCTCGCGCGGCTTATTCGTTGCGCCGCGGTGCGGGTGATCACCGATGTAGCCACCACCATACACCACATCGAACTCCATCAACTCGAGTGTGAGTTTGCCGGGGGCCGATATCCCACGCATGTAATTGATATCGGTCTGGGTTCCCCAGAGAGCTCCATGCACAATCTGCCAAATACCGTCACAATGATGCACAGTAACGCGGTGATGCTCACCGCAGAGGTAGGCATCGATCTGGTGCTTCACGAGAACCTTCCACAACTCGGACTTGGTGCCCTGCTTGAGCATACTGGCACTTGAGTTCTTGCTGCGCACGGGACCGACAATAGGCAAGTGACCCTGCACCAATTTGAATTCGCTGTCCTTGTGCTCGGTGAGCACCTTGTCGAGCCATGCAAGTTGTTTTTCACCAACGGTATATGCGAAGCGTTTGCCGGCGTCCTCAAAAGTGTCCAGCGTGACCACCAACAGATTACCCTCGCGAACATAATATGCGCGACCGATGTGATCCTCAGGACCGTTCTTGGGCATGCCCATTTGACGGCTGAACTCATGACCAAAGGCACGTGCAATGTCTCCCTTTGCGAGACCGCCGTCATCACCATACTCATGGTCTCCGGGCGCCACATAAACGGTCATATCCTTGTCCGCAAAGCGCTTCAGGAAACCACTCCAGTATTGCTCAGTCTTTGCCCGCACCTGCTCGGCATTATCCCACCAACGTGCATCCATGATATCGCCGGCAACAAGGGTAAAGGCAGGGCCATCCTTCTTCAGGCGCTCGAAGTACCAGTCCATGGTGTCCTCCCAGCCGGACTGAGGATAGGAGATGTTCCAATTGAAGATGTCGGGGACACTGGTGAAGCGAACCTCTCTCGAGGACTTCGGCTCCGCCTGCAGGTAGGCAACAAGACCAACGAATGCGATGCAACAGATGGCAAGATGTCGAATCATATACTCAATACGGAACACGGCTCACCAAACTAACCACGAGATGCAGGCAATCAAGCCACGAGGATGTCGCCCTCGTGATCCTTATCCTCGTGCTGAGCGGCAGGTGTGTCCTGCTTCAAATAAAGGCGGCGCATAAAATCTGTGTATTCCACGAGTTCCATGCGGCCGTCGTAGTGTTCGATGATTGCCGTGAGGCTTTCCACCCAATCGCCGGAGTTCAGGTAATGAACATCGCCAACCTGTTTATCCTCAGGGGTATGAATATGACCACAAATGATTCCATCGCAATGATTTTGACGGGCAAGGTTCTGTAGTAACTGCTCGTAACGATCCAAGAAGCTGACAGCGGACTTTACCTTAGCCTTCACTCTCTTGCTGATGGAGTAGTATTCCTTTCCATGCCAGCGTCGCCACTTGTTGTAGTGGCGGTTGATCATCAGCAGGGTGTCATAGCCGACGGCCCCCAGCGCTGCAAGCCAGCGATGATTGGTCGAGACACTGTCAAAGCCATCGCCGTGCACCACCAGGTAGCGCTTACCATTGATGCCTTTGTGAATGTGCTGCTTGACGAGTTGAATGCGGCCCAAAGAGATCGGCAAAAAGCGGTCAAGGATCTCATCATGATTGCCGCGAATGTAAAAGATCTCGGATCGGTCGCGCTCGGAGAGCTTAATAAATTTACGGATCAGGCGGCTATGGCGAGAAGTCCACTTACCACCGCGTTTGAGTGCCCAACCATCAATGATATCACCATTGAGGATGAGTTTCTCACACTTGATGTGTTTGAGGAATTGCACCACTTCATCGGCCTTGCTGTCCGGTGAGCCCAAATGAATGTCAGACAGAATCACGCTGCGGCACTCGAGCTTGGGACGGCTGAGTCGCCGCAAGCGCTGCGGATTGAGATGGGCCGATTTCCGAGCGAGGTCGCCGAGCACCTTCTCGAACTTGTCAAGCACCCGGTCCCAGCCCTGCTGCTCGGCAGTAAGCCGAGCCTGAATGCGGAGCGCGTGACCGTGCGGAAAGGCGAGAGCGTGAACAGCTTGTTGGAGGAATGTCTCCGCATTGCCAAATGGGGCTTTAAGACCGTTAGAGCCCTGCTCGACATGCATTGCAGCAGCCGCATAGTCGAAACTGACCGACACCAAGCCGCTGGCCATTCCCTCGAGCAGAACATTGCCAAAAGTTTCCGTCTCACTGGGAAATAGCAGGATGTCAGATGAAGCGTAGTGGCGGGCTAAATCAACACCGGTTCGCATGCCGACAAAATTCAACCATGGTCGTGAATACTGAAGGCTTTTGCGTATCGGACCATCGCCAACGACCACGCAAGCCATGCCCGGGATCACATCGCGCATGCGCTCAAACGCCTTCATGCCGAGCTCCAGATTTTTTTCTGCAGCCACGCGACCAACAATGACGGCCACTGGCGTGTTAGAATCAACCCCCCATTCAGAGCGCAGGGTCTCGCAGCGGTGGGAAGGAGCGAACAACTCAGTGTCCACCCCCCGACCAAGCAGCTCAACGTTCTTGATCCCAATTTGCTCGAGCTCCCCGACCATTCCGGGCGAAGGGGTCATAGTGCATTGGGCGCGGTTGTGAAACTTGCGCAGGTAGGACTTGGCCAAAGACTCCATACCGGGCATGCCGTAGCGCTCCAAATACTGGTGGAAATTGGTATGGAAGCCGGTGATGGACGGGATACCATGGAACTGGGCGGCTTTCAGAGCCGACTTGCCAAGAGGGCTCTCAGTAGCCACGTAGATTACGTCCGGACGTTTGCGTTCCCAGCGCTGACGAAAGTTGAAGGGTTTGGGCAGACCCACCCGCACATCAGGGTAACCGGGCAAAGCAATGGAGCGGGCGAGAGATTCACCATCGGCAGCCTCAGCAGCCGTGTGCACTACGTGAACCAGATGCCCCCTGTTTCGGAGCCCATCCGTCAATCTTCCCAAGGTCATGGCAACCCCATTGACATCTGGACGGTATGTGTCGGTGATGATTTCGATTTTCATGATCAGCGCAGCAACAACCCTCTTGTTTCCACCCAAAAAAAATTTACGACATGTCGTCATGAATGACATACCAGATCCGTGATGATTTCGTCACATAAATAATTCGTAATCCCATGAAATTAGGAGATATGAAGATAAATTGAAGTATCGGATTTCTGAGTCACAGGGCGTCTGCAATACTTTTTGTAGCGCGCCTCGGCCAAGCAGATCTTGGCACGCTCAGGAAATCCGCCCAACGAGATAGCCGCTGCATCTACACAGTCATTCTTCAGGCCAATACTGGCATCTTTTGAGTATCCAAAATAGCCGATACAAGATTCAGTTATCATCGCCGACCGTAGCCAAATAGCGGCAGATCACAGGGATACGGCCAGCAACTGAATCGATCTCAAGCAACTGCTGACGCAAATCGGGATCGTGGACGAATTGCTGACAGATGATGTCAGTCATGATGCCAGGCTCATCAGCTTGATCGAGTACGGAGAACACCCCTTGCTGAACTTCGTCTGGCAAATTCCCCACGGCATCCTCAACTGCGGCCCGGAGTGTCTTCATCGCTGCCTCTGCCTGATTCTCTGGTTCAAAATCGCTGGCGAGGGGCTCGATGGTTGCCACTGGATATCTCTTATCCGAATGCCACTGAGTGAAGCGCGCCCGCAGAACGCCATGAAGCAACAACTGGGAAGTACCATCCTCCGCCTCCCGACTGGCACGGATCAGACCGACAGTACCGATTGGGGCCACGCAGTCACTTGGATCATCGGTTTCCTCAGACAATAGTCTGGCGACGGCGAAGACACAGTCGCCCTCGAGGGCGTCTGCGAGCATCCCGCGGTAGCGCGGTTCAAAAATACGCAGCGGCAGGCCACCGTGTGGAAACAGCGTGCAATCCGGCAGCAGCATGACGCCACATTGGGTAGGAATCTCAATTGCGGACACATCCGCACCATGCATGGGTGCACGAGGGTGGCAAGGAGTATGGCCATTCTAAATGAACTAAAATCCGTTGCCAATTTCCTACCAATCGTTAAACAAACGCCCTCACCTGTGTCGCTCTGCGCGCGAGGAACGATTCACCAACCCATGTCATGATTGAAGTCGAACAGCTGACCAAGCATTTCGGATCCAAAACTGCCGTCGATGACCTGTCGTTTAAGGTCGAAAAAGGCGAGGTTCTCGGATTCCTCGGCCCCAACGGTGCCGGCAAGTCCACCACCATGCGTATGATCACCGGCTTCATCCCCCCCAGCTCGGGCGAGGCCAAGGTCTGTGATATTTCGGTAATCGACGACCCCACCGCAGCCAAGACCAAGGTGGGCTACCTGCCGGAGTCGGCTCCGCTCTACCCGGACATGACTGTTACCGGATTTCTGAAGTTTTGTGCCAATATTCGCGGCCTGAAAGGTGGCGCACGCAAAGAGGCCATCGAACGCGCTGTGGAAACCTGCTTTCTCAACAGTGTCGCGAATCAGTCCATTGATACCCTCTCCAAGGGCTACCGGCACCGCACCTGTCTTGCCCAAGCTCTCTTGCACGATCCCGAAGTGCTCATCCTCGATGAGCCTACCGATGGCCTCGACCCCAACCAGAAATACGAAGTCCGTCAGCTC
The DNA here is from genome assembly GCA_049597355.1 of Luteolibacter sp. Lineage (GTDB taxonomy): Bacteria > Verrucomicrobiota > Verrucomicrobiia > Verrucomicrobiales > Akkermansiaceae > Luteolibacter. Next base: position 16,786 of record JBMYMN010000015.1, read on the forward strand.
ATCAAAAACCTCGGTAAGGAGAAGGCCATTCTGTTCTCCACCCACATTCTTGAAGAGGTCGATGCCTCCTGCAGCCGGGCGGTCATCGTCGACCGGGGCCGGATTGTTGCAGATGGTACTCCCAAAGAACTGCATGAACGCGCTGAAGGCGGCACCCTAACCGACCTCTTCCGCAGCCTCACCAGTCGCGACACCGAAGCCGAAGATTGATCCCGCCATGTCTGCTACCCTCACCATTTACAAGCGCGAGCTGAACAGCTATTTCAGCCAGCCAACTGCCTACGCCATCATTGTTGTCTTTCTGCTAGCGAGCATGGCCTTCACCTTCACCTTCGGCCGCTTCGTCCAAACCGGCGACGCTTCGCTCGAGTGGGGCTTCTTTTTCTGGCATCCTTGGGTCTTCATGCTGCTTGTCCCTGCCGTCGGCATGCGTCTTTGGTCTGACGAACAGCGCAACGGCACCATCGAGTTGCTCGGCACATTTCCGATGACCATTTGGAATGCCATTCTGGGTAAATACCTAGCCGCAGTCACCGTATGGATCGCCGCTTTGGCTCTTACGTTTCCCATCGTCATTACCGTCAACTATCTCGGTAGCCCGGACAACGGTGCCATACTCTCCGGTTACATCGGCAGCCTGTTGGTCTGCGGCACCTTTCTCGCCGTAACCATGCTGATCTCCGCCTTCACTCGCGACCAAGTCGTGTGTCTGATCGTCTCCACCATCGTTTGCGCTTTAATGGTGTTCTGCGGGTATGACGACTTTACTCGTGAATTCAGCAAAGCCACCTCACCCGGAATTGTCGAAGCTCTCACCGCACTCAGTGTGTGGGATCACTCCCGCTCACTCGATCGTGGTCTGCTCCGCCTGCAGGATCTGATCTGGTTTGGCTCCATTATTTTCACATGCCTACTGGGCACCAGTGCCATTCTATCCGCGAAACGTTCCTGAGTTGTAGCCAAGTTGCATCTAGAATCCATTTTCCTTCAGCCATGAAGATCACTCACCCTGTCACCCGTGCCATCCTCGGCGTAGCCGCCCTGATCACCATCGCTTTGCTGGCCAATTGGCTGGTGTTATTGACCCCCAAAGCCAGCCGCGGCATCGACTTTACCGAGAAAAACATCCATACCCTATCGGATGGCACCAAAGCCATTCTGAGCGAGCTCGATACTCCCGTTGTCATACGCTACTACGCTACTCGTAGCAGCGACTTCATGCCTGAAGAGATGAAGTTGCACATGCGTCGCGTTGATGACCTACTCAAAGAATACAGCTCGCTGTCAGGCGGTAGCCTGCGCATCGAGCACCTCGATCCTGAGCCGGACACCGAAGCTGAGGACGCTGCCAATCTTGATGGCATTACCGGCACGCGCATCAACGACCAAAACCTTTACTTTGGTCTGGCGGTCTCCTGCATCGATCAGACCCGCGTCATCCCCTTCCTCGACCCCAATGAGGAAACCATGCTGGAATACGAACTCTCAAGTCGGATTGCCGAAGTCAGTGCCACGAACAAACCCAAGTTGGGTGTAATGTCGGGCATCAGCATCAAGGGTAGCCCGGGCAATCCCATGATGGGTCAACAACCCTCGCCACCATGGGTCATCCATCAGCAGCTTCAGAAGAGCTTTGATTTGGTCGATATTCCCATGGTCAATCCGGTAATCGATCCGGAGCAAATCAATGCGCTGCTGGTCTTTCATCCAGCAGGCATCAGTCCGGCCACTGAATACGCCATCGACCAGTACCTTCTTCAAGGCGGCACTGTCATTGCCTGTGTGGATCCCTATTCAGTCACCTCCCAGATGATGGGGGGTGGCAACCCAATGATGGGCATGCCCGCCAGTTCGAACTTGCCCACACTCTTTAAAGCTTGGGGTCTTGAATTCGAATCCGCAATGGCACTTGCCGACCCGGCCCACATGACCAGATTCGCCGACAACCGCGTCGGCCTGGCCGTGCTCAATCTCCCCAACGAGGCGATGCCCCAAAAAGACAGCGTGATCACTCGTGACATCGATTCCATCATCCTGTTTTTGCCCGGCGGCATCACCAAGACGGAGAAGTGCGAGTTGGGCTTCGAGGTTTTGGTGCGCTCGTCAGGCCGCGCCGGTTTTGTCGACGCGATGAAAGCCTCCCGCTTGGAAACTCGCTCCCGTGACATCAACCCGGCGGGACGGCAGTTTCCACTGGTATCGCGTCTGCATGGAAAGTTTCCCACTGCCTTTCCGGACGGCAAGCCACCAATCTCACCCGCACCGGGTGAGGAAGTCAAAGATGAGCAAACCGAAGACAAAGAAGCCGAGAAAGATGAGTCCCTCAAATCGGCCACCGCCGCGGGTAATGTCTTCATCATCGCTGATACCGACGCATTCTACGATCAATTTGCTTTTAGCGTTCGTCAAATGGGTGGCATGCGCATGGCAGCGCCCAGCAATGGCAACTCCTCGCTGTTACTCAACATCCTCGATCACTCGGTCGGTTCCAAACACTTGATTGGCTCTCGCTCACGCGCCGCCGTGCGCCGACCTTTCACAGTCATCCAAGAACTCGAAGACGACTTCAACAAAGAGGTGGGTGCACGCATCGAAGAACTCGAAATCGAACGACGTGAAACCCAGCAGAAGATCAACGATTTGCAGGTTCAGCGCTCGCGCGGCAATCAGGTCTTCCTCTCTCCCGAACAGGAGGCCGAGCTCGTCAAGTGGCGCACTGAGCAGGTGAAATACGCCAAGCAAATCCGCGATTTACAAAAAGGGTTACGCCGAAAGAAAGACGAACTTACCGGCCGCATCACACTCCTCAACGTCGCCATCATGCCCGCCATCGTCATCCTCATCGGCCTCACCTTAATGTTTCAGCGTCGCTCCGCAACCCGCGCTCGCTAACTGTTTCACGCCTATCCTCAACTCAAGCTTACCATCATCATGAGCAAACGTCAGGTTATCATCCTCTGGGCCGTAGCCGCCGTTCTCGGTGTCCTCGTCCTGGTGATCAAACTCTCCTCAGGCGATCCCGATGAGATTTCCACCGAACGCAAACCGGGAGATACCTTGTTCGAATCTTTTCCCGCCGAGTCCATCCACCGTGTGGTCATCAAGGGAGTTCGCGAAACCCTGAGCCTCGAAAAGACCGGCGATGCATGGGTGCTGATTGAACGTGACAACTATCCAGCCGATACCCCTTTGGTGCTCGATCTGATACGCATGCTCGACGAGTTGGAGATTACCCGCGCCATTGAAGCCGGCCCCTCACTGGCCCCCCGCTTCGGCATGAACCCTAACTCGGGCGATGAATCGGAGCACGGACTCGAGATTGGTTTTTACAGTGAGACGCAGGAGGAATTGGCCCGCGTTACCTTGGGCAAAAATATTGAAACTGGCATCAACGAGGGCAGCCTCGGTGGCAGCATGATGGTCGGACGCTACATCCGCAACCATGCCGATGAGAGCGGTTTCTACGCCAGCAGCGAACTTTTCCCCGCCGTCACTGATGTTGCCAGCAGTTGGCTGCGCGACACCTTCATCAATCCCGAGAAGATCGAATCGGTCTCGGTCACCAAAGTCGACAGCAAGGATCTCGAGTGGCATCTCAAACGCAAATCAGAAGATGCGGCATTTCAAGTCGTCGATGGCAAGCCCAACGAGGTCGCCAACAGCACCTACTCCAACCGCCTCGGCAATTTCCTGTCTTATACCCGCTTCGAGGATGTAGTACCCGCATTGGACGTGCCCAAGCGCAGTGCCAAGGAGGGCAAGCGCGAAGCCGTGATCAACACCTTCGAAGGCTTCACCTACACCCTCTCCATCATTCCCAACGCCGATAACGAGGAGGAATATCTGATGCAGGTCACCGTGACCGCAACGCTGCCCGACGCCCGCAAGATAGAAGAGGGCGAGAGCCCTGAGGATGCCAAAGCCAAGGACGTGGCCTTCAAGGAGCGCCGCCAACAACTCCAAGACAAACTCAACGAAGCCAAGTTCTTCGAGGGCCGCACATATTTAATGTCCCAATCCAGCATCGAGACCCTGCTTCACGGTCGAGATCTAATGGTTACCGTGGCAACTCCCGCACCCGAACCACCTGCCAATCAACCGCCACCCACCCTATTGCGGCCCGGCACACCTGATGGTGTGGGTCCATGAACTTAGGGGATTCCCCGTGAATTCCTTGACATAGCCTGAGTGTTCGGGCTTTCATCCCGCCCCGCGATTGATGGGACACATACCAAGCACCCTTAGCTCAGCTGGATAGAGCGTCTGACTACGAATCAGAAGGTCGGGAGTTCGAATCTCTCAGGGTGTACCACTTTCAAACCCCCGCAAATCAATGACTTGCGGGGGTTTTCTGTGGCTGTTTTTCGTGGGTGTTTTCACTCGCATCCAACAATGCCTTGTGGCCACAAAGCAAATCGCCTCGCGGCCACAAAACGGATCTTTTCTAAGCTAGTGCTCGAACCGCATCACACAAAGACCACTATGGAGTCTACGAAGGCGATGCGCATTGAGCTGTTGGTGATCTCCAAAATAGGTTGGGGGTAAGTTTAGTCGAGGCGGCCAAGTGGCTCTGAGCCCTGCAACTGACTCTACTTGTTGCATCCCAGAGGAGTTCTTCCCTGTATCGTGGTTTTCTGTTCACCAAAAATATCAGGTTTCTCTGTGACGGCTTTGCCAATCGTGCGTCCAGACTTATCCTTGAAGATGGTGATTCGGTTTCCAAAGATGTCAGGCTCGCTGGTCTCAGAGGTGCCGACAATCCGGCCGCTTTTGTCTCTGTAGACGCTCTTCACCTTTCCAAAGATATCGGGACTGTTGATCTTGGCCGTTCCCGTAACACGCCCAGACCGATCCCGATAGACACTCTTCTTGCCGCCAAATATGTCAGGCTCGGAAGTTGTGATTTCGGCACATTTACGGCCATTTTTGTCGGTAACTACTGACTTTTGCTCGCCAAAGGCATTCTTTTTCTCAGTTTTGATGGTCGGGCCGGCAACCAGTAGTTGAGAGCCGATGAGGGTGCAGATGAATATGGATCGAATAATCATGATGCTGTCTTGGACGCATAGATTTGATCTTTATTCAGTTGAGTGATCATTCGTGATTCATTTGGCCGAATGTTCCCATCTTTCGCAGCTCGAAATCGGAGGGGGCAGTGCAAGAGCAGTAGGAGCGACAACGGTGCCCGCTTGGATGATGCTGTGGTTCGGCGAACAGGCAATCAGCCCGTAAATTGATCATTGTCGCACCACCACGGCCCACGAACTGGTAGCAGAGGGCGGATTTGAACCGCCGACAAAAGGCTTATGAGTCCTCTGCTCTACCCCTGAGCTACTCTGCCATGTTCGCGAATGACCCTGTGAAAGAGTCGGATCGGGCGAGGTGATTACCCTCCGTCTACCCCTTTGTCCACAGGAAATTTTCAAGGTTCTGATCAAATGGCCACCTAAAAACCGATGATTTCAGCCATTTGCATTCTCAAAAAATGGCCCTAGACTCCCGCCCATGGTTTCAATGAAGCAGAAACATATTCTCGTTGTGGGAGCTGGCCCTGGTGGTCTGAGCGCGGCAATGACTCTCGCGAACCGTGGCTTCAAAGTCACAGTAGTCGAAAAAAGCGACCGGGTTGGAGGCCGCAATGCCGAACTGAAACTTGGGGATTACTCATTCGACGTGGGTCCCACATTCCTCCACCAAAAGTTTTGCCTCGATGAAGTCTTCGCCGAGGCCGATCGCAAAGCCGAGGACTACCTCGACTTGGTCGACCTCAACCCAATGACCCGTCTCACTTGGGGCGACACCTCACTCCAAACCTTCAGCGATCAAGACCGAATGATTGCGGAATTGGATAGAGTTTTTCCCGGAAGCAGCGCGGGCTTCCAGCGCTACATGAAGGAGCAAGCAATCAAATTTCGCAAAATCTACCCCTGCCTGCAGCGCCCCTACCAATCGCTGAGCTCCTTCCTCAGCCCGAATTTGATGAAGGCCCTGCCCTATGTGCTCACCAACAAAAGCGTGCACGACACCTTGGGCGACTATTTCAAAGACGAGCGCCTGAAGCTCGCCTTCACTTTCCAAGCAAAATACCTCGGCATGTCTCCCTGGCATTGCCCAGCTCTGTTCAGCATTCTCTCCTTCACCGAGTACCGCTACGGGGTGTACCACGTGCAAGGAGGCCTCAACCGCATCTCGCACGCCATGTCTGATATCGTTGGTGAACTTGGTGGAGAGATCCGCCTCGGAGCGGGTGTCAAGGAGTTGACCATGCAAGGTCGGCAACTCACTGGAGCTATCCTTGAGAACGGCGAGACCATTAAGGCCGATGCAGTGGTCCTCAATGCGGACTACGGCCACGCCGCTACCCAGTTCTTCGGCAAACGCAACATCGGTCTGGAGGCCATGCGCAAAAAGCAGTTCTCCTGCTCTACTTTCATGATGTATGTTGGTCTCGATACAATTTATCCGGACGAGCCACATCACCACATCCTCTTTGCCGACGACTACGAGGCCAACGTTCACGACATCCAAAGTCAAAAGCGGGTGTCCGATGACATGTCTATCTACATCCGCAACTCAAGCATCACCGATCCTCATGTCGCGCCCGCCGGCAAGTCCGGCCTCTACATCCTCGTGCCCACCATCAACAACCGCCACAACTTCGATTGGGACGGCATGAAAGAAGAATACGCCGATAAGATTTATCAGCGTATCGAACAGCGCACCGGCATGAAGGACCTTCGCCAGCGCATTGTTGAGCAGCGCATCCTAACACCTAAGGATTGGGAGAGTGGCAATATCTTTATGGGGGCCACCTTCAATCTCGCCCACAACCTTACCCAGATGCTCTACATGCGGCCCCACAACCGCTATCAGGGCTACGAAAACTGTTATCTGGTGGGCGGCGGTACTCATCCTGGCAGCGGACTGCCAACCATTTACGAATCAGGCCGCATCAGCGCCAATCTAGTCTGCGACCAATTCGGCAAAAGCTACGAGAAGATCGACTTCGCCACCGACTACCTGCAGCGGGCATAAAATCGAGTGGCGATTCGCTCGGATGGTCGATGTGCTCCGGTCACGGAGAAATCAAAAGGACACATCAAAACAAGCGCATTAAAACGGAATATCGTCGTCGAAATCATCTTCCTTGCGGAGATCAGCAGCGCTGGGTTCCGATCCTGAGGCGGGAGCAGCAGCAGGCGCACCACCGCCACCACCGCCATCACCACCCTCGGCAGCCTGAATCTTCCAACAGGAAAGGTTCACATAGTAGCGATCCTTATATTCGTTGCCACGGATATCGAAATTGAGCTGCACCTTTTGCCCGACCTCATACTCGTCGAGCATATCGCAGCGATCTTTGACTACCTCGAATTTAAGATCCTGAGGATACTTGTCGTGCTCAGTGGTGATCACAAACTCCCGCTTGCTGAAGCCACTGGGAAAGGTCTGTGTGTCGTTGATCAGTTTGATGGTGCCGCTTGCCTCGTACATGTTACGAGCCTCGCGGGAGTCTCTCGAACTGTCAAATCGGAAGCCTGAATTACTGCCGCATCGCTTTGCCAGTGGGCGAGCCCTTGGTCTTCTTGATTTTGGTCGGCGACCCCTGAGCCACCAGCTTACCACCATGGACGCCGCCTCCCGGACCAAGCTCAATCACATGGTCGCTGGCCTCGATCACATCAAGATGGTGCTCGATTACCAGAACGCTGTGGCCAGCGTCTCGCAGACGATGGAAAGCATCGAGGAGCCTCTCGACATCACCGAAATGCAGGCCGGTGGTTGGCTCATCGAACAAGTAGAGGGTATGGGCATTGGGTGGCTTGGCGAGCTCCACCGCCAACTTAAGCCGCTGGGCTTCTCCCCCGGAAAGTGTGGTCGCTGGCTGACCGAGTCGGATGTAGCCGAGGCCAAGTTCATCCAAGGTGCTGAGCAAATGGCGAAGCTTGGGAATGGCCTTGAAGAGTTCGAGTGCATCCACCACCTGCAGATCCAATATTTCCGCAATGTTGCGGCCCTTCCACGTGACTTCCAAAGTCTCGCGGTTGAAGCGCTTGCCGTTGCACGCCGGGCAGGTGACCCAGGCGTCGGGCAGAAAGTGCATTTCTATCTTCAG
>JBMYMN010000016.1:0-24807 GCA_049597355.1 Luteolibacter sp.
TCATAGTGGCTGGTTTCACAGCTTGATGAACGCCCTGATCCTGTTGTCGGTGGGCTCCAGGCTGGAGTGGATCCTTGGCAGCCGCCAGACTGGGTTATTGATCCTTGGAGGGACTTTGCTGGGGGGTGGCTTTCACCTTATGTTGAGCGGCAATACCTTGGTGGGTGGATCGGGAGTGGTCTTTGCTCTACTTATCGCCATGACCAGTTTGGCCCCAGAGTCGAGGTGGTTGGTTCCGTTTCCTGTGTCCGCCAAAAACCTCGGACGTGGACTCTTTAGCGCTTCACTTATGCTGACGCTTATGAACCCCGCCTTGTCGATTCCGGGGATATCGAATGTGGGAGTGTTTCTTGAGCAAATCGGAATGGGTGGAATCTTCCGTATCAGTCACACCTGCCATCTCGGCGGCGCGTTGGCGGGTTGGCTTGGCGTGCGGTGGCTATTGCGGGACGGCGTCAGTCTTGCACAGCTACAGAGCCAGAGGAAGCGTCGTGAGAATCAGTCTTGGCTCTTGTGACGGATTGCTGTCGTGCTAGTCCTGACTATGTGGTTTTTCCTGTTGTTTGCCGTGGCATGATTCGTTTTGCTAGCATAGCATTTACTCTTTGTTATTGCTCGTTGATCTGTTGTTTTGGTGCCGTTGGATATTTTGTTAGATAGGCTGGAACTTTTTGGGCATCGTGACTTGGGTTTTGTCGGTGCGTTATTTCTAACCCGGGTTGGCTTGGTATGTAGCTGAGCACTGTGCGAGTGGATGATGTGATTCCTGTCGGTGTGCTTGGCAGTAGAGCTCTCACAGCGACTGGTGTGATCGTTGCGATGACGATTGCGTTGCTGATGATTGCCAGCAGTATGGTGAATCCGGTCCCGGTTCGGAGTGCACGTGTCGGTGGATCTCGAGCCCTTCGGGTGGCTTGTCCAGCGTGAAGTATTTTGTGAACTTTGGTGATGATTTCGGTCTGAGTTGCAAGTGGTACGTATTTGGCGGCACCAAGAGTGATTGAGGCGTCGATAGTGCTCGAAGCGGCAACGGTGATCGCGAATGGTGTGGGTGCGGACATGGACCGGTGGCGGGCAAGTCCGTTGACCTTGTTTCCAGCCGTATGGATGAGGAATGCCGATAATAACTGGTGGGCGATAACCGCGGGGGTAGTAGCCACGCAGCCATGGATCGTAGTAGCATTGACGAGTATGATCGTAATAGCTGCGGCAGTGAGGGTCGTAGCCCCATCGACTGCTACTCGTCCGTATGAAAATGGAGCTAGAAACGTGGCCGCTGTTGTGATGTCGGACGGAACTACTGATTGAAGTGCTGGGCCCACAACCATAGGGTTCGTAGATGCAGGAGCTAAGTAGAGCACCTGAACATGCGGCGAGGACGACCAGAGGAGAGAGACGAAGTTGCAAGGTCATAACTCTCATGACGCACATCGATCGAATTCTATTCATAGACGATGGAAATATTTTGAACGATTGACAGCATGAAGGCCTCACGGTTAATGCCTTGATTCTTATGAGTGATCTCCAAAAACCCATCTTGGTGACCGGGGGAGCAGGCTATATTGGCTCGCACACTGTTCACCTTCTCGCCAATCAGGGTCGTAAAGTGGTGGTGCTCGATAACATGGTCTTTGGTCATCACCAGGCCATCATTGATAGCGAGGTCGAACTGGTGAGAGGTGATGTTGGTGATCGTCAGTTGTTGCGCTCACTGTTTGAGAAGCACGACTTCCAAGCGGTGATCCACTTCGCAGCCTTTGCATATGTCGGAGAGTCAGTCACCGATCCATTGAAATACTACGAGAACAATACTGCGGAGCCGATCCGACTGTTGCAGGTGATGCAGGAGTTTGGCTGCAAGGTCTTTGTCTTTTCATCAACTTGTGCAACCTATGGACTACCGGAGTCGAATCCCATCACTGAAAACAACTCACAGAATCCCATTAACCCTTATGGCCGCAGCAAACTCATGGTGGAGTGGATCCTCAGGGATTGTGAACGAGCTTGGGGTCTAAAGAGTGTCTGCCTACGCTATTTCAATGCCAGTGGTTGTGAAGCGGACGGCCGGATCGGTGAGGACCATCAACCCGAGACCCACCTGATTCCCCGGGTATTGATGGCTCTAACTGGTGAGATCGAAAAAATTGAGATCTATGGAACTGATTACGACACGCCTGATGGGACCTGCATTCGCGACTACATTCACGTTGAGGATTTGGCCGATGCCCACGCCAAGGCCCTTGATTATCTGAGTGATGGAGGTGATTCGCTCTGTTGCAATTTAGGAACCGGTGTTGGTGTTTCAGTGAAGGAGATCATCAAAGTGGTGGAGGATGTCACCGGGAAAACCGTGCCACTGAGTTATGGCCCCCGACGTGCAGGTGATCCTGACTCATTGGTCGCCAATCCTGATCGCGCGAAACAGATCCTTGGGTGGGAAGCCAAACATAAGGACGTCCACGACATGGTGAGTTCGGCTTGGAAATGGGTCAGTCGAGACCATGGAGGGCACTACCCTGACTAGGTTTTCATGGCGAGAAGTCGGAAATGAAGTCGCTTCCGCAGCAACTGGCATGGCATTCATGAATTGGTAGTCGCCCTGTAATTGCGATGTATGGACATTTAGGACTTGCGATGAAATGGCGGTCAGCTCAAATTGTTTTGAGCGTAAGGTGCGTATTATCATGCAGTTTCCAAAGAAAATCATGACTCAGACCCCGTTAAGGCGGAGTCAAGAAATCCGCCGCAATTCAGCTCGTGGTTTCTCACTGATTGAAATGCTGGTGGTGATTGCCGTTGTCTCAATTCTGATGACCGCAGCTGCAGTGGGTATCAATGGTCTTGGCGGTAAAGGGGTGACGAGCGCGGTTGCAACTTCCGAAGCTATTTTTGACGAAGCCCGCGCCACTGCCAAGGCACGTAGCATACGCTCTTGCGTGCTCGTCGCCAGATCTCTCACGAACAATTCTGCCGATGACCTACGGCGCATCATTGTCGCTTATGAGCAGGTTGATGAGACCACTGGAGAGCCCGTGGCCAGCCCCGATGAGGATCCCGAATGGAAAATCTCCAGCCGTGGTACCGTGTTGCCGGAGGGTGTGTATTTCAGCGATGATCTTAGCCGTCTTGATCATCAGAATTCCTCCGGACAAATTCCAACCGTAAGCCTCACCGATGCGAAAGTGAACTACCGTGGTGAGTATTACATTTATCAGTTCAACAGTGAGGGCGTCAGCCGTATTCCCGGTGCCAGTTTTGTCATCGGCAGAGGATCACGAATCAACACCCAACCCGCGACAAGTTCACCGCCAAAGGTAACTGGTAGCGCCCGCCGTGACTTCGGCGGTTTTGTAGTTTGGCGCAACGGTGGCACATCTGTATTCCGCAGTACGGATCAAATCACTGAGCTTTTCCCGCAACCCGGAGACTCCTTCTAATGATGAATGCCTCGCGATCCATGCCCGCTCGCTCCGCCCACGGCTTCAGTCTGATTGAGACCGTCATCGCCATTGGTGTGGTCGCCGTCCTGTTGTCTGGATTTCTGATTGTCTTTGCACCTGCCGCTAAAGGAATTAAGGACTCGATCAATAGCAAAAGTGCGGCTCGACTCGTCAACACTCTTGAACAGGAGCTCGTCAGTCTTCGTGGCAATGCCCAATCGACTGAATTTGCCACAGGCTTTGACAAGGCTTTTGAATACATCAAGGAGTCATCCGAATCTGATCCAGACAACGCGTTGCTGGTCTACAAATACCGTGCCAGCTTGAACAACAATCGCGCCAGTGACGGCACACCGGAACCGGTTGATTCAGTTGAAAACCAGATTCCCGGGGAGGATTACGTGGTGCGTAACATGATGCGTCGTAAGGGTGATCCTGAATTCGTGTTGGATATTCCCGCAATCGAAGGGCCGGTATATGTGGTCAAGTGCATTCAGCTCGTCCGCGATGCCGGTGGTGAGCTTATCAGCGGAACTCCCGGCCAGATCTTCAATGCCGATGATCCACTGACAACTGCCGACGAATCCACCACGCAAGCCGCCACCGCCGCGGAATACAATCGTGCGGTCATTGCCTTTGTCGCTGACTTCTACAGCCTGCCATCGCGTGGTTTTGCCTTTTTCGACACCCAGTTTGAGAGCCTCTATCCCAAGCTCTCACGTCCTGCCTTTTCCCGCAATCTGGCTGTTCGTCGCTGACTCCATAGCAGGTATCATTCATGAAAACCCAATTTTCACGCCGCCGTCTCAAGGGTTTCACCATTCTCGAGTTGATGGTCGCCATGACGATTACTGCGATCATCGTGGGAGTGCTTGTGACCATCACCGCCACCGCCATCGACACTTGGAATCGTAGCCGCAATGAGTTGCGTGCCGCCCGCCAAGCCGAAGCCATGATCAATATCATGACCAAGGACCTAGAGTGCTTGGTGGTGCGCAGTGATCGCCCACAGGAATGGCTTTCTGCCATCCAGGGCACGCCTGAAGATGGGGGTAGCTCCAATGCTACCCGCCTGATTTTCTTTACTGCCGCCACTGATCGCTACGATGGCCAAATTGGCGTTGATGGCGAGGATCGTGGCGGTGATATCTCATGCGTTGGCTACCGACTTGACTGGAAGGACCCGGTAACCGCCGGCACCGACGAATTCGAAACCTTCGTTCTAAGCCGGCATCTGGTGGATCCGGATCTGACTTTCCAAAATCTGTTGGGTCAGACGAATAACGGCGGTACGCTAGATTCGATTTTCATGAACAACTACGGGGACCTGATCGATCAGGATCGAAACTTTGTTTGTGAGAATATTTTCCAGTTCACCACTGTTTTTCACATTGATGTGCTCGATGCCAACACTGGTAAGTCTGATACGCGTTTGGTCAGTGTCAGTACCGATAGCAACGGGGTAGAGGTGATACAGGTCAAACACAGTGGGATTGAGGCGCGCGATTCTCTCGGTTCCGCCACCCCTGATCCCGATCTGTTGAATGGCGTGCTGACTGCGGTGGAGGTTTCGCTAACGGTGCTGACCGATTCTGCCATCACCCAATTGCGCAACAATAATTCTCTTGCTGACAATTCTGAGTGGCTGGGTCGCAATAGTTTTTCCTTCTCGCGATTGATTCAGGTGCCCCGCAAATAGTCATCAGTGATGCTTGCCGGCAAACTGCCAACGGGAGCTACCTGATTTACGCGGTAATCAGAGGGAGCCATAGCGACGGTGGCGTCGTTGATACTCTTCGACCGATTCCATGAGATCGTTCTTGCGAAATGCCGGCCAGAACTTCTTCACGATCACGATTTCGGCATAGCTGATCTGCCACAACAAAAAGTTGGAGACACGCATTTCTCCTGAGCTGCGGATCAGCAGATCGGGATCGGGGATGTTATTGGTTTGCAGGTGTTGGGCGAAGACATCGCAGTCGATGGAATCCACATCGAGGGATCCTCCTACCACTTCCTGAGCAATGGATCGGGTCGCGGCGACGATTTCCTCACGGGCGCCATAGGAAAGTGCCAGCACGAGGGTCATCGTGTCGTGACTCGCTGTCTCGGCCATGATGTTCTGGAGCAACTTCTGGGTCTTCTCCGGCAGACGATCGAGTTGTCCGATGGCGATGAGACGAATATTTTGCTCGTGTAGTTCCTTGTGCTTCTGTTTGAGAAAGCGGTCCAGAAGACTCATCAGGGCATCGACTTCTTCGGAGGGTCGGTTCCAGTTTTCTGAGGAGAAGGCGTAAAGGGTGAGGTAGTCCACTCCCAACTCGATGCAGGCTTCGGTCACTTCACGCACGGACTCGGCCCCGGCACGATGCCCTTCGCGACGCGGGAGTCCACGCTCTTTGGCCCAACGTCCATTACCGTCCATGATGACTGCAATGTGGCGGGGAATGTCAGGGAATTTGGACATTGGGTTAGTTAGGCCCAAGGATGGGTGTCGGGTGTTAGACCACCAAGGTCTGGGTGCGATCTGGTCCCACACCAACGAAGGCAATGGGAGCGCCACAGAGTTCACTTAAGCGTGAGAGGTAGCCTTTGGCGTTTTCAGGAAGCTGATCGTAGCCAGTGCAAGCAGTGGTGTCGGTCTGCCAACCAGGAAGCTCCTCGTATATTGGCTTGGCACGATCCCAAGCCGAGCGATCTGCGGGAGGTAGTTCGTGAACAATACCGTCGATTTCGTAGCCGGTGCAGATCTTGAGAGTCTCATATTTGTCGAGGCCGTCGACATTGGTCACGGCCAAGCCAGTCACCCCATTCACCATGCAAGCGTAGCGCAGTAGCACCGTGTCCAGCCAGCCGCAACCGCGTGGCCGACCTGTGGTGGCACCAAACTCACGACCGAGTCCGTGAAGGTATTTCGAGAGTGCCTCGTCGTCGGTAGGGAAAGGACCAGCGCCGACACGGGTGGTATAGGCCTTGCAGACGCCAATCACCGCATCGATGGCGGTGGGAGGAAGTCCGGAGCCCGTACAAGATCCACCGGCAGTGGTGTTCGAAGAGGTGACGAAGGGATAGGTACCAAAATCAATATCGAGGAAGGTTCCCTGGGCACCTTCGAACAGGATATTTTTGCCATCTTTCCAGGCTTTATGGACTACCGGAATCGTATTGGTGAGGTGGGGTTTGAGACGTTCGAAGGCGGTGTAGATCTCTTCGATCACGGCGTCAGCCTCGAAGGTCTGGAGGTCGAAGCGGGACAGGACTTCATTGGCTTCAACAAGTCGGCGCTTGATCATCTCACAGGCGAAGTCGCGATCGAGTAGGTCTGCCATGCGCAGGCCGCAGCGGTTGACTTTATCGGCGTAAGCAGGGCCGATACCACGTTTGGTGGTGCCAATTTTTTTGTCGCCGAGGGCTGCTTCACGAGCAGCGTCGAGTTCCTTGTGGAAGGGGAAGACCACGTGGGTGCGGTCGGAGATCAGCAGTTTGTCGGGCGTGATAGCGATGCCTTGATTCTCAATGCGCTCGATCTCGCTGACGAGACCGACGGGGTCGCAAACCACACCGTTGCCGATGACGTTGATCTTGTGATCCCAGAGGATACCTGAGGGGAGTAGGTGGAGCACGTATTTGGTGCCCTTGGCGATCACGGTATGGCCGGCGTTATTGCCGCCCTGACCGCGGATCACCACATCGGTGGCTTCGGTCAGGTAATCGACAATCTTGCCCTTGCCTTCATCGCCCCATTGGAGGCCGGTGATGATGGTGTTCATGTGGGGAAATTACTTGGTAGATTCGATCAACTCGGCAAACTCCTTGAAGAAGTAGGCGGCGTCGTTGGGGCCGGGGGCGGCTTCGGGGTGATACTGCACGCTAAAGACCGGGTGGGTCTTGTGGCGCATTCCTTCGACGGTGTTGTCGTTGAGATTGATGTGGGTGACCTCGACATCGTCAGGCAGCGAGTCGGGATCGACAGCGAAGCCGTGGTTCTGGGAGGTGATCGAAATCTTGCCACTGCGAAGGTCCTTAACCGGCTGGTTGCCACCGCGATGACCGAACTTTAGTTTGAAAGTTTTACCTCCGAAGACGTGGCCCAGGAGTTGGTTGCCCAGACAGATACCAAAAATGGGCTTTTTGCCGATGAGTTGCTTGAGTTCTTCGTGAATGTAATCGAGAGCAGCCGGGTCGCCGGGGCCGTTGGAAAGGAAAATACCGTCGATGTCCTTGGCCAATACCTCGGAGGCAGGAGTGGTGGAGGGGACGACTTCGACATCGAAACCTTGCTGGCGGAGGCAGCGCAAAATATTGTATTTAATGCCGAAATCGTAAGCAACAATACGATATTTTATGGGTGGTAGCTTCTCATATGGACCCGTCACTCCGGTGAGTTGGTTGGGCAGCACCCATTTGCGACTTTCCTGATCCCACGCGTAGGTGGACTTGGTGGAGACCTCCTTGACGTAGTCCATGCCTTCCATGGAGGGGCACTCCTTGGCTGCGGCAATGGCTTCCTCGGCATTCAGTTCGGTACTCACACAAGCGCGCATCGCACCGAGAGATCGAAGGTGTTTGGTCAGGGCGCGGGTGTCGATTCCCTCAATGCCAAGAATATCGTGAGCGGCAAGCCAGCCGGAGAGCGATTGGGTAGAGCGCCAGTTAGATGGGGTTTCGCAGAGCTCGCCGATAACAAACGCACGGATGTGTGGACCCGCGGATTCGTTGTCCTGCTCGTTGATTCCGTAGTTGCCGATCTGCGGGTAGGTCATGGTCACGATCTGGCCTCGGTAGGAGGGATCAGTGATGACCTCTTGGTAGCCGGTCATGGAGGTGTTGAAACAGATTTCACCGGTTGTGGTTCCGGTGGCTCCGAATGCTGTTCCTTCGAAACAGCGTCCGTCTTCGAGGGCGAGAATGGCTGGTTTGGGCACGGCGCGCGAGGCTACGAGGACGTGGCCCCGCATGCAAGAGAATGCTCTTGTTTTCAGCGGGTTTTACTCCCGATTTTTACTATCGATCCAGATGGTGACTGGCCCATCGTTGGTGAGCATCACCTGCATGTCCGCTCCAAAGACCCCACGACCCACGGATTTTCCAATTTCTTTCTCCATCACTGAGCAAAATTTCTCATAGAGAGGTTTCGCATGGTTGGGAGTTGCGGCCCGAATGTAAGAGGGCCGGTTGCCTTTACGGATGCTAGCGTGAAGGGTGAACTGACTTACCACGAGAGCATCACCGCCAACCTCCGTCAGAGAGCAGTTCATTTTTCCATCTGCGTCCCCAAAGATCCGCATGCGAGTGATTTTCTGAACCAGCCAGTCGATGTCGTCTTGGCCATCAGCTTCCTCGATGCCAAGTAGGATTACCAAGCCCGCTCCAATTTGCGAATGGATTTGATTCTCGATGGTGACGGATGCTTGACTGGCACGTTGAAGCAAAACTCTCATGCTTGAGGTAATCCCATGGGATCCATGGCCGCATGGCGAGAGTTATTCTGAGTGTGTTCACTGCTTACTCACAATTTATCCGCAGTTTGTTCACAATTGCAGACATGCCTGCGAGTTATTCACATGCCGACATGTATTCACACTGATTTCAGCCAACTGCCTACCCTGAGATTGACCCGGAAGAAACGGATCGGCATCTTGGATTTCCATGGCACAGGACATTCAAACGAAGCAGACAAATTCCGCGGATCAACTCTCCCTGCGAGATGGAGCGACTCAGGCTGATGATGTCACCCGTGCCCTGCCGCACGCGTTGGGGCCGGAGAAAAGCTTACTGTCCTCGATGTTGCAGGAGCCACAGGAGTGGATCGGTATCGCGATTGAGGAAAAGCTGACACGAGAGCATTTTTATCTCCCTGCCCACGCGACACTCTACGATTTCCTGATCGAACTTTTCGAGAAAGGCCAAGAGATCGAACTGGTCTCCTTGGTCCAACGCCTTCTCGATCGTGGTCTTCTCGACCGGGTTGGCGGTCCTTCCGCGCTGACTGATCTTTACACATATGCACCCAGTCCGGGTCATTTCCGCCACCACCTGGAACATGTGAAGGACAAGTTCGTGCTGCGCTCCATCATCCGCAACGCCAACGAGGCAATTGTTCAAGCTTATGAGCAACCCGAAGAAGTAGAAGCTCTGCTAGATAGTGTGGAAACCAATATACTAGCGATCCGTGAGGGCAATGAAACCAATCGCGCGCCGACCATCAAACAGACGTTGGAAGAGGTGATTGAACAGTTCCAACAGCTGTTGGCAGGCGAGAAGGGGGCGCAGGGCATTTCTACAGGCTTCGATGAACTCGACCGCAAGAGCAACGGCATGAAGCCGGGTGAAATGTTTGTCATCGCAGCCCGCCCGTCGATGGGTAAGACCTCCTTAATGATGAATATCGTCGAGCACGTATGCATCGACCAGAATCAGTCGACCATGGTGTTTTCCTGTGAAATGAGCGCACTGCAATTGGTTCAGCGTTTGGTCTTCTCACGGGCTAAATTCGCTCTCAGCCAGCTTTCGCGTGGCTACAAGCCCGACAAGGGTGAGTTAAAGCACATTCAGCGAGCGGTGTCTGATATCACCGCATCCAAGATGTTCATCGACGATACCCCGGGCATTACCATCAGTGAATTACGGGCCAAGGCACGACGAAAGAAAAAGGAGGAAGACCTCCAGTTCATTGCCATCGACTATTTGCAGTTGATGAAGTCCAACTCCAAACAGGCCACCAACTCGCGAGAGCGTGAAATTGCTGAAATCTCGGCCGGTATTAAGGGCCTGGCCAAAGAACTCAATATTCCCATTCTGATTCTTGCCCAACTCAACCGCGGTCCGGAAAGTCGCACCGGCAAAAGCTTGGGAGTCCCGCGCATGTCAGATCTGCGTGAGTCGGGTTCCATTGAGCAGGACGCGGATTTGGTCGGTCTTTTGTATCGCTCGGCCTACTACGCTGAGGATGATGAGGAGCGCGAAGCACTGGCTGGCCGTGCCAACTTGGTGTTGGCCAAGAACCGGAATGGTGAAACGGGCGATATACCGCTGACCTTTATTGCCGATCTGATGCGTTTTGAGACCGGTCCGCCGGCGCATGAGGAGGATTGAGCCAGCATAGTTAGTTTCAGCATCAACCCTCTATCCACGGCGATAGGCGAGCATGCCTACTCTTGGGGTTTCTCCTCGGTCTCAATACTTTTGAATAGCCGAAACAGATCGCTGTCCGAGGTCAGGATGACCGAAGTCTCCTTGTTCAGAGAACTCTCGTAGGTCTCGAGTGTTTTCATGAACTGATAGAAGTCGGCGGCTACCGGGCTGGTGTTGTAGGCGTTGGCGTAGATCTGAGTGGCTTTGGCATCGGCAGCACCACGGATTTCTTGCTCTTTTTTATAGGCGAGTGACTCAATCTTGAGGAGGTCACGCTCCTTCTTGCCGATGATCTTGGCTGCCTCACCCGCACCTTCAGAACGAAAGCGTTCGGCAATCTGCATCCGCTCGGAGGCCATGCGTGAGTAGATCTTTTGAATCACTCCACTCTTGTAGTTGATTCGCTTGAAGCGGACATCGATAAGTTCGATTCCCCAGTCGGCGACTTTGGGTTGCGAGGCCTTGAGGACTTGTTCAGTGAGTACGCCGCGGCCAAACCGGATCGTAGGCAGGGTGCCGATGGAGGAGTTTTCCTCAGTCAGCGACTCGTCCTTCTCTGGAATCCGCTCCTTATCGAAGCGCACCAGCTCAATCAGATCGTGGGCGGCAACGCGGTCGCGGGTGGCACTGCCGATGATATCATCCAGACGCGACAGCGCGCTACGTTCGTCGCGCAGCTTTTTGTAGTAAGTCACTGGGTCGGTGATGCGCCAGCGGGCGAAGGTGTCGACTTGGATGTAGAGTTTGTCACGGGTCGGCATATCGGTGGCCGGGCCATCCCATTCGAGGATGCGTTTTTCAATGCGGTTGACCTTGTGGATGAAGGGGGCTTTCCAGTGCAGGCCGGCTTCGTTGATCTCGGAATCGGCATTGATGGCATCACCAATGGGCTTGCCAAACTGGGTGATAAAGACCTGTTCGGTCTGATCAACCGTGTAGGCGCTGCTGATCACGAGGATGACAGCGATTAGTGCGATGATGATTGAGAAGATGGTTTTCATGGCTGAAATGTTTAAAGCTGAGCGTTTGTTTCACTTTTCCACGTTGAGCAGTGGAAGGAACTGCTTGGCATCCTCATCGAGGATCACCTTACGGCCGACCTTTGGTAGAATGGTGGCCATGGTTTCAAGATAAAGGCGCTGCTTGGTCACCTGTGGTGCTTTTTCATACTGGGTGAGCAGTTCGCGAAAACGGGCGACGTCCCCCTCGGCCTCATTGATTCGACGTTCTGCATAGCCTTCGGCCGTCGAAACTCGCTGTTCGGCCTGACCCTCAGCCCGCGGAATCACTCGGTTGTATTCGCGGTTGGCTTCATTGATCATCTGCTCGCGCTCCTGCTTGGCGTTGTTGACCTCATCGAAAGAGCGTTTTACCGGGCTGGGCGGGTTGACGTTCTTGAGCTGTATGAGTTCAGCGGTGACCCCTATCTGGAGTGGTGCAAGGATGGCGCTGAGTTTGCTGAGAGATTCTACCTCGATCTCGTTTCGGCCGAATGTCAGCACTTCATCCACAGTGCGATCACCGATGACCTCGCAGACCACACTCTCGCAGATGTCTCGCAGGGTCGGGCCCGGATTGCGAAGCTGGAAGAGGTAGTTTTTGGGATCTGTGATGGTGTATTGAAGGATCCACTCCACTTGGGCAGCGTTGAGATCGCCGGTGACCATGTCGCGTTCGCGGTCGGGCTCGTCACCACTCTGGTCGGGATTGGTGACAGCGCCGGGGGTGCTGAAACCAAACTCCAATTTGAGTTGCCGACGAATGGGGACAACTGTGGCGCGATCAATGCCATAGGGTAACTTGAAGTGCAGGCCCGGATCCTCGGTGCTGATGTATTTGCCGAATCGTTGGACCACGGCAACAGACTCAGGGTTGACTGTATAGAAGCAGGTGAAGGCTCCAGTTAGACCGATGACGGCGATTACGGCTCCAAGCAACCACTTTGGATTGAACCGAATGTCGGGTTTCTTGAACTGGATGGTGTTTTGGCTCATGGGATTGGCGATATGTTAACCGACGCCAAATTAACCTTTCAGCCGTCTCTGACCACTGGAAAAAGAGATGGCCTTTGGAATTGGTGAAGGCATGGTGATTGCTTTGAAGCTTGCCGATGCGGCGCTTGCTATGCAGGGTTTTCGTCATGCTGAGGAAATTGATTCCCGCTTTGTTCGGGCTGATCATGGTGGTGGCAGCTCCCGTGGCTTCCGCTCAGGAAATGTCATCCGAATCCAATGAGCCTCCGCGAGAGTTGAGTTTGGATGAGAAAATCAACCAAGCCTTTGAACCCATTACCTCGGCCATTTCGGATGTTGTCTTTTTCAACATCTGGAACAGCAATGAAAAGAATGATGCCGGTAAGCCGGTGCTCAGCCTTCCTTTTATTCTTCTGTGGTTGGCGGGCGGTGCCGTGTTTATGACCATTTTCTTCCGCTTTCTCAACCTGCGTGCCTTCGGTCTCGCGCTGCGCACGGTCCGAGGCAAGTATTCCAAGGATGATGACCCTGGTGAGATCAGCCACTTTCAGGCCCTCAGTTCGGCGGTGTCGGGAACCGTGGGTCTCGGCAACATCGCCGGGGTGGCCATCGCCATCAGCTTGGGTGGGCCGGGGGCGTGTTTCTGGATGTTCCTGCTCGGACTCTTTGGCATGACTACCAAGTTTGCCGAGTGCACCCTCGGCGTGAAATACCGCCAAATCGGCAAGGACGGCAAGGTCATCGGTGGGCCCATGATGTATCTCACTCGCGGTTTAGCTGAGCGAGGCCTAGGACCCTTGGGTAAGACGCTAGCGGTCATTTTTGCCATCCTCTGCATTGGTGCCTCGTTTGGTGGTGGCAACATGTTTCAGATCAACCAAGCCTGCTCGCAGTTTGTGAACGTGACGGGTGGGGAAGGCAGCTTCGCTGACAACAATCGTTGGCTTTTCGGGTCAGTCGTTGCCGTGATTGTGGCACTTGTCATCATCGGTGGCATTAGTCGGATTGCCAGAGTAACTAGCAAGTTGGTGCCCATCATGACCCTGGTCTACGTGATTGGATGCCTCGTTGTAATCTATGAGCATTTTGACAAGATCGGCCAGACCTTCGGCTTGATCTTCTCCATGGCCTTCGACTCGCAAGCCATGACGGGAGGGGTCATTGGAGTGCTGCTGATAGGCCTTAAGCGAGCCGCTTTCTCAAACGAGGCGGGTATTGGTTCCGCACCCATTGCTCACGCCGCGGCGAAAACCCGTTTCGCTGCCAGTGAAGGTATTGTGGCACTGCTCGAGCCGTTCATTGACACCGTCATCATTTGCACCATGACGGCGCTGGTTGTAATCAGTACGGGTGATTATCTGGATCAGGGCAAGGATGGCATCACCATCACCTCGCAGTCTTTCTCGAGTGTCATTCCGTGGTTTAAGTATGTGTTGTCAGCGGCCGTGATTCTATTCGCGCTCTCCACCCTTATCACTTGGTCCTACTATGGCCTGCAGTCATGGAAGTTCCTGTTCGGCAAGTCCAAGCAGTCTGATCTCACCTATAAAATTCTCTTCTGTTTGGTGGTGATCGTCGGTGCTGCCATGGCTCCCGGCAATGTGATTGATTTCTCGGACGCCATGCTGCTGGCCATGTGTTTTCCCAACTTGATCGGAGTCTACCTGCTGTTGCCCGTGATCAAACGCGAGTTTGCCAAGTTCGTGGCCTTCAGCAAGCGAGTCGATGAGGGAGAAGACCTCGATAAAGCAGTTGCGCATGTAGAGTCGCAGGGTGAATAAGACCCACTCGCATGGCTCGCCAATACAAGCTTCACAGTTCACGGCCCGAGCGATCTGGCCCGAAAAGTGGTATCGACTATCAGGCCGAGCTCAACGAAGAGCAGTATCAGGCGGTCAGCTCTCCACCCGGCCATGTGCTGGTGATTGCCGGTGCGGGCTCGGGCAAAACCCGGACCCTGACTTACCGGGTGGCGTGGCTTCTGGATAAGGGCGTGGACGCCCGCGAGATCCTCTTGCTCACCTTCACCAATAAGGCGGCCCGTGAAATGACTGAACGGGTAAAGGATCTGGTACCCGGAGACATTTCCGCACTCTGGGCCGGCACCTTCCATTCCATTGGCGCACGCATCCTCAGGAAGCACGCCGAGGACATGGGGTTTACGCGATCCTTTTCCATCATGGATCGCGATGATCAAAAGGCGATGCTCAAGGCCTTGATCAAGGAATGCGACATCGACACCAGTCAGCGTCGCTTTCCCAAGCCGGATATCTTGGCGTCGCTCTTTTCACTGATGGAGAATACCCGTCAGAGCCTTGAGGAGGTGATGGCCGATCGTTACGACCACCTTTATGACTGGGCCGAGCAAATCGGGAAGATTCACGAAGGCTACGTGAAGCGCAAGCAGGACACCAACTCGATGGACTTCGATGATTTACTGGTGCTGACGGTGAAGCTTTTCAGGGATTTCCCAGACCTACTCGAACTCTATCGCGGTCGCTTCAACCACATCCTCGTCGATGAATATCAAGACACCAACCTGGTGCAGGCCGAGATGATTGACTTGCTGACGGGGGAGGGGAATAGCCTGATGGCGGTGGGTGACGATGCGCAGTCCATCTATTCCTGGCGTGGAGCGGATATGTCGCTAATTCTGGGTTTCGAAAATCGCTACCCCAAGGCAAGGCGTTTCACTATCGAAACAAACTACCGTAGTGTGCCCGAAATTCTCGATCTCTCCAACGTGGCGATCAGCGGCAACGTGGATCGTATCGAAAAGAACCTGAGAGCAGATCGCGACGCCACCGGTGCCAAGCCTGCACTCGTCCCTTTGCCGGATCCTCAGACTCAGGCATCTTTTGTTGCCCAGCGCATTATGGAACTGCGTGACGAAGGTGTTTTGTTAGAGGAGATGGCCATTCTCTACCGCGCCCACTTCCAGAGTCTTGAAATACAGATGGAGCTGACCTCGCGCGGTGTGCCCTACACCATCACCAGTGGTCTACGCTTTTTCGAGCAGGCCCACATCAAGGATGTCTCTGCCTTCATGCGCTTTGTGGTGAATCGCCGCGATGAAGTGAGCTTCCTGCGCATGGTCGGCCTACTGCCTGGTTGTGGTCCGGCAACAGCCGCACGGCTATGGCAGTTATGGTTGGCGAGTGGTTGGGCGGATCGTGGAGAACTTCCGCAATGGTCCGAAGTGCTTCTGCCCTTCAAGGTGCCTGCCAAGACCAAGAAGCACTGGGAGCAACTCTGCTACACGCTGGATGAACTGAGCCCGGATGGTGAATATTCCCGACCCGCCGACATGATCTTTTCCATTCTTGAGGGAGTTTATGCCGACTACCTCACCACCACTTTCGAGAATGCCGAGAGTCGTCGTGCTGATATTGAGCAACTATCTGAATACGGTGGTAATTTTGACGACATCCTCGATTTCCTTGCTCAGCTCTCATTGATGAGTTCAGTCGACGGCGGTCCAGAAGCGGCAGATCAGGACCCTGAAGATGCTGACAAACTCATCCTTTCCTCTGTGCACCAGGCCAAGGGGTTGGAGTGGAAATCGGTTTTTGTGGTATGGTTGGCTCAGGGGCAGTTTCCGGGTGGGCGAATTTTAGAAAATGGTGATCCTCAGGCCCTTGAGGAGGAGCGTCGCCTGTTCTACGTGGCACTCACCCGTGCGAAGGATGAGCTTTACCTCACTTATCCCATGAGCAATCCGAAGTCTTACAGTGGCGATTACTATTGTCGGCCATCGCAATTTCTCGATGAATGTCCCAAGGAACTGGTTGAAGAATGGCAAGTTGGAGAGGATTGGGAGGATGATGATCCGTTTTAGTGCTCCTGTGCGCGATTAAGTTGCTGCTGCATTCCCGTCATGAGTCATGGAACATGGTGATATGGCACAAGTGCATCTCAAGGTGTGATGGGAAAATTCATGATTTAGGGCACGGAGCTTCGCGCCGCAAAATCCTTGCAGCATTCTCGGGCTACCCTACGTTCCCTTAGTCATGAGTATGCGCCCCCAAACCACCCGTCGTGATTTCTTCAAGCGCTCTGCCGCAGCGGGTGCAGTTACGATTCTTCCGGCTTCGCTGGTGATGGGTACCCGCAGTCGCGCGGAGGTCATCTCTGCCAATGAGAAAGTGCGTTTGGCGGTTGTGGGTATCGGCAATCAAGGCGGGGGAGACCTCAAGAACATGGTCAAGTCCGGTCACTGCGATGTAGTGGCCCTCTGTGATATCGATCTCAGGGGTAGGCATACCCAAGGAAGCATCAAGGCGCATCCCAAGGCCAAGCAATTCACCGATTTTCGCGTGATGTTCGATAAGATGGCTGACCAAATCGACGCTGTGCTGGTCGCCACCCCGGACCACTCTCACTTCGCCGTCGCTATGCAGGCGATGGCTCTTGGTAAACACGTCTTTGTTGAGAAGCCACTGGCACACACTTTTGGTCAATGTCAGCGCCTCATCGACCTTGCCGAGAAGAGCAGGGTAGTCACTCAGATGGGTAATCAGGGTCACTCCGGAGCCAACTACTTTCAGTTCAAGTCCTGGACCGAAGCGGGTATCATCAGGGATGTTACCGCGGTGGACGCTCATATGAACAACCCGCGTCGCTGGCACGGCTGGGGTGCAACGGTGAAGAATTTTCCCAAGGATGAAATGCCCGAAGGCATCGACTGGGAAGCTTGGTGCGCCACTTCTCCGGTGAATACCTTCAGTCGCCGTCTGCACCCGCAAGAATGGCGTAGCTGGTATGATTACGGTTGCGGTGCTTTTGGTGATTGGGGACCGCATATTCTCGATACCGCTCACCGCTTCCTCAAACTGGGCCTGCCGCAAACTGTTCAGGTTCTTAAGCGAGAAGGCCCCAACGATCTGGTGTTTCCACAGGCTTCCACCATCCGTTTCAACTTTGATACCCGTGGCGAAGGCCTTCCCGCCTGCAAGGTCACGTGGTACGACGGTAAGGGCAATTACCCCAAGACCCCCGAAGAACTCGGCCAAGTGAAAGTCAACCGCCCCGGCAAGCTAATTTACGGTAAGGGCAAGGATGGCAAAGACCTCGTATTCCAAGGTGGTAGCCACGGTTCACCTCTAAGCATTCTTCCGCGCGAGAAATTCATGGAGATGCGCGGCAACCTGCCCAAGATTGAAGGCAAAAACTCCAATCACTACGCCAACTTTCTGCTGGCCTGCAAGGGTGAGGAAGAGTCCCGCTCTCCCTTCAAGGTCTCCGGTGAACTCTGTCAGGTCTTCAATCTCGGCATCATCGCTCAGCGTCTTGGCGCCGACCTGACCTTCGATCCCAAGACCAAGAAGATCACCGGGAACGATGCAGCTCAGGCTCTTCTCGATCCGGCTCCGCGCAAGGGCTGGGAGGAGTTTTACACGCTGTGATGCGGCCTTCTCAAAGGGTGATCATGGGCGTTGGCAACCTTTTTGTGGCTTTCGATCCATGACCACATCTTTCACTTATTGCTACTAAGCTGTTCCCTCATATTGCGTCTAATTCAATGAACACATCCTCTAATTCGGCTGCGCGTAGTCGTCAAAAAGCTGAAATTGCAGCGTGGAAGAAAATTGTCGCTCCCTACGAGAAATCTCACGCCGGCCGTGGATCATGGCAGTTGGTTAGCACCCTTTTGGCTTACGTGGCGACATGGGTTGTGATGTGGTGGATGCTTTCCTTGTTCTGGTGGTTGGCATTGCCACTTGTGATGCTCGCGGGACTTTTAATGACTCGTATGTTCGTGTTGTTTCACGACTGCTGTCACGGATCGCTTTTGCCATCCGATCGAGCCAATCGCATCATCGGATACTTTTTGGGGGTTCTTGTTTTTACTCCATATCGGCATTGGCGTTGGGAGCATTCGGTGCATCACGCGCATGCGGGCAATCTTGATCGCCGCGGGGTGGGGGACGTTTGGACGATGACAGTAGAAGAGTATCAGGCCTGCTCCTGGTGTACTCGCCTGCGCTATCGCATGCTTCGAAATCCTTTTCTTCTCTTTTTGGTGTTTCCGGTCCTACTGTTTGTATTGCGTGAGCGCTTTCCCAGTCACGGTGCATCCTCTGCCGCTCGCCGTGCACTGTGGCTGACCAACTTTGGCATTGCGGTAATGATGGTGGCTGGTTTTTGGCTTCTGGGATGGCCTTCTCTGGTCTTGTTGGTAGCGAGTATGGCTGTGGCAAGTTCCTTCGGGGTCTGGCTGTTCTATGTTCAGCATCAATACGAGGGTGTGTATTGGGAACGCCACCATCACTGGGAATACACATCTGCTGCTTTGCTTGGCAGTTCCTATTACAAACTGCCCGTGATTCTGCAGTGGTTTGCCGGCAACATTGGCTACCATCACGTTCATCACCTCAGCTCGAAAATACCAAATTATTACCTCAAGCGCTGTCATGAGTCTCACGAGCTCTTCAAAAAATCCAAAGTCCTGACTCTTTGGAGCAGTTTCAGCTCTATGAAGTTTCGCCTGTGGGATGAGAGTAATCGAGAGCTCGTGGGCTATGGTCGAGCTCGTCAGCTGGCAGCAGAGGCGCTCGCCAGCAAGGCATGAGGTGAAATCTCGTGGTGGATGTTTTGGGTCGAGTATGTATCGATGCACGATCAGGGCCGAGAATCAGTTACGACATTCATGATTCGGTGATGATCGTATTGAAAAGTAGGGCCGCAGGGACTTGAACCCTGGACCAAAGGATTATGAGTCCTCTGCTCTAACCAACTGAGCTACAGCCCCTTTTCGCGACACGAGTTTTATGCTCTAAGGCCATGGGGAGCAAGAATAACTCAGGCTATTCGGTGGTTGCTCCTTTGAGCTCTAGGGTGAAGCACCAGTCGGGTTTGCGCAGCCACGGATCCTGCCCCTGCTTGAGTTTGAGTGGCGAGAAGGTGCGCACGGTGAGCGCCTTTCCATCAGCTTCAAATGTGAGGAGTCGAATCCATCCGTCACCGCCGTTGCCTTGTTGGCGGCTGCCTCCACCCATGGTTTGAGCATTGAAGAACATTTGATGCACCTGTTGGCCACCCATTCCCTTATCCATGCGATGTCCAGTATTGCGGCCGCCATAATGGCCGTTCAAAACCATCTGAATCTGGCGTGAGGGCTTTACCAATTTCTGCCACAAATCCTCGCCATCGTGGGTGTTGCCGTCGATACCGGTGGGGTAGTGATGAGGGTTGCCACCTCGATCATGATTCGAATCCCGTTGATTGTCAGGCATGAGGTAGGCATGGGTGAGAAGAATGCCAAGATGATCGCGGTAGCGTTCTTGTCCTAGAACACCGTTGGCCCATTGAACGGACTCGTGCCGCGGCCCCCATTCTAACGATAGCACCAGTAACTTGCGACCATCGGGTGCTTCGATCTCATACGCGGCGTTTTCAAGGGTTTTGGCACCGAAAGCATTGATTGCTGATTCGCGCCAGATACCCCCAGCCTTACCATCGCAAACCAGGGGGTTGTCGGTCAGACCGAAGTGGTTGTTGAAGCGTGTTTCACGATTCTCTGCATTGCGTGGGCCGTAATCATGGTTGCCAGTCGCCAGAATGGTGGGCACGACGCCATAGAGCTTGGAAATGGCTTTCTGCGCGCATTCCCATTGCGATGTGGAATGTTGGTCGCCCCAGCCCTGGCCGCCACCCTCCGCAATATCGTTCTGTTCCACCAGATCGCCCTCGTGGAGCACGGCTTGGAGGTTCCATACTTTGGCGTGGTCTCTTAGCCACTCGGTGATGATGTGAAAGTTTACCTGATTCTTGCCGAATTTCGTGTAGTTCTGAGTGTCGGGAATGACTGCGATGCTCCATGACTTTCGGTCTTTTGGGCCGGTGTCGGGATCGGGAAGTACAGGTGGCTCTTGTTTCGGAGTTTCAGAGGCAAGTGTTTCTCTGCTCAGGCTCAGTGAGCCAAGCCCTGCGGTTTTAAGGAACGAGCGACGATGCATGAATGGGACTAAGAAGGTAGGTTTGCAGAATTATTCCTTGGCAGCTTTCCAGGTAGCATCCATCTGCTCGAGACTGGCATCATGAAGGCTGATGCCTTGTTCATCGAGTGATGCCTCCATCTTGGCAAAGCGGGCTTCGAACTTGTGATTGGCTTCAGTCATCACCACTTCGGGATCGAGTTTGCGGAAGCGGGCGAGATTGACGGCAGAAAACAACAGGTCGCCAAGCTCCTCGGCGATATGAGCCTCGTCAGCGGACTCCAGAGCCTCTTCAAGTTCATTGAGTTCCTCCTTCAATTTGGCGATCACTCCCGCTTGATCAGGCCAATCGAAACCTACCTTGGCGGCCTTTTTTTGCAACTTTGCGGCTTTGATTAGGCCCGGGAGGCCTTTGCCAACGCCGTGCAGGTAGGGCTCTTTCTCATCTCCCTTCTCCTTACGCTTGATGTCGTCCCATTGTTGAAGGACCGCATCGGTATCCTGTGCGCCGCTTGCAGCGTATACATGTGGGTGCCGGCGTACAAGTTTGTCGCTGATACCGCGGGCCACGTCGTCGAGATTGTAGCGGCCAGCTTCTTCAGCGAGTTCAGCGTGGAAAACGACCTGCAGCAGGAGATCGCCGAGTTCTTCCTGCAGGTGGTTGTGGTCGCCGCGCTGGATGGTATCGACGGTTTCGTAGGCTTCTTCGATAAGATTGCTGACCAGTGATTGGTGGGTCTGTTCGGCATCCCAAGGACAGCCGCCAGGGGCGCGCAGGCGATGCATGATGGCGCGGAGGCGATCGATTTGAAGGCTGTCCTCGGGACAGTCAATCATCCGGGTATCATCAAAAGAATGGGCTTGGCTTGCAGATTGTTCACTCATGGCTCTTTTTCTCCGGCGGCTCTCCTTAGAGCGGATTTTTCCTCATCGGTCAGACTTTGAAAGCCGTTCTTCGAGACTTTGTCGAGAATGGTATCGATCTCATTGGCTTCGTCGATGTCGACCGAACTACGCGGACTCAGTTTGGACTCGTAGCGCTGGCTGTAACGGTTGGGGCGAACACGGCGATGGGAATTTCGACCAAACCTAGGAATCAACCGCATGAGAATGTAGCCGGCGATAGCACCTCCCATGTGCCCTGCTTCACCGCCGGCATTCTGAAGGTCAAAGGCAATGAATACCGCGGCAATGGCGAGGATGGCCAGCGATAGCTGGCGCATCGTGAGGACTACTGGAGGAAAGAACAGCTGAACCTTCATGTGGGGTGCGAGGACCGCCACCCCGATAACGCAACCGTAAATGCCGGCCGAGGCACCGACCAATTGCTTCTCAATGGCTCCGTAGGGAGTCATTACATGGCTTGGAATGATTCCGATTGAGCCCAACAGTGTATAAAAAAGGGCACCGGCAGCGCCACAGATCAGGTAGTAGTAGACGAATTTTTTGGGACCGAAATACCGCTCAATCCAAGGTCCGAAAATAAACAGTCCAATCGAGTTGAAGAGAATGTGCATGAAGCCACCATGCATGAACTGGAAGCTGATGAGTTGCCACAGTTGAAAGCCGAAGATTCCCTCGCTGATACGAAAGGCTCCGTGAAACGCCAGCGGCGCGTATTTCATGCTCGGAGCGAGGATTAGGTAATCGAGAACAAAGATGGAAATGTTGGCGATCAGAAGAATCTTCACCATTGGAGTTAGCCGCGAGGTGCCGCCGCCGGGTTCCGGTTCTCCATAGTAATCGCGGTCGGCCAATGCCATGAAGCATTTCTACGAAATGCTTGCCAGTGGTCAACAGCCATCGGTCAGCTAAAACGCCCCACTTTCATGGGTTGATGATTCCTGCCCCATGACTGCAGACTCCTCGCCCTTCCGTTGACACTCGGCGCTCTCACGCACATCATAAAATCGTTCTTTTCAGCAAGTCCTCATATCTGCCCTCATGATTTTCAAGAGCCTATGCCGCGATACCGAAATCGGTGCCAATTCCTATATGTTGCAGGGGGAGCGAGCACGGGTGGTGCTCGACGCGGGCATGCATCCCAAGGCTGAGGGGGCGGAAGCGATTCCCCGTTTCGATGAGTTGGACGATGGCACTGTGGACGGAGTGATTATCACCCATTCCCACCTTGACCATGTCGGTACTTTGCCGGTGCTGATGTCGCGACAAAACAGGGCGCGTATCTATTGTTCCGAGCCGACAGCGGATCTGACTTGTGCGATGTTGCACAATTCGGTCAATGTCATGAGCTCCAAGCGTGGAGAAATGGGTATCATCGAGTACCCGCTGTTTGATCATGGTGATATCGACCAGCTCAAGGACTGGATGGTGACTCCGAGACTGGAGAGGCGCTTTGAGTTGGATCCCGACGGAGAGATGCATGCCACCTTCTACGATGCTGGCCACATTCTCGGTTCGGTCGGGGCGATGATCGAGGCTGATGGCAAGAAGGTGTTTTACACGGGTGATGTGAACTTCGAGCCGACCACTCTGCAATGTGGTGCAAGTTTTCCGGTGGAGCCGGTCGATGCTATGATTGTGGAAACCACTCGCGGAGAATCACCGCGTAAGGCGGGCTATGACCGATCTGAGGAGGAGAACGACTTAGCGGAATGCATCCAGCGCGTGTTGCAACGCAAGGGCTCGGTGCTGATCCCCGTTTTTGCCATGGGCAAGACTCAGGAGGTGTTAGGAATGATTCATCGCTTTAAAGAGGAGGGCCGTGTCGCCAATGACGCCCCAGTCTATATCGGCGGTCTCAGCACCAAAATGACCCATATTTACGATCGTCACAGCAACACGCCACGACGCCAAATGCAGGGTTTCCGCTTTCTTCATGATATGGAAATCGAGGGCTCCGGCCGCCGTCGCCGCGGACCGATCCCGTTTCACAATGGCTGCATCTATGCCCTATCGAGTGGAATGATGACTGAGAAAACGGTATCCAATCAGTTTGCTCGCCAAGGCGTGCTTGAAAACAAGAAGCATGGCCTCTTTTTTGTGGGCTACTGTGATCCGGCGACTCCCGGGGCGCGCATCAAACAAGCGGGTCAAGGCCAGATGGTCGCCCTTGACGAGGGTGCGCCTGAGGTCAAGTTGCGCTGCGAAACCAGAGAATTTGATTTCAGTGGCCATTCTACCCGCGATGCCATCCTCGATTACATTCTGAAGGTGAAGCCCAAAAAAACCCTGCTGGTTCATGGAGATTCAGGCGCTTTGGCTTGGTTTAGAAGCCAACTCAAGCAGAGCCTGCCGGAGACCGAGGTCATCATTCCCAAGCCAGGAGTTGAGATTGAGCTGTAGAATTGAGCGTGTTAGACAAGAGCTTCATGACCAAGGAAAAGCGCAAGCTAGATCACAAGCCCAAACGCAGCTTCATTGCGTGGCTCTTTTTCCTGATTGGTAGTGGTTCTAGTCTATTACTGGCACTTGCCCTTGCCGTGATGATGCTACCCCAGGATCTCTCGACGATCGAGGGATATGGAGAGGGAGCTAAAACACGAGAGGCGCGCGATCTCACCACAGTGCTGAGGGAATCTCTGGAGCGAGGTCATGAGGTCACCATCAGTGAAGATGAACTCAATCGGTGGATCGGCCAGAATCTTAAACTCAAGCAGCAGGGCCTTCTGAGTGATGCAATCGAGATCAAGGGTCTTGGAATACGCCTCAGGGAGGATGAGATTGAGATGGTGATGGAACGCTCCTTTTATGGATTGAAATCGACCTTATCCATGTATTTCCAAGTCTTGGTCGAAGCGGACGACAATAAGAGTAGCAAAGAGGTTCTGTTACACGGTGGGCCACTTGTGGAATTTTTTCCTTTGCTCAAGCGAGGTGGTCGCTTTGGTCGATTGACCGTGCCTCAGGGATATATCCACCTGGTCAAGCCAGCCTTTTTTCAACTTGGTGAAGTTTGCGATGAAGAGCTAGGAATCGCCTTTCGTAAGATGCACGATATCAGTGTGGAGGAAGGTCAGGTCGTGTTCACGCCCAGTCCCTCAATCCGCAAGTCACCATGAGATTTCTGATCACCGGACTCGGAGTATGGGCTACGATACTATGTGCCATGGCACAGCCTGAAGCGAAGCCTGACCTACCTTCCGAAGTTCCCGCAAGGCCGCCAGTGGCTGAGCCAGTGACGGCTCCGGCGGCGAAGCCAGTGGCACCAATGCCGTCGGATCTGGTGGCCACAAGTCGCACCAAGCAGTTTCGGATTTCCGGTGGCAATGAGATGGGCCGGGGTCTATGCGTGATGCTGAGTGAACGGGCGAAAGAGGAATTTCTAAGGCTTATCGAGCAGGGTGATGACTGGAAGATTCC
>JBMYMN010000017.1:0-24267 GCA_049597355.1 Luteolibacter sp.
AAATCAATATCACCCCATTCTGCCTGAGTTCCCCTAACTCAAGCACCACCAGCAGCATACCCCACGACACCATGGCTCAACGTCTCTACTTCGGGAAATTTGAAGAGGTCATCGAACCGCCCAATCTGATTGAGGTTCAAAGCCGCTCATATGACGAGTTCCTTCAAAAAGATACCTCACCATCCAGCCGTGAGGAAACTGGCCTTCAGGCCGTATTTGGAGAAGTCTTCCCGATCAAGAGCTATGACGATGCGATCGAACTGGATTTCGTGAGCTATGATATTGAAGATCCCAAGATCACTTCTTTGGAAGCTTTACGCAGTGGTGAAAGCTTCTCCGCGGCACTTTATGTGACCTTCAAGCTTAAGGATGAAACCGGCACAAAGAAAGAGCGCGTCTACATGGGTGAACTACCCATGATGACTCGCCGCGGTACATTCATTATCAATGGCGCTGAGCGAGTGATCGTCTCACAGTTGCACCGTTCGCCAGGTATTTGCTTTGAGACCACTCAGCACCTCAACGGCAAGCTTCTCCATTCTTTCCGCATTATCCCCGACCGTGGTTCATGGCTTGAAGTGCAGTTCGACACCAATGATCTGCTCTATGTCTACCTTGACCGTCGTCGCCGTCGCCGCAAGTTTCTCGCTACTACCTTTTTGCGTGTCCTTGGTTACCCAACTGACCGTGATATTGTCAGTCACTTCTACACCATGGAGTCGCTGAAGCTCAGCAGCAAGATCGACGAGGCTGAGCTTGGTCATAAGGTGCCTTTTGAGGACATCGTTGACGGCGAACTCGTCGTTGCCAAGGCCTACGAACCGCTCACTAACGGAATTGTCCAACAACTCATTGAGCTCGGCCACAAAACCGTTGAGGTGATTGACGGTCGAGAGGACGAAATTCTCCTCAAGAGTCTTCGTAAGGATCCTGCCAATGACGAAGAGAGTGCACTCAAGGACATCTATCGCAAATTGCGTCCCGGCGATCCTCCGACTGCTGCCAACTCCCGTGCTCTTCTCAAGCGCCTGTTTTTTGATGCTAAGAAATATGACCTTACCCGCGTGGGTCGCTATAAGATCAACCAGAAGCTCGGCATCGATGTGGATGGTCATCAGCGGATCATGGTTCCCGAGGATTTCCTTGCTGCCGTGCGTTACATCCTGAAACTCAAGAAGGGTGACGGCGTGATCGATGATATTGATCACCTTGGTTCCCGCCGTGTGCGTGCTGTGGGCGAGTTGCTTGCCAACCAATGCCGTGTTGGTCTTGCTCGCACTGAGCGCCTGGTCAAGGAGCGCATGACTCTCTTTGATGTCAACATCGAGGGCATGACCCCGCAAAAGCTGATCAACCCCAAGGCGCTCTCCGCCGTGGTTCGCGACTTCTTCGGTCGTAGCCAGCTTTCTCAGTTCATGGATCAGACGAATCCTCTGGCCGAGCTGACCCACAAACGCCGTCTGTCTGCGCTCGGCCCCGGTGGTCTGAACCGCGACCGTGCCGGCTTCGAAGTGCGTGACGTGCACCCCTCCCACTACGGCCGCATTTGCCCAATTGAGACTCCGGAAGGTCCGAACATTGGTCTGATCAACTCGATGTGTACCTATGCGCGCATCAACGAGTTCGGCTTCATCGAAACTCCATACCGTCGCGTCAAAAACGGTAAGGTCACCAACGAGATCGAATACCTGACCGCCGATCAAGAGGAGAACTATTTGATTGCCCAAGCCAACAACCCGATCGAGAAGGGTGGTAAGTTCGTCCACGACCGCATCACCGCGCGTGAGAAGGGAGGTGAGTTTATCGAAACTCCGCCGAGCGATGTCGACTACATGGACGTATCGCCCAAACAGCTCGTTTCTGTGGCCGCCGGCCTGATTCCCTTCCTCGAGCACGATGACGCCAACCGCGCACTCATGGGATCGAATATGCAACGCCAAGGTGTGCCACTTCTTGTTTCCGAGGCTCCGCTCGTCGGTACCGGTCTGGAGGGTAAGGCCGCCCGCGATTCTCGCTCTGTGGTCGTCTCCGAAGGCGACGGCATAGTGGCCGCTGCTACTGCAGAAATCATTGTCACAACCAAGGACGGTAGTCTTCCTGTTTCCGATGAGAAATTCCTCAGCGATCCTGAGTCGGTGAAGAGTAATCCTGCCAAAGGCACTCTGGCTTATCCGTTGCGCAAGTTCATGCGCTCCAACGCCGGTACCTGCATCAACCAGAAGCCCATTGTCAAGGTGGGTCAGAAAATTAAGAAGGGTCAGGTTCTCGCCGACGGACCCAACACCGAAGACGGCGAACTTGCCATCGGTCGTAACGTGCTAGTCGCCTTTATGCCATGGAACGGCTACAACTTCGAGGATGCCATCGTCATCTCCGAGCGCGTGGTCAAGGATGATGTCTACACCTCCATCCATATCTCCGAGTTCGAAGTTGCTGCCCGTGACACCAAGCTTGGCCCTGAGGAAATCACCCGCGACATTCCCAATGTCGGTGAGGAAGCCCTGCGTAACCTCGACCACGACGGTATTGTCCGCATCGGTGCTGAGGTGAAGCCCGGTGATATTCTCGTCGGCAAGATTACCCCAAAGTCCGAAACGGAACTCGCCCCCGAAGAGCGCCTGCTGCGCGCCATCTTTGGTGAGAAAGCTGCCGACGTTAAGGATACCTCATTGCGTGTCCCCTCCGGTTGTACCGGTATCGTTCAGGACGTCCGCATGTCACAAAGCGGACAGCTACCCTCTAAGCGCGCTGAGAAAATCGATCCAGCAGAGCTCAAGAAACAGCTCAAGAAGATCAACGACGAGCACAAGAAAAAGTCCGATAAGCTCACCGACGACCTCACCGAACGTCTATCTGACATTCTTCTGGGTGAGAAAATTCCGCTGGATGTGGTCAACGCCCAGACAGGCGAGATCATTATCCCTGCCAACCGCAAGATCACCAAGACCCTGCTGCGCAAGCTGGCGAGTGTCCATGATCACATAGAGATCGACCCTTCGCCGATTCGCAACAAGATCCTTGAGATCATCAGTTCTTTCGAAAGCCGATTCTCCGAATTGGATACCGAACGTGAGCGTAAGCTCGATACTCTGGAGTCGGGTGATGAAGTTGATCCAGGCGTCATCAAAGAGGTGAAAGTCTTTGTCGCTGCCAAACGCAAACTCAGCGTGGGTGACAAGATGGCCGGTCGTCACGGCAACAAGGGCGTTGTCGCCACCATTGTTCCTGAAGAGGATATGCCCTTCCTCGAGGATGGCACCCCGGTCGATATCTGCCTTAACCCTCTCGGCGTGCCCTCTCGCATGAATGTAGGCCAGGTTCTTGAAACCCATCTCGGCGTCGCCGCTCGCGCACTCGGCTTCAAGGTGGCCACTCCAATTTTCGATGGTATCCACGAAGATGTGATCTGGGACTTCATGTCCAAGGCCAAGCAGGTCGACGGTATGAACAAAGTTGGCGATAATGGTGAAGTCCGTGATCGTCTAGCCGACGAGCCAACCCGTCCCGGCTTTACCTGGATTGGTGATGGGAAAGACGGTACTACGGGCGGTAAATCGACCCTTTATGATGGTCGCACTGGTGAAGCGTTCCACAATCCCGTCGTGGTCGGCATTATTTACATGCTGAAACTCGGTCACCTGGTGGCCGATAAGATCCACGCTCGTGCCGTTGGTCCGTATTCGCTTGTCACCCAGCAGCCGCTTGGCGGCAAGGCCCAATATGGCGGTCAGCGTTTCGGTGAAATGGAGGTTTGGGCGCTTGAAGCCTACGGCGCCGCCTACACCCTTCAGGAACTGCTTACCGTGAAGTCTGACGACGTGCAGGGTCGTACGAGAATCTACGAGGCCATCGTCAAGGGAGATAACAACCTTGAGGCCGGTACACCTGAATCTTTCAACGTCCTTATCAAGGAAATGCAATCACTCGGCCTGGATGTCCGTCCGGGACGCAAGGGAGCTGGCCATGGTGCTGAACTCTCTGATGGCGATGACTTTTCCCTCGATGATCTAACTCTCTAATTCGTCCGAACAACCCCACTAATTAGCATCAATTTTTTCTTATTATGAGTGTCGATAGCAACCTTCGCGAACTGTTCGGAGTCGATGACCGTCCCGAAACCTTTGATCAGGTTTCGATCACCGTCGCAGCGCCGGATACCATTCGTTCCTGGTCAAAAGGCGAGGTAAAAAACCCCGAGACCATTAACTACCGGACTTTCAAACCCGAAAAAGGCGGTTTGTTTTGCGAGCGTATTTTCGGTCCCACCCGCGACTGGGAATGTGCTTGCGGTAAATACAAGCGCATCAAGCACAAAGGTGTGATCTGTGATCGCTGCGGTGTCGAAGTAACCCTCTCCCGCGTGCGTCGCGAACGCATGGGCCACATTGAGTTGGCCGTGCCCGTATCCCATATTTGGTTCTACAAGTGCATGCCGTCGCGCATCGGTTTGATGCTCGATATGAGTGCCCGTCAACTCGAGCGCATCATCTACTATGAGGACTACGTAGTGACTGAACCCGGCAACACCGCCCTCGAGCGCGGTCAACTGCTGACCGAGAACGAACTGCGTGAAGCCGAAGACACCTATGGTGAAGGCTCATTCAACGCTGCCATGGGTGCCGAGGCCATCCAAGACCTACTCAAGCAGATCGACCTCAAGGAACTCACCGTGCAACTTGAGGAGGAGCTGGCTACCACTCGTTCCAAGCAGAATAAGAAGAAGCTCTCCAAGCGTCTCAAAATTACTCAGGGATTCGATGTGTCAAACACCCGCCCCGAATGGATGATCCAGACCGTGCTGCCTGTGATTCCGCCGGATCTTCGTCCGTTGGTTCCCCTTGAAGGTGGTCGTTTTGCCACGTCTGATCTCAACGACCTCTATCGTCGTGTGATCAACCGCAACAACCGTCTTAAGAACCTCCTGCTGCTGAAGACCCCCGAAGTCATCATCCGCAATGAGAAGCGCATGCTACAGGAAGCTGTGGACGCTCTCTTCGAC
Organism: Luteolibacter sp.; assembly: GCA_049597355.1. Taxonomy (GTDB): domain Bacteria; phylum Verrucomicrobiota; class Verrucomicrobiia; order Verrucomicrobiales; family Akkermansiaceae; genus Luteolibacter. The sequence continues at coordinate 5,000 of JBMYMN010000017.1, forward strand.
AACGGCCGTCACGGCCGTGCCGTCACCGGTGCAGGCAATCGTCCACTGAAGTCGCTCTCAGACATGCTCAAGGGTAAGGGTGGCCGTTTCCGTCAGAACCTGCTCGGCAAGCGCGTCGACTATTCAGGTCGTTCGGTCATTGTGGTCGGTCCCGATCTCAAGCTTGGCCAGTGCGGTCTTCCCAAGAAGATGGCCCTGACCCTGTTCGAACCCTTCATCATCCGCCGCCTCAAGGAGCTTGGCTACTGCCACACCGTGCGTTCGGCCAAGAAGATGATCGATCGCAAGACCTCCGAGGTTTGGGACATCCTGGCTGAAGTGACCAAGGGTCACCCGGTGCTGCTTAACCGCGCGCCGACGCTTCACCGCCTCTCCATCCAGGCCTTCGAGCCCAAGCTGATTGAGGGTTCCGCCATCCGCGTTCACCCGCTGGTTTGTACCGCCTACAACGCCGACTTCGACGGTGACCAGATGGCTGTGCACGTCCCGCTCTCCGTGGAAGCCCAGATGGAGTGCCGTCAGCTGATGCTGGCCCCCAATAACATCTTCTCTCCCGCCTCTGGTCGTCCGATTACTGTTCCCTCACAGGATATCATTCTGGGCACCTATTACCTCACGTGGTCCGGTGTCCGCACCGCCAAGGATCGGGAAAAGGAAGAGCACCTGCCGCTGTTTGAGAACTCCTCGGAAGTCGAGTTCGCGATCGCAGCACGAAAGATTGACTATCACCAGTGGATCCGTCTGCGGAATCCAGATTTTGGTAAGGAGACGGTCTTCGGCTACAAGGGCGAGGAACTCTACGATGCCGATCTCAAGGGTCTGACCCCACTTGAAGCAGCACTTCGCGAAGGAAAGATCATCGAAACCACTCCTGGCCGTGTACGCTTCAACGAAATTTGGCCCGAAGGTGTTGGTTTTATCAATCACACCGTCGGCAAGAAGCAGATCGGTGACATCATCTGGCGTTGCTATCAGGTCGCTGGCAAGAAGGCTACTGTCGCCACTCTCGACGACCTCAAGGGCCTCGGCTTCAAGGAAGCCACCCGCTCTGGTACTTCCATCGGTATCGTCGACATGGTGATTCCTGAGAAGAAGAAGGAAGTCATCAAAAATGCCTATGCCGAGGTGGAAAAGGTCACCAAACAGTATCGCAACGGTGTCATCACCGATGGCGAGCGCTACCAGAAGGTTGTGGATATCTGGACCGGTGCCACTGACGAAATCGCCAACGAGCTCTACCGCATCATCGAACACAATGACGGCAAGGCCAAGGCTTCGCCGCTGTTTATGATGGTCGACTCCGGTGCCCGTGGTAACAAATCGCAGATCAAGCAGCTCGGCGGTATGCGCGGCCTGATGGCCAAGCCCTCCGGCGAGATCATCGAACGTCCGATTATTTCGAACTTCCGCGAAGGTCTCTCGGTACTCGAATACTTCATCTCCACACACGGTGCGCGTAAGGGTCTCTCCGATACCGCGCTCAAGACTGCGGACTCCGGTTACATGACCCGCAAGTTGGTCGATGTCGCGCAGGACGTGATCATCACCGAGCAGGACTGCGGAACTGCCAATGGTATTTCGGTTGGCGCTATCTTTGATGGTGATGAGGAAACCGCTTCGCTCGAAAGTCGCATTTACGGCCGCGTTTCTTGTGAGCAGGTCAAGGATCCCGTCACTGGTGACATCATTGTCGATGTTGACGATATCATCGACGAAGTGCAGGCAAAAGCAGTCGAGTCTATTGGTCAGCAAACCTTGCGCATCCGCTCGGTGCTGACCTGTGAGTCCGAAAAGGGCTGCTGTGCGAACTGTTACGGTCTCAATCTTGCCACCGGACTTCCAGTCAAGATCGGCGAGGCGGTGGGGATCATCGCCGCGCAGTCTATCGGTGAGCCCGGCACTCAGCTGACCATGCGTACCTTCCACGTTGGTGGTGTGGCTTCTGCCTCCTTCAAACAGCCCATCATCAAGACCAAGCATGCAGGGCAGCTCGTCTACAAGGATCTCCGTGTGGTGGAGTCCAAGGACGACGATGGCAAGGCGATCTGGGTTGTGCTCAACAAGAATGGTGCGATTTCCATTCGTGACAAGGCAGGCCTCGAGCTTGAGAGCCACAACCTCATTATTGGTTCGATTATCTCCCTTAAGGACGGCGAAGACGTCAAGAAGGGCGCGACCGTTGTCACGTGGGACCCCTACAACGTGCCGATTCTCACCGAGAAGTCCGGTAAGGTTGAGTTCCGCGACATGATCTCTGGCATCACCGTTGCCACCGAGACTGACAAGGAAACCGGCAAGCGCGGTATGGTGGTCACCGAGCACAAGGAGGATCTTCACCCGCAGGTGGTCATCGTGGATGAGAAAACCGGCGACGTGAAGGCCAGCTACTCGATTCCCGTTGGCGCTCACCTCTCCGTGAAGGAAGGTCAGAAAGTCAAAGGCGGCACTCAGCTCGCGAAGACTCCCCGCAAGGTGTCTCGCACCAAGGACATCACCGGTGGTCTGCCCCGCATCGCAGAGCTTTTTGAAGCCCGCAAGCCCAAGGACGCCTGCGTCATTGCCAAGCTCGACGGTCCGATTTCCTTCGGTACCAACGTCCGCGGCAAGAAGCGCGTGGTTGTGACTCACGAAGAGACCGGCGAAACGGCTGATCACCTCGTGCCCATGGGTAAACACATCATTGTCACCGAAGGGGACGTGGTGAAGCGAGGCGACCAGATCACTGAAGGTCCGCTCAGCCCCGAGGACCTCCTCGAGGCCTGCGGGTCTCAGGAGCTACAGGAGCACTTGGTCAACGAAGTGCAGTCCGTTTATCGAGTCCAAGGTGTTGAAATCAACGACAAGCACATCGAAGTCATTATCCGTCAGATGCTGCGCAAGGTAAAGATTACCGAAGTGGGCGATGCCGATCAGTTCCTCTGGGGCGATCAGGTGGACCGTACCACCTTCAAGCGCGTTAACGAGGAGATTGCTGCCAACGGTGGTAAACCTGCTGAGGGAGAGCCCGTGCTGCTTGGCATTACCAAGGCTTCGTTGGATACCGACTCGTTCATTTCCGCTGCCTCCTTCCAGGACACCACCCGTGTCCTCACCGAAGCCGCTACCCTCGGTAGGATTGATCATCTCAATGGCTTCAAGGAGAATGTCATCATGGGCCACCTGATTCCGGCTGGCACTGGCTTCCCGACTCACAAGGAGTCCGAGTTTGAGTTCACCGTTGAAGAGCCTGATCCCATCGTCTTCGAAGAAGAAGGTGCCGAGGGTGAAGACGGCGGCGACGCCGAAGTACCGCTTCCTGTTGCTGTTGATGGCGACGAAGCGAGTGCGTAAGCTCGAACGCCAAACCAATCATAAGAGGGAGTCCGAATGGGCTCCCTCTTTTTTGTGTCACTTCACCAAGCGCGCGCCGTCGCAGGGTCGCGAGGCAAAGATCTGCGGCCGGATGCCGGTGGCTTCATTATATTCGGCGGCCAAGGTCTCCGCGATGTCTGCCGCCTTGGAACTTTCACAGAGCGTAACGGTCGAGCCGCCGAACCCTCCACCGGTCATGCGCGAGCCGACCACGCCACCCTCGCGGCCGATGCCACGAGCAATTTTCACCATGGTGTCGAGTTCGTCGCAGGAGACCTCGAAGTCGTCCCGCAGGGAGTCGTGGCTGGCTGCCATCAGTGGTCCAAGGGCTTCGAAGTCATTGCGGGAGAGGGCTTCGGCAGAGGCTTTGGTGCGCTCGATCTCGCCGACCACATGACGGGCCCGCCGATTGACGGGATCGCCCAGCGCATGCCAATGATCCTCCACTTCCTTCATGCTGACCTCACGCCATGAGTTCTTGCCGATGACCTTCAGGCCGTCTTCGGTGTGCTGACGGCGTGCGGCATAGCCACCGTCGGAAAGCTCGTGCTGCACCATGGTGTTGGCGACCAACATGGTGAGGTCGGGGTTGGAAAAGGGCACTAGGTCCGGTTCCTCGGATCGGCAGTCGATCAGGATGAGTTGGTTTTCGCGGCCGAAGGCCGAAGCGAACTGATCCATAATGCCGCACGGCACATGGGCAAAGTCGTGTTCTGCCTTCTGGCACAGCAGGGCTTTCTCGCGAGTTTTGAGGCGGGTGTCGAGCATGCCCTCAAGCAGTGTAGCTACAGCCAATTCGAGAGCAGCCGATGAGGAAAGACCAGCACCTCGGGGTATGGAGGAGACGATAAAGGCATCAAAACCTGGCAGGTGATAGCCAAGCTTTTGAAAGCCGCACATCACACCACGAATGTAGTTACTCCACTTGGGGTCGGCCTCGCGGAGAGGGGCATCCAGATGCATGCTGACCACCTCCTGATTTAGGTCGGAGGCAATACGAACCCGATGATCGAGTCTGGCTCGCCCCGCGATAACGATGGCGCGGTCAAGGGCGAAGGGTAGCACGAAGCCGTCACAGTAGTCGATATGCTCACCGATCAGATTCACTCGGCCAGGTGCCACAGCGGTGGTGCTGGCTTTGACACCAAAGTAGTCCTCTAGCCGCGAGTGGGCATCAGCGACCAGTTTTTTGATGGGAGGATTGATCTGAAGCATGATTCAAATTCGATCATATGAATATCAAGCCTTCATGGCATACGCAAACGTCGTGGCAATGCCATCATAGTCTTCCGGCCCCGGGAGGCCATCGGTATGCAGTTTGTCAAAATCAAGGAATTGGTTAGTCACCTGAAAGCCTGCTTCGACCAACCACTCTTTCCACTGCGAGGGTTCACCCCAGCGAATGGTTTGCGTGGATTCATGGAGGATCTCGGGTCGGTCCTTGATCCGGTATCGATGATGGCGCGTAATCTTCTGTTCATCGTCATGCAACTGGTGACGGGTTTCGAGAATCGCGTGGTCACCGTTGGTCAAAGTAGCTTCGTGATCCAGATACCATTCGCCCTCTGGAAGTTCGCCAATAAGCTCGCCGTAGGGCACGAAAGTAGTTAGGTAAAGCCCACCGCCAACTTGCAGCCAGCCATGCCAGTGTTTCAGCGTGGCAACAGGATTCTCAGCTAGTTGTAGGGTGAAGGATGGAACAAGCAGAGAAGCGTAGGGCGACACCGGAGTCCATTGGCTCATGTCACCCTGATGGATGCAGGTGGCGATTTCTGGTTGAGCCTGAGAGATCATCTCAGTGGAGAGTTCCAGCCCCTCAACTTCCAAACCCGCATCGCGCAGAGGCTTGAGTAGGCGTCCCGTGCCACATCCGATTTCCAATGATACTCCAGGATGCCCTGCCAGAAAGTCCAACATCAGTGAGATCTCTGGGCTTGGCCCATCGGCGTCCTGGAGGACGTCGTGAAGTGTGGCTTCGAGAGATACATAGGGTTGCGACACGGCAACACTATGGAGTTTTCGGATTGGCTTGCAAAGCAGACTCATCAGTGAGGAAATGGAATTGCTTTGTCTTTTTTCTCATTAAGCCATCAAGCCAAATCGCGGGAAATTCCCCAGATGGCCCATTATTCTGGGCTTATGCCCCGTAAGGGCTGGCCAGTGCGTAATTATAAATTTCTGAGGCACCGCATTTTGCCGGGTATGTTTCGTCGACGCGATGGCGCCGTGTTCGAGCCGGTGGCCCAACCTCCCGCCGAAGGTACGGTTCGGATCACATGGATTGGTCATGCCTCTTTCTATCTGCAGTTCGCAAGGCACTCGGTGATTGTCGATCCCAATTGGGCCAAATGGCACGGACCGGTTAAACGCCGTACTGAGCCCGGTCTTGATCTCCACGGTTTGCCCGAAGTTGACTTAGTATTGGTGACTCATGCCCACTTTGATCACCTCCATAAACCCAGCCTAAAAGTTCTCAAGGCGCGTGAGGGAGTGGTGGTTCCCATGGGCAGCAGTGCACTGGTTCGCAGGCTGAAGTTTCCATTTGTTCACGAGATGAAGGTTTGGGACGAACTAAACTTCGACCAAATGCAGATCATTCACACGCCTTCCCATCACTGGGGCGCCCGCTACATTCACGATACACACCGAGATTATGGCGGTTACATCGTGAAAGCAGGTGACAAGACGGTTTTTCACTGTGGTGATAGCTCATACTTCGAAGGTTTTGAGGAAATTGGCCGACGTTATGATATCGACATCGCACTCATGCCCATCGGGGCCTACGAGGCTCCCAGCGGCCGCGACGTGCATATGAACCCGGAGGAGGCAGTCAGGGCCTTTGTCGACCTCGGTGCTAAGATCATGATCCCCATGCACCACGGCACTTTCCCGCTTGGCAATGAACCACATAACGAACCAATCGAGAGACTGCTTGCAGAAGCCGACCGCATGGGTATCAGTGAGCAAGTGCTGATCCTCAAAACGGGGGCTGGCATTGAGTGGTAATCTTTTGGAACAAATAGTCGCCATTCATCCTCATATCCTTATGAAAAATCTCCTCGTCCACCTATTCTGTATGTTGCCCATGTTGGCATCCTGTGAGACGGAGAAGTCACCCGAAATGCGCAAAGATCCCGTGAACCTGCCCAAAATTCCTGAAGGACTCGTCACCGAAACTGCCACAGTTGCTGGAGGTTGCTACTGGTGTCTGGAAGCCGTATACCGCCAGCTCGATGGCGTCTACAAGGTGACCTCTGGTTTCATGGGTGGTCACGTCGAGGATCCCACTTACGAGGCTGTCTGCAACGGCACCACCGGTCACGCCGAAGTCGTGCAAGTGGTGTTCGACCCCAAAAAGATCTCCTACGAACGCCTGCTCGCCTGGTTCTGGGAGATGCACGATCCGACCACGCTCAACCGCCAGGGCGCAGATGTGGGTACTCAATATCGCTCCGCCATCTACTACCACAGTGCTGAGCAGAAGAAGATTGCGGAAGCCTCTAAAAAGGAAGCCGGTAAATTGTTCGAGGATTTCATTGTGACGGAAATCACCAAGGCATCAAAGATGTACAAAGCTCCAGAAAAGCACCAGGACTTCTACTTCAATAACAAGATGAAGAATGGCTACTGTCGCTTTGTCATTGAGCCAAAACTTAAGAAGTTGAATTTGAAGCATTAGGGCCGCGAAGTGGCCTGTAATGGGTCATTGGGCATTAACTCAAGCGGGCTCCGGAGCTCTGCTCTCATCAACGGCTTGGCACCTATATTGCACAAGCTGCCATGGATATGGCGTGGCCATTCAATCCGTGGAGCCTTTATAGTTCAGAACAACGGGGCCAACTCCTCATAAGCCTTGGCCAGCATGTTCTCGGTGGTTTCCCAATCGATGCAGCCGTCGGTGATGGATAGCCCGTATTCGAGGTCCTCGACAGCCTTGGGAAAACTTTGTTTGCCGGCCTTGAGGTTGCTCTCAATCATGGCCCCGATGACACTACGATTGACGAGGCTTTGACGCACGATCTCCTCGAATACTGCAGGCTGTTTGGAGGGGTCTTTGCTGCTGTTATCGTGGGAGCAGTCGGTCATCACGGCAGGCGTGAGTCCCGCAGCTTTGAGTTGATCGGTGGCTGCTGCTACGGCCTCCGCACCGTAGTTGGGTCCCTTGGAACCACCGCGCAGCACGATGTGACAGTTGGGGTTGCCACCGGTGGTGAGCGCATTGGCGCGGCCTTCATTATCGATCCCAAGAAATGTCTGGGTCTGGCTGGCAGCCTTGATCGCATTGATCGCAACGGTCAGGCCACCATCGGTGCCGTTTTTGAAGCCCAGTGGCATGGAGAGGCCCGATGCCATCTGACGATGGGTCTGGCTTTCGGTGGTTCGCGCTCCAATGGCCGACCAACAGATGAGGTCGGCGATATATTGCGGCGTGATGGGGTCCAGAAGTTCGGTGGCAGTGGGAATCCCCATGTCGACTACTTCACGCAAAAACGAGCGAGCGATACGCAGGCCCGCAGGAATGTCGCTAGAGCCGTCGAGGGTGGGGTCCATAATGAGGCCCTTCCAACCGACGGTGGTTCTCGGCTTCTCAAAATAGACTCGCATCACAAGCAGTATACGGTCTTTCACCTTCTCGGTGAGCGCAGCAAGCTTTCTGGCGTATTCGCGCCCGGCTTCGACATCATGAATGGAGCAAGGGCCGACGACAACGAGTAGGCGGCGGTCATCGCCAAAGATAATTCTGTTGATCGCCTCGCGACTCTCGGCCACGAACTTTTCGGCGACTTCAGTCTTTTGAATCTCGCTGCATAGCTCGACGGGCGAGGGCAGTAGGGTCTTCGAAGTGATGTGGATGTCGGTGACCTTTTTCACGGGAAATGCAGGGGAAACGGGCGGCGAATGCATAAAGAAGGCGACTTGAGGGAGCAAGCCTCAAGTCGCCTTGAATTGATGAGAATGAGGGACTTGTGTGCCTCAGATCTTCTGTACCAGTGGGCCCCAGCCTTCTCGCGGGGTGCGGTCGGCGAGCTTGTTGACTTCCGGATGGTTGGTAATGACGCCTTCCTCGTTGAGTTCGAGCTTTTTGCCGGCACGGGCACAGAGGTTACCAAGTTGAATATTGGCGGTCATGGGCCCCGAGTAGCTGAAGTTTGACTGGCTGAACTCGCGGGGCTTCTCGCCACGGCAGGCCATGAAGAATTCAGCGTGGTGGCCGGGCGAGCGTTCGAGAAGTTGCTCGGGTTTGCCAAATTCGCTACGGCGCTTGGAAGGAATGAGCTGGGGGCTGTTCCAGTAGTCACCGGTAACAAGCATCTTGCCTTTGGTGCCAATCACCAGATTGCCAGTACGCGGCAGCTTACGACCTTCGGATGCGAGTTCTTCGGGGTTCTCGGGTTTGTAGGGCACGCCGTCTTTCTGCCCTTCATACCAATAAGTGGCAAAACCCGGACGCTCATCAGTGGCACGATAGGTGCACTTGACCTTCATGCCAGCAGGCCACTGATCATCTACCGGAGCCGTCATTTCGAGTGGCTCAGCAGTGGCGGCATAACCGGGATTCATGATGGCGTAGATGCCATCAGTGGTATGACAAGCCATATCACCCAGCGCACCGGTGCCGAAGTCGACGTAACCGCGCCAAGAAAAAGAATGGTAGGAATTTTTTCCGGTCTTGGGATGTTTCGCAACGTAAGGACGCATTGGGGCGGGTCCGATCCAGCTGTCCCAGTCGAGGTGGTCGGGCACGGGATCGTTGCCTGCGGGGCGACCCGCGCCTTGCGGCCAGACCGGGCGGTTGGTCCAGGTATGGAACTCGGTGATGTCACCGAGGGCACCTGCTTTGATGTATTCGTAAGCAATTCGCCAGCCTTGCATGGAGTGACCTTGGTTGCCCATCTGAGTGACCACGCCAGGATTGGCCTTGTGGGCGGCAGTTAGCAACTGCGCTTCCTTGACCGACCAAGTTAGGGGTTTCTCTGTATAACAGTGGATGCCCATCGAGACCGCAGTCATTGAGGGTGCAAAGTGGGTGTGGTCGGGTGTGGACACAAAAACTACATCGAGTTCTTCGCCATGCTTTTTGAACATCTCGCGCCAATCAGTGTAGCCTGCAGCTTCCTTCCAGCCTTCCTTATCGTGGACGCCCTTCCAGCGGGTCTTGTCAGTTTCAGCGAATGCGATGCATTGCAGACCAGCCTCATGAGAGGCCATGGTGTGAGCGCCAGCGCGGCCACCGACAGCGACGAAACCGACCTGAAGCTTTTCGTTGAGTCCTTGGGAACGGATAATGCTTGGAAAGCCAACAGTGGAGGCAGCACTTGCTGCGGTGAGGTTCTTGACGAAGTTGCGACGTGAGAGGTTTGCCATGGTGAATCGAATGGAAAGAAGTGAAATGAACTGATCGCGAATCCTACCTACGAGGGAATCTCTGCCAAGCTTGCATTTGCCAGCGACCTGACCCTATTGGTTGGGTGCTCACCAATTAGGATGGGTGTCTCCAGACCAAGCCATGAAGATTGTTTTCCGTGTCCGCTATCAGACTGTGCCCGGGCAATCGCTTTGGATCGTGTTGGAGTCTGCAGCGGGAAGCGTTGAGGAATTGCCCATGGGCTGGCTAAATTCCCAGCAGTGGGAATTGGAGCATGAAGTCGAGCTCGATGGGCACGTAAAGTATCGTTACCAGCTCCGAGAGGAAGGCAACGGTCTCAAATTGGACGAATGGGGTGATGGTCGCATGATTCATGCTCCCAAAGCCTCCTCTTTATGGGTAGCTGACACCTGGCGATCTGCAGGTGTCCAAGATGAAGTCTATCGCACCAAGGCGCTACAGGCCCTGTTGCCACCTCGTGGCCCTTTCGAATCTTTTTCAGATGAGCCGAAGGCCAACCATCGTTTCGTCATCCGTGTAGCTGGTGTGCCGATGGGACGAGTGATTTGCCTTAGCGGTGATGTAGTAGCGATGGGTGGTTGGCGGCTGGCCGAAGCCATTCCCATGCAAGAAGTGGCGCCCGATCTGTGGGTGGTGGATATGGATCTGCCTGGCGATGATAAGATTGAATATAAATATGGTCAGTGGGATGTAGAGGCGGCTGAGATGGTCGAATTTGAACAGGGCGAGAATCGTTGCTTGGAGGCTCACGAATTGCAGAAAGATCAATTCACGTGGGTGCAGGATGAGGCATACCGCCACAATCCCGCTGATGGTTTTCGTGGTGCTGGTGTTGCCATTCCGGTCTTTTCGTTGCGTAGTGAGAAGAGTCTCGGAGTAGGGGAGTTCTCGGACCTAATTGCCTTTGGTGACTGGGCAAGCGGTCTTGGAATGAAACTGGTGCAGATCCTGCCTATACACGACACCACAGCCGCGCATGATTGGACCGATTCCTATCCGTATTCGGCAATTAGTTGTTTTGCGCTGCACCCCATCTATTTGCGTTTGGATGAGTTTGCCGAGACTATGTCCGACGATTGGGGCGAGCGATTAGTAGAGGGTCGTGTTTCACTCAATCTCCTTGAAGCTCTCGATTACGAAGCAGTAATGGATCTGAAACTGGGCCTCAGCCGCGAGGTGTTTGAAAATCACTTCGATGCCATTGCCAAGGATTCCGGTTTGGCGAAGTTCATCGCGGGCCAGGGTGGATGGTTGGTGTCCTACGCCGCGTTCTGTGTCCTGCGAGATCATTATGGTACTGGTGACTTCAGTCGGTGGGGTGAGCATGCCGTCTACAGTCGGGAGTCGGAAATTTCCATGTGGGCGGCGGGGTCCGCATATCGCCACGACATGCTTTACTGGATTTGGCTACAATACCAACTCAGCAACCAACTCGCCGAGGCAGTGGATCATCTCCACCGTCAAGGTATCATTCTTAAGGGTGATCTACCCATTGGAATCGATCGTCATTCAGTGGAAGCTTGGTCGGCTCCCCACCTTTTTCACCTCGATGCTCAGTCTGGAGCACCACCGGATTTCTTTTCAGCTGAAGGTCAGAACTGGGGTTTTCCCACCTACAATTGGGAAAGAATGGAAAAAGATGGCTATTCATGGTGGCAGTCACGCCTGTCCCACGTGGCGCGCTATTTCGATGCATTTCGCATTGATCACATTTTGGGTTTCTTTCGTATCTGGCAGATTCCCAGCAGCCAAGTCGATGGTCTGCGCGGTTGGTTCGAACCGGCCATGCCTGTGCATCTGAATGAGTTTCGTGAATACGGGGTGGATTTCGATTACGAGCGTTATTGCATGCCATGGCTGACTCCGTCCGGTCTTGAGGCCTGCTTTGGCGGCTTAACTGACCGGGTCATCTCAGAATTTCTGCGTGAACGTGACGGCGGCGGCTATGTTTTTCGCGAGGCTTTTGATACCCAACGCAAGGTGGTTGATCATTTCTCAGGTGATCTCTCTGAGGAACAATCTCTGATCCGCAAGGGCCTACTGGCTTGCCACGGAGATGTGATGTTCTTCGAGGCGCCCGATACCGATGGTACGCAGTTTCACCCGAGCTTTGCGATGCAGCGTAGTCGTTCATTTATGGATCTGGATGATGATACCAAGGAGAGGGTGGATGCGCTCTACAATGACTATTTCTTCAAGCGGCAGGATTTTCACTGGCGGGCGGCAGGCCTCCACAAGCTCGATGCCCTGCGTCGGGCCTCTCCCATGTTGCTCTGTGGTGAGGACCTCGGCATGGTGCCTGAATGCGTGCCTCCGGCAATGCGAGAGATGGGTATTCTTAGCCTTGAAATTCAGCGCATGCCCAAGATCTACGGAGCGGACTTTGGTGATCCCCGTGAGGCCCCGTATCTGAGCGTGGTCAGCCCCTCTACCCACGATATGCAAAACCTCCGCGAGTGGTGGCAAGACAACCCCGATCAGGCCCGACGTCTGGCCTGGGTTCAGTTTTACGAACCCGATCCCGCTAGCGATCTGGATCTCGAAATGACGGCCAAGATTGTCGGCCAGCACTTTGAATCGCCGGCCATGTGGGCCATCGTTCCTTTACAGGATCTCCTCGCTCTGGATACCGCTACCCGCCATCCCAATCCAAAAGCTGAACGCATCAATGATCCTTCGATCAACCCCCACAGTTGGCGCTATCGCATGCATCTCAATATTGAGGATCTGGTGGCTGCCGGAGCCCTGAATGGTCGGATTCGGTCGCTGCTTGAGGAGAATGGTCGTATGGGCTCAAATTAAGGGGATTTTTTCATCGCTGCAGCCTTGACCGGAAGGGGGGTCGTAAGCATGGTTCCGCCCCTCCAAATCAGGGAGGAAATTCGATATTTTTGCCACACCGATCCGCGGTTGGCCCGCCCCCTGCATATGAACGAAAATCATGAACATCCACGAGTACCAGGCAAAGCAACTCTTTGATCAATACGGCGTCCCCAGTCCCAAGGGGAAGGTTGCATCTACTCCGGAAGAAGCAGTTGCCGCGGCTAGAGAATTTGAGGGTTCCCAGTTGGTCATCAAGGCGCAGGTTCATGCCGGTGGCCGGGGTAAGGGTCATTTTAAGAATGGTTTTCAGGGTGGTGTGCACCTCATCGAATCCGCCGAGCAGGCTGGAGAATTCGCCCAAAAGATGTTGGGGGAAACTCTCGTCACCATTCAAACTGGTGATGCTGGTCGCATGGTGCGCAAGGTAATGGTCGCTGAAGCGGTCGACATTGAGCATGAGTATTACCTCTCAATCCTTATGGATCGTGAAACCTCCCGACCGGTGATCGTCGCCTCGACCGAGGGGGGCATGAGCATCGAAGATGTCGCCCATGATACCCCCGAGAAGATCCTCCGCCAATTTGTGCATCCACTTCTTGGTCTCCAAAGCTATGAGATTCGCAAGCTCGCCGCCAACCTCGGCCTTGCTGGCGATCAGGCTAAGCAGTTCGGCAAACTTCTCAAAAACCTATACAATCTTTTCATTTCCAGCGACTGCTCCATGCTTGAGATTAACCCGCTGGTCACCACCCCTGATGGCCGCGTGCTGTGCCTCGACGCGAAGTTTGGTTTTGATGACAACGCCTTGTACCGCCACTCGGATATTGTTGAAATGCGCGACACCGAGGAGGAGGATCCGCGTGAAGTTGCAGCTTCCCAACACGACCTCAACTACATCGGCCTCGATGGTAATATCGCGTGCTTGGTTAATGGCGCCGGTCTTGCGATGGCCACCATGGACATCATCAAGCACTATGGAGGAGATCCAGCCAACTTCCTTGATGTTGGTGGTGGTGCCACCAAGGAGCAGGTCTCAGCAGCATTTAAGATCATTCTCGGCGACCCCAATGTGAAGGGTATTCTGATCAATATCTTCGGTGGCATCATGGACTGTAACGTGATTGCAGAGGGTGTGGTTGCCGCCGCCAAGGAGACCGGCTTGCCCATCCCGCTGGTCGTCCGCCTCGAAGGCAACAACGTTGAAGCAGGTAAGGCCACCCTTGCCGCCAGCGACATCGACATCATTGCCGGTGACACCATGGCCGATGCTGCACAGAAAATCGTCGCAGCTGTCTCGTAAACTCTCAGAACCTTAACACTACTTCAGAAAGACTTTTCCCTATGGCCATTCTCATCGACGAAAACACCAAGGTTCTCATCCAAGGCATTACCGGTAGCTTTGGCGGCCGTCACGCATCCCTCTCCCTCGACTATGGCACCCAGGTGGTGGCTGGTGTCACCCCCGGCAAGGGCGGACAGAAGTTTGAGGACAAAGTGCCCATCTTCGACACCGTTTCCCATGCCGTTAACGAAACCGGAGCCACCGCCTCCGCCGTCTTCGTGCCGCCGCCGTTCGCCGCCGACGCCATTCTTGAGTCTGTGGACGCTGGTGTGGATCTCGTGGTCGCCATCACCGAGGGCATTCCGGTGATGGATATGATGCGCGTCAAGGAGGCCATGAAGGGCTCCAAGACCCGCCTTGTCGGCCCCAACTGCCCCGGTCTTGTGACTCCTGGTCACGGTGAGAACAGCCACGGCGGATGCCGCATCGGTATCGCTCCAGGTTACATCCACAAGCGCGGCAACGTCGGTGTGGTTTCTCGCTCGGGTACCCTCACCTATGAGGCCGTGTATCAGCTCACTTCACTCGGCTACGGCCAGAGCACCTGTGTTGGCATCGGTGGTGACCCCATCAATGGCACTTCCCACCTCGACGTGCTCAAGATGTTCAATGACGATCCTGAGACCGAGGCCATAATCATGATTGGTGAGATTGGTGGCAACGCCGAGGCCGAGGCCGCCCGCTGGGCCAAGGACAACTGTAAAAAGCCCATCGCCGGTTTCATTGCGGGTGCCACCGCGCCTCCGGGACGCCGCATGGGCCATGCCGGCGCCATCGTCGGTGGTGCCGAGGACACTGCGGATGCCAAGAAGAAGATTCTGGCCGAATGCGGCATCGCTGTCGCCGAAACCCCGAGCGAGATGGCTAGGGCCCTTCTCGAAAAATGGGGTAAGTGAGTCCCCGAGCTGTTCTTTAGCGCCTGTTCGGTTTTCCGGACGGGCGTTTTTTGTTGGGCCTCAGAGATTGATGGCCTCAACTTGGTATCTGCCCATGATGAGAAGTCTTCTTTCTATCTGTTTGCTGATCGCTTTTGCTTCCCTTGCTTATGGGGCTAAGAAGCCCAACATTGTTTTGCTAATGGCTGACGATCAGGGTTGGGGGGATGTCGGCTACAACGGGCACCCCTTCGTCCAGACGCCTCATCTCGATGCCATGGCCAAGGCGGGCCATATCTTCGATCGTTTCTATGCGGCGGCTCCCGTTTGCTCTCCCACTCGTGCTTCTGTCTTCACCGGTCGTTCCCCCATCCGTTCCCGGGTGCTGGCTTGGGGGCATTACCTGCACCCAAAGGAGGAAACCCTGATGCAGGTCCTAAAGCAGAACGGCTACGTCACCGGCATGTTCGGCAAGTATCACATCGGTTCCGGTCAACCCGACTCGCCCTGCAATCCGAGTTCGATGGGTTTTGATGAGTGGAGAATCGGTCTCAATTTCTTCGATGTTGATCCCTATCTCAGCCACAACGGCGTGGTCAAAGCACGCCAGGGCAAAGGGTCGGTCGTGTTGATGGATGACACAATCGAGTTTCTCAAAAAGCATTACCAAGGCGATAGGCCCATATTTGCTGTGGCCTGGTTTCCCTCGCCGCACGATCCCTTCGGTGAAGTGCCCGACGGCCCCAGCCTCTACGATGGCAAAGAGCACGCCGGCTACTATCGCGAGATCACCCTGCTCGATCAGCAAGTGGGTCGTTTGCGCGCCGCCCTTCGCGAGCTCAAGATCGAGGAGAACACCATCGTCTGGTACTGCAGCGACAACGGTGGGCTGGTGGATAAAACTGCCGGAGGCCGCATGAAGAAGGGCAGTGTCTACGAGGGCGGCCTGCGTGTGCCCGCCATCATTGAGTGGCCTGGTTCACCCACTGGTTCATTCACGGGGCGCAGCAAGATTCCTGTCACCACCTGTGACATCTTTCCTACTCTGATTTCACTGGCTGGCATCGAGCGAAAGCCCAAGCATTATGTGGATGGGCGAACGATTGGCAAGATCATCGCGGGCAATGCGAAGGAACGCCCCAATCCGATTGGCTTCTGGAAGCCTGTTGGCAAGGGGGTGAGTACATGGAGCGACAAGATCCTCAAAGAATTGTATCGGAAACAGCAAGAGGGCGGTTCGAAACCGCATTTGCCCGACCGAATCACCGGAGGTGTGCTCAAGATGCCTGAATGGCCCGCCGATCAGGCAAAGGGTCACGCTGCATGGCTGATCTGGCCGTGGAAGCTGCACCGTGTCGATGGAGATACCTACGAGCTGTATCATTTGGTGGATGATGCCGAGGAGGCCAAGGATCTCTCCGGTGACCCCGCCCAAGCTGAACGATTGGAAACGATGAAGACCGGACTGTACCGCTGGATGAAGTCGGTGACCGAAAGCTACAACGGAAAGGATTACAAATGATGCGAACGATTAAGATGCTGGCCCTCTTTTTATTCATGCCCTTGGCCTTGGCTGAGGACATTGAACGCAAACCCAACGTGGTGATTTTCCTGAGCGACGATCAAGGCTGGGGTGATTTCTCTCACACTGGTAATCCCATCCTGAAGACACCCAACATCGACTCCTTGGCCAAGGATGGTGTTTTTCTGAAACACTTCTACGTCCAGCCGGTCTGTTCACCCACACGCGCCGAGATGCTCACCGGCCGTTGGTTCTCCCGTTTGGGGGTCTATAGCACCTCACGCGGTGGCGAGCGCATGAACGTGGGGGAAAAGACCATCGCCGATCACTTCAAGGCGGCGGGTTACACCACCGGCGCTTTCGGCAAGTGGCACAACGGTACGCAGTGGCCTTACCATCCCAACGCTCGTGGCTTTGATGAGTTCTACGGCTTTGCCTCCGGCCATTGGGGTTATTATTTCAGCCCCATGCTCGAGCATAACAGCCGGATCGTGAAGGGTGATGGCTACGTCATCGATGACTTCACTACCAAGGCCATCGAGTTTATCGAGGCCAATAAGGAGAAACCCTTCCTCTGTTACTTGCCCTACTGCACACCCCATTCTCCCATGCAGGTGCCCGAAAAGTATTGGCAGCGTTTCAAGGACAAGAAAGTTGAGCAGAACAATCAGAAGCCCGAGGCGCTGGGTCATACTCGTGCTGCCCTTGCGATGGTTGAGAACATCGACTGGAACGTGGGCCGTGTACTAAAGGCATTGGACCGCCTGATGCTCGCTGACGATACCATCGTTCTCTACTTTAACGATAATGGCCCCAATGGCCATCGCTGGAATGGCGGCTTGCGCGGCATCAAGGGCAACATAGACGAGGGAGGAGTGCGCTCACCGCTTTTCGTGCGCTATCCCGCCAAATTCAAGAAGGGTCATGTGGTGGAGGAAATTTCGGGAGCTGTCGATTTGCTGCCCACTCTCGCCGATGTCTGTGGTGTGAAACTTAAGGATGGCAAGCCGGTGGATGGTTGGAGCCTCAAGCCGCTACTGATGGGAGAGAAAGTTAAGTGGAAATCGCGCTTCATCTTCAACAGATGGGGTCGGGGAGGCACTAGCGTGCGTAGCCAAACTCACCGTTTGGACGGCAAAGGCCGCCTCTACGACATGATCAAGGATCCCGGTCAGACCAATGATATCTCGAGGCTGCAGCCCGAACTCACCCAAGAATTGATCGCCGCCCGCGATCAATGGCTCAAGGACGTGACCGTGCCGCGGCTGGACCGCCCCTTCATCGTGGGCTATCCGGGTTCGAAGCTCACTCATCTTCCAGCCCGCGATGCCAAGCATACCAAGGGGATCAAGCGTAGCAGCGTGCATCCCAATTGCTCTTACCTCCTCGGCTGGACCAGTACAAAAGACAAGATCACGTATGACGTCGAAGTGGCGGAAACGGGACAGTATGAGTTAATTCTCTACTACACCTGCCGCCCTGAGGACGTTGGCTGTGAGATTCAGTTCAAATCTGGTGAAAGCTTCATTAGCACGATAATCAGAGAGGCGCACAATCCACCAATTCAGGGAAAGAAGGAAAATAAGGTCTATAAACGCGAGTCCTTCGTGAAGGACTTTAAGCCGCACTCCATGGGTCGGCTTGGACTTGCCGAGGGCAAGCAGCAGTTCGAGCTGAGTGCTCTGGAAATTCCCGGCGAGAAGGCGATTGAATTCCGCTTGTTGATTCTTAAAAAGGTCAACTAAAGTATTCTACAATCCCATCGACCAAGCCGGAAATGTCGTGGGGTGTGGCTTCAAAAGCCGGCTCGATATGATTCTCGCGCAGGGTCTTTGAGGTGACCGGACCGATGCTGCCAGCAACACAGCCTTCTGGCCAATCGAGGCCAAGTGCGAGGAAGTGTTCCACAGTGGAGCCGGAGGTGAAGGTGATCATGTCAGCACCCTCTTCTACCAATTGCTTCATGACACCTGTGGGGTCTTCAGTTTCTGGCACTGTGCGGTAGGCGATGCACTCATCGACGATGGCACCCATTTCCATCAGCTCCTTGGAGATGACGTCGCGGGATTCCGCTGCTTTCACCCACAAGATTGTTTCGTTCTCCACCGAATGATCTTTTTTGAAGGCTTCAAGCAGGCCCTCGGCGACATAATTGCCTTCCTCGGGTAAGAGGTCGCAAGTGAAGCGGTATTCGAGCAGTTTCTTGGCGGTGCCGGGCCCGATGCAGGCGATGCGGGGGTTGCCGAGGCTGCGGGCATCTGGGTAGGTGGCGAAGAAGGCATCGAAGAAATGCTCCACACCATTGGGGCTGGTGAAGATCAGCCAGTCATATTCGTGGGCATGGGTAACGTGCTCGGCAAACTCGCGTTTGTTTTCCGGTAATTCAATGCGGATGGTCGGCAGCTCGACCACGTTGGCGCCCAACTCTGCCAATTCCTTGCTTAAGCCACCGGCTTGTTTTCGGGTGCGGGTGACAACGATACGTTTGCCGAAGAGGGGTCTACTCTCGAACCAGTTGATTTTATCGCGTTCTGTCACCACATCACCAACGATGGCGACGGCGGGGGACTTGAAGTTGGTTTTCTCGGCGGTATCCGCGATGTCAGCGAGGGTGCCGGTGATAGTGCGCTGTTGGGCGGTGGTGGCCCAACGGCTGAGGGCGATGGGAGTGCTTGGATCGGCGCCGCCTTCGATGAAAGATGTGGTGATTTCGCGTAGTCGAGCCACACCCATGACAAAAACCTTGGTGCCGGGTGTCTTGGCGAGGTGTTTGTAGTCGACCGAGCTGTAACCCTTGCTGGGATCCTCGTGGCCCGTAAAGATCGTGAGTTGGGTGTTGTGATCGCGATGGCTGACCGGTATTCCCGCGTAGGCAGCGCCGCCGATGGTGGAGCTGATGCCCGGGACGATTTCATAGCGCACGCCGGCTTCGGCAAGCTCGGCAGCTTCCTCTCCACCTCGGCCAAA
>JBMYMN010000018.1:0-24219 GCA_049597355.1 Luteolibacter sp.
TATTTTAAAATCCAACGTCCAGCAACCCTCTAAGCACTCCATCAACCACTCCATCAACAGCCCCCTCGACACCCTGTATCCCATGCTCAAAGACATTCTCTAAGATATCGGTTGCACCAAAGTTTCTAAAGCCTTGCTCTAGAGCACGCTTGGTGGAGTGATCAACCACACCTTTCCCGAGTAGGATTGTCTCTATAGCCGTTTCGGGTAGCGCCTCGAGCAAGCGGCGTCCGGCAGCAGCAAGGAGGCGCTCAGTGAGGTCGTGTTTGGGCTCGGATAAAGTGCCTGTAATGCGCACCGGGGCCCAACGCAGGCCATTCTTGCCAGCAAGAAAGACATGCTCTTCTGCACCGGGAATGGAAGCCATGATACCGGGGGCCAGTCCCAACTGGAAATGACCATCTATATTCTCACCCATCACGCGCATGTCCCCCTCCAGGCGCATCAAACCTTCACTGGCGATTACAAAATTACTGATACTCCAACGACCCTCCTGCCATTTCCAGTCGGTCTCTGCTACATTCAGCGTCAGTACGCGAAAACGAGTGGTGTCAAGGTAGGCCTCCAGCACATCAAGGATGGGAAGCGCGGTGAGCACGCCATCTTGCAGTGCAAGGTGACCATTAACCATGGGCTTGTCGGCCACCCAAACCACATTGAAGTCCGTGCTGAGCTTGCCGCGAAGGCGCTTGGACCAGTCCTCGTTGACCAGTTGGTCACAGTTCACGCCGCTAACCTGGCCCTGCACTCCGCGAATATTGAGGGTCGGATCCCATTCACCAGTCAATTCCACGCGTCCACGCTCCCAAAAGCGAGCTTCAGCACGATTCACAAAAACCGCACGATCCTTATATCTGATATCCGCCTCATCGAGTCTGAGTTTGGGGATCATTTCAGAAGGAAGGATCAGATCACCCCCGCTGATTTTGATGTCATAGTTCTGACTACCATTACCGGGCTGAGCATCCACTCGCGCTCCTTTGAATTCAACCGGACCAGCGTCGAGCAGGGCCTTCAGAGACAGATGGCCGATACGCAAATTTTGCATCTCAACCTCACTGGGTAGCCAGCCGTCCTTTTTTTTCTTTTTCTCCACTTGGATCACTGATGGCACTCCGGATCGCGCATCGATCTCAAGATCGACTTGTCGCACCTGAAATCCCTTCACTTCCCAAACACCACGCCAGAAACCACCCAAGCCAATATCAGTTCGCACACCTTCTACGTTGATCATGCGAATCTGATCGTTGCCTTGGGCTTCAAATCCCTCAGACCTGACCGCCAGTCCATCCCATTGCAACTCCTTAAAATCGCCCTCGACATGTATCGCCTCACTGACCTTGTCGGATACAAAGATACGAAATTCGTCACTCTGCAAGTAGCGTCGGATCATCATGTGAACCACACCAACAGCTACCACAAGCACCAACAGCAAGGCGACAATGGCCACTAGCCACTTGCTGCCACCACCTTCGCGATTCCCGCGTTTACGAGATCTCCGACTCATTAGAGAAAGTTTACCCTCTCCCGCTCTCACCGCAAGCATTCCAATCTCCGCACGTCATTCCATTTGCATCCCAGGCAGCGTGAGGGCACTCTGTAAACACAGTGAGTGACTCTCAGGAAATCGAGGTCGAGGTGGTCGAGGTCTTCGAAAAAGCCCCGAGTTCTAAGACCAACGAGACAGTCGGCCCTGCGGTGGAGCAGGCCAGCAACGGTAGTCAGCGACCCTTCGGGCGAGGCATTCCCATTCGGTCGATCAAGATCCCGGTCTGGATGTGGCCGCTAGCCATCCTGTTGGTGGTCCTCCTATTCGTGCTGGCCTTGGTGGTCGGCCTGATTCTCGTGATTCCCTTCCTGATCATTCGCGGCATTCTACGCCTGCTATTCGTCCCCTCACCCCGACATTGACGGAGTCGCGTTTGGTAGCCACGTTCTGGCCATGTCACGCTTTGTAGACCAAGTTGCCGTTGTCACCGGAGCAGGCCGAGGAATCGGCCAAGCCATTGCCCACGCCCTTGCCGCCGAAGGCGCCAAAGTGGCCGTCGTTAGCCGCAGTTCCGAGAGTTGTGGGAGGGCCGCCGACGAAATCAATGCTGCGCATCCCGGCAGCGCCAAGGCCTACGCCGTTGACGTCGCGGATCACACCGCCGTGCAAGAGCTTGCTAAGACCGTGACTGAGGAACTCGGGGCTGTAAGCATCCTTGTAAACAATGCAGGCGTGACCCGCGATACCCTGCTGATGCGAATGAAGGAAGAAGACTGGGATACCGTGATCGACACCAACCTCAAAGGCGCCTTCAACACCGTGAAAGGCTTCATGCGCCCCCTCATGAAGGCCGACCACGCCCGCATCATCAATATCGCCTCCGTCATCGGCCTCATCGGCAACGCTGGTCAAGCCAACTACTCCGCCAGCAAGGCAGGCCTTATCGGCTTCACCAAGTCCGTGGCCCGCGAACTCGCCGGCCG
Source organism: Luteolibacter sp. (assembly GCA_049597355.1). GTDB lineage: Bacteria > Verrucomicrobiota > Verrucomicrobiia > Verrucomicrobiales > Akkermansiaceae > Luteolibacter. The sequence continues at coordinate 2,473 of JBMYMN010000018.1, forward strand.
ACAAGTAACCTGCAATGCAGTCGCTCCGGGCTTCATCACCACCGACATGACCGACGAGCTGCCCGAATCTGTCAAGGAAGCTGTCATTGGTAACATTCCGCTAGCCTGCTTCGGAGAAACTGGTGACATCGCATCAGCCGTCACTTATCTCGCGAGTAAGGAAGCGCGCTACATCACCGGTCAGGTGATCGCCATTGATGGCGGCATAACAATGTAAGTCTGCCAGCAACATAAAGGGCCATCCACCCATCAACTCTCAATCAGGCAATGAAACTCATCGTCCTGCGCCACGGCAAAGCCGAAGATAGTCACAAGGACGGCGACTATGCGCGCCAACTGACCAAAAAAGGGCACGCGCAGGCCGCGCGCCAGGCCCGTCGTCTCGCTGGCTTAGAGCTGCTACCTGGAATCATCCTCTCCAGTCCACTGGTGCGCTCTCGCGAAACCGCCGAGACCTTCGCCCAAGCTGTGGACATTCCGGGGCCTATGGTCGTCAATTGGCTCGCCTGTGGTATGCGCCCCGGGACGGCCATTGCGGAACTTGCCGCCTATAAGGAGTTTGGCTGCGTCTGCATCGTGGGCCACGAGCCCGACCTCTCATCTCTGGTCAGCTGGCTGATGGGCAGCACCTCTTATTCGGTGGTCATCAAAAAGGGCAGTGTTGCGGTACTGGACGTCGATCCACCCTCATCCAACGCCGTCCTGCAAATTCTTATGCCGCCCCAACAGGGGCTAAAGGACTGACGATCGGCATCCACTTTACTACAATCACTTCAGTCTGCAGAGACCGATCAAAATGACCAATGAGATCTCTGCAGGTTGAGGTTTTGGTTGCGCCGGACAGCCTAATTGGAAGAGAGTAATCGGGCAGCCATGAAAGTCATTGCCGTTGCCAACCAGAAAGGAGGCGTGGGGAAAACCACCACCGCGCTCAACCTTTCAGCTGCCCTCGCCCGCCGTGGGCAACGGGTGCTACTGGTAGACTTGGATCCACAGGCCAACTGCACCAGTGGATTGGGCATCGATGTTCCAGATGGCAGTAGCATGTATCCGGTGCTAACTGGCAGCAGTACTGTCGACAATCAGATTCTGGAAACCGGTCGCGAGAACCTCTGGCTGTTGCCCTCAGAAATGGATCTGGCCGGAGCGGAAATCGAACTGGCCCGCAGCGACGACCACCTCACTCGTCTGCGCGAGATACTTCAAGCTCTGAAGCCCAACGATCTATTTGAATACTGCATTCTCGATACCCCTCCTTCACTGGGTGTCCTCATGACCTCGGCTCTTGCCGCCTCGGATGAAATTCTCATCCCCTTGCAGTGCGAGTGGTTCGGCCTGGAGGGTCTTGCCAAGATCGTCCACGTCATCGATCAAATCCGCGACTCCGGTGCCAATAGCGAAATCAAACTGGAGGGAATCGTGATGACCATGTATGATGGTCGCACCAATCTCTCACGCCAAGTGGTCGATGAAGTCAGCAAGTACTTCCCCGAGCAGGTATACCATACCAAAATCCCGCGCTCCATCCGCATCGGTGAAGCCCCCAGTCACGGCCGCACCATATTTGAGCACGACCCCAGCGGACTGGGTGCCGGCACCTACGGTAGGCTGGGAGATGAATTTCTCGAGCGTCATCCACAACCTGACCCGGATGAAGTCGCCACCGACTTCTCCAACAACACTCCAGCCTGATCAAAGCCGGCGTCTGGCCTCAGCGACATCTTCGGCAATTTGCGCCCGGAGTTCATCAAGCGAGTCAAACTTCTTCTCAGATCGAAGGTGATCCTCGAAGCGGACTTCAATCTCCGTGTTGTATAGATTGCCATGAAAATCGAGTAGGTGGACTTCAAGCAAAAGCTCATCGCCCTCCACACTCGGCCGAGTGCCGAGATTGGCCACCCCGGGCAACCACTCATCCTTGACCGCCACACTCACCTTCACCGTCCACACGCCGTTGGGTGGGCATTGACGGCGTCCAACCACCAAATTGGCCGTAGGAAACCCAAAATCCCTACCAAGTTTTTTACCCTCCACAACCTTGGCGCGCATTGAATACGGACGGCCCAACATATCGCCGGCAGCCTTGAGGTTTCCATCACGCACCGCTTGTCGGATGCGCGTGCTGCTTATACGGTCGCCCTCAAACATTACTGGCGATACCGCTTCAAGTTGGTAGCCGAGTTTGGGTGCGAGCTGATTAAGCAAATCAATGTCTCCCTTGCGCAAGTGACCAAAGCGCCAGTCCTCACCCACTGCAAGTGTCTTCACCCGTGACTTTAGTAGCTCGGCAATAAAGGCAGCGGCTTCCTTCTCGGCAAAAGCGAGGTCGAACGGGAGCGGGATGAGCAGATCCACGCCCAATGAAGCCACAAAGTTGGCCTTGTGGTTGAGGGTTGCCAGCAAGGCACGCGGCGCTTTGGCCGGCGCCATCACTTCAATGGGGTGTGGATCAAAAGTCAGCAGACCGGACATTCCGCCCTCCCTCTCTGCGGCATCCAAAGCACGTTGAATCACTGCTTGATGGCCAAGGTGCACACCATCAAACACGCCCAGTGCCAGGTGCAGAGGCCGATCAAGCTTCTGGAGTTCTTCGAGTTTGCAACATATTTGCACGCCGGAGCTTGGCCTCGGGAGACCACAACATCAAGCGAGCACTCCCTCCACCACGTGCGCCGGTTGCACCCCAGTCGGCTTGTGGTTCAATCCCTGGAAGCGGAAAGTGAAGCGATTGTGGTCGATGCCCATGCAGCGCAGGATGGTCGCATTAAGGTCGCGGATGTGCACTGGATTCTCCGCAATGTTGTAGGAGTAAGGATCGGTAGAACCATAACTGAGACCGGGTTTGATACCACCACCAGCCACCCACATGCTAAAACAGCGACCGTGATGGTCACGACCAGTGCCCAACTTACCCTGACTATATACCGTGCGGCCGAATTCCCCACCCCAAATGACAAGCGTGTCTTCCAGCAAGCCGCGCTGCTCGAGATCCAACACCAAGGCGGCAGAAGCCTGATCGGTGTCCTTGCACTGCGCCGCCAGGTGTTTGGGCAGACTGAGATGCTGATCCCAACCGCGGTGGAAAAGCTGGGTGAAACGCACGCCGCGCTCGGCCATGCGACGGGCGAGCAGGCAGTTGTAGGCGTAACTGCCGGGCACACGGGCCTCTTCGCCATAGAGTTCGAAGGTGGATTCGGGCTCATCACTCAAATCAGCCAACTCGGGGGCGGAAGCCTGCATGCGGAAGGCCATTTCATACTGGCTGATGCGGGTTTGGATTTCTGGATCACCGATTTCCTCATGGCGCATCTGATTGAACTCGGCGAGATGATCGAGCATTACCCGGCGCTCGGAACGCGAAACGCCTTGGGGATCGTTGAGGAAAAGTACCGGATCCTTACCGCTGCGGAACTGCACTCCCTGGTGGCTCGATGGCAGGAACCCACTGCCCCATAGGCGTGAAAAAATGGGCTGGCCAGGATCCTTGCCGGTGCCCTGCGAGGTCAACACCACGTAAGTCGGCAGGTTTTCGTTCATACTGCCCAAGCCATAGGACACCCAGGAGCCCATGCTGGGCAGACCGGGAAACTGCGAGCCGGTGTTGATAAAGGTGATGCCGGGGTCGTGGTTGATCGCCTCCGTATACATTGAGCGAATGACCGAAATCTTGTCGGCGATCTTGTGATGATAAGGCAGGTAGTCACTGATCCACTGACCGCTCTCGCCGCGCTGAGCGAATTCCTTGAGGCCCTTGCACAGCGGGAAGCTCTTCTGACCGGCCGTCATGCCCGTGAGTCGTTGTCCCTGACGCACGGAATCCGGAAGTTCCTCGCCATGGACTTTCTCAAGCTCGGGCTTGTAGTCGAACAGATCGATGTGAGACGGCCCACCAGACTGGAAGAGATAGATCACACGCTGCGCCTTTGGCGCGAAGTGCGGATAGTCCACGGGTGCGAGTGCCTCCATCGGGATGGAACTTTCCTTAGCCATCAGGCTCTTGGCGGCAATCGCACCGATACCCAAGCCAGTCAGGCCAAGGAAGCTGCGGCGCGATAGCGCATTGCCGGGATGTTCGAAGGGGTTCATGAGAAACTAGTGAACGGGTGGGAGGGCGGCCTACGGCCGTGAAATGAGTTCATCCAGATTGAGCAGCGTGGTGGCGATCATGGCGTAAGCCGCCACTTCGGGTTCGCGACTGCCGATAAACTTTCGCACTGCATTGGGATCCCTGCTGAAGTAATCGAGATGGCGCCGGTATGCCGAGGTGAGCAACTCGCCCTCGCGATCATTGGGCAGACGACCGGTAGCTGCGCGAAAGCCAAAGCCGAGACGACTGGAGTCCGTATCTCCGCCCTCCTTCATCATACGCCGACCAAAGGCGACGGAGGCCTCGACGTATTGCGGATCGTTCATGACCACAAGCGCCTGCAGCGGCGTGTTGGTGTTGCCACGCACCACCGCACAAGTCTCTCGAGTGGGAGCATCAAAGAGGGCAATATTGGGCGGCGGTGAAGTGCGCTTCCAGAAGGTATAGATGGAACGGCGACGCACCGAGTCTCCTCTGCCTGGCAGAAAGATCTGGGCGGTGAAGGGACGCTGATAGCCGAAGTGGCTGATTTCACTCCACAGATCGGGTTGCGGAGGATGCACACCCGGACCACCAATGGTCTTGTTCAGGATGCCGCTGATGGCGAGCGCCTGATCACGAATAATCTCGGCTGCGAGACGAGTGCGGGGTGAGCGGGAAAGCAGAGTCGCACGCGGATCCTTTTCCAAGCTGGCGGCGGTGGCGACGGCCGACTGACGGTAAGTCTCAGAGGTGAGAATCGTCATCAAGGTGTGGCGTAGGTTCCAGTCGTTCTCCATCAGGTCGACGGCCAACCAGTCGAGGAGCTTGGGATGCGAGGGCCAAGAACCTTGGTTGCCGAAATCACCCGCAGATTCAACGAAGCCGAGGCCGAAGACCATTTGCCACAGACGATTGACGGCCACGCGCGCCGTAAGTGGATTGTTCTTATCGATCATCCAGTTCGCCAAGTCGAGACGGGTGGCGAGATCGCCCTGCTTCTTGAGTGGAGGAAGGATGGCGGGCGTTCCGGGGAGGATCTCCTCATCCTTGATCGGTTGATCATAGGCACCACGATCGAGCACGTAGGTTTTGCGCAGCTTGGGATTGTAGTCCATGACCATGACTGTGGTCTTGCCGCGCTTGATGTCTTTTTGGATGACTCCGATCTCCACATCGATGGTCTTCATGGTGATCTGCATCTCCTTGCTGAGACTATGGTTGGACTTGATGTAGGCCTCGTTGATCTTCTTCCAGTCGTCGAGGGTCCGTTTGTCGCGTGCCACATTGAAGGGTGGCTTGGTTGCATCCTCTTGACCTTCCCAGGACTCTCGGGCGGCGACCAAGGCGGCGGTCGGGTGCGCCCGAAGGTATTGCAGTTCGGCGATACGCGCCTTCAAACCGGCCATACCGCCATCACCCAGAGGCGAGCGGTATTCCATGATGGGCTTGGTGTTGGCATTGGTCGCCCCCTTACCCGGCTCGGAGGAAGAGTTGAAGAAGGCGTAGAAGCTAAAGAACTCCTTCTGCGAGATCGGATCGTATTTGTGATCGTGGCATTGTGCGCACTTCATCGTCAGACCGAGCATGGCGGTAGAGACAGCGTCCGCCTTGTCCACGGTGTAGTTGACCCGATATTCCTCAGCGATGGTGCCACCCTCGTGGGTGTTCATGCTGTTGCGGAGGAATCCGGTGGCGGCAATCTGATCGGGCGTGGCGTTGGGAATGAGGTCTCCGGCCAACTGCTCCTTCACGAACTGGTCGTAGGGTTGGTTCTTCTGGAAGGCGGCAATCACCCAATCGCGCCAGCCCCACATGTCGCGGTGATCATCGATGGAGAAGCCGTGGGTATCGGCGTAGCGCGCGGCATCGAGCCACGGCATGGCCATGCGCTCGGCAAAGTGGGGCGAGTCCATCAGTTGCCTGATGCGTTTCTCCCACCGGTCCGCATTATTGTCTTCCAGGTAGGCTTCCACCTCTTCGATGGTCGGCGGCAGACCGGTGAGATCGAGGTGCAGACGGCGCAATTGCGTTTCGTCGTCAGCGGCAGGGCTCGGCTTGAGGCCTTCATCCTTAAGGCGCTTGCGAACAAAGGCATCGACTGGATTCGGGTCGAAAGTAGGTAACTTTTTCTTGGTTGGCGGCACGAAGGACCAGTGCGGATCGTAGTTCGCACCCGCAGCAATCCAGTTCTCAATCACCTTGACCTGCTCGGGATCAAGCGCCTTCATGTGCGCCTTGGGCGGAGGCATGATCAGGTCTGGATCGGTGCTAGTCATGCGCTTGATGATGGCACTGGCTTTGGGGTCTCCCGGAACGATGGCCGCTCCGTCGTCGCGATCGGCCACCGCATCCTCACGAACATCCAAACGCAGGTCACCACCTCGGTGCTTAGGGTCCTGACCATGACAGAGAAAACAGTTTTCAGACAGAATGGGGCGCACATCCCGGTTGTAGTCGGGACTCTCAGCCCATGCGGTTACACTGATGAGCGCAGAAATCAGAAATGTCAGTCGATAGAAAATCATCACATGAGGATTTGAATATAAGAAGGCAACAAATGACAGAACCTCAAGCAATATTCATGCAGCATCACACACAATATTCATACGAATCCACCGCATCGCATTTATCAACTACGCAGGCAGAAACTGCGACGTTACATAGCGACTTTTGATCACCAACAAGCCGTCATTAAGATCAATTGGAATTTTACAGATACGCTCGCCTTGGCTGTGTGTAGATGGAAGTTCGGGGTGCAGCAGGATGTACATTCATTCTGCCATCGCATGGCCTCTACTGTGAATTAACCGACGCAAGACAATTGCATATCGGCCCCATGATCACAGTTTGTGCTCTCGCTGTGTGGGTGAAAATTGGGGCAGGCAGAAAGCAGATTTTGTGGTGTTCAATTGCGCGGAAGCGAGTGTACACAAGGTGACCGGTGATTGGATGAATCAGTGCCCACCCATACTGAGCTAAGAACTCCAATTGCAGAGTTCAGACTCACCAATCACCGGCACTACACTGATCGCACTGGGTTTCAGGGGCGCAAGTGATTTTCGGTATTGTGGGATTGATTTCCAAACCTTTGTAATTTGTTGAACTGTTGTTCAAGGCACGACCAGAACTTCGGTGCCAGCGCTCTCGATCTCGTGACATAGATCGAGATCTGCGGCGGAGTCGGTAATCACACAACTGAGATCACTGAGTTCGGCAAAAAAGAATGAGGCTTTGCGACCCAGTTTCGAGTGGTCGGCCATGAAGACAACATCCTCGGCATTGGCGACCACCCGCTCCTTGAAGGCAGCCTGACGGGCATTACTCTCACTTACCCCACGCCCAGCATGGAGGCCACTGCCAGAGAGGAACATGCGATGAATGTTGTAGCGCTGCAGCACCCGCTCCGCCGTCAGGCCAATGAAAGAGCGCGAACGAGCATCGAAGAGGCCACCTGTGCACATCAAATCCAGATTGGGGCGGTCCGATAGAGCGGTGAAAATGTTGAGCGCATTGGTGAGAATGGTAAGCGGCATGTCCTCGGGCAGACATTCGGCCAAGGTGAGGACGGTGGAGCTGGCATCGAGGAAGATGGTTTCGTTTGGCCGGATCCGACTAGCCGCCAGCTTGGCAATGGCCTGCTTCTCCATACGCATGACAGCTTGGCGTTCGACAAAGGAGAGATCGGGGCGGACTCGCTCAAGCTTACTTGCCCCGCCGTGGATACGCCTGAGTTCACCACGCTGTTCCAATACCTCAAAGTCTTTACGCACCGTCTCGTCGGTGACTCCAAGTTTCTCGGCGGTCTCGGTAGTCCGCAGGGAGCCGGTATCGACAAGAAATTCGAGAATTTGACGCTGACGCTCAACGGCTAACATAGAAGAAGTGGGGATAAATAGATTCTAGATTTGGTTTTTTCTTTGTTTCGATTGGTATTTTTTGGTTTTTTGGTTGACTTGTCAATGAAATCCAACAAAAAGAGCATCAAACCTAGCCAATTTCTCGCCTCTTCGAGGCAACCCATCCCCGTGCTTTCATAAGCCACCCACCCTCACAAAATGGCCGAACCCATCAAATCATCGACCCCACGTGCTGTCATCGAGCACTTGGTCCGCGAGCAAGTGTACTCCCAGATGGGCCTATCCCTGCCCAAGCAGGCCAAGGCGCCCAACGCTCTCTTGGTGAACATCTCCGCACGTCACGCCCACCTCACCCAAGAGGCTGTCGAGGCCCTCTTCGGGCCTGGTCATCAACTCACCCCAATGAAGGGTCTCTATCAAGACGGCCAATACGCTGCCAAGGAGACCATCACTCTTATCGGGCCACGCAGCCGTGTGATCTCCAACCTACGCATCTTAGGCCCCTGCCGTAACCTCAATCAAATCGAGCTCGCCTTTACCGATGCCATTGCGCTCGGCTTTGATATTCCCACCAAGATGTCGGGCGACATCGCTGGCACTCCCGGCTGCATGCTGATGGGCCCCAATGGTTACTTCAAAATGGACGAAGGCGTCATTCGCGCCCAACCCCACGTCCACATGAATCCGGACGATGCCGCCTACTACGGCGTAAAGCATCTCGATGTGATGAAACTCAAGGCCCACGGCGATCTCGGCATGACCTTCGACAACCTAGTCGTGCGTGTCGACCCCTCTTTCAAACTCGAAGTCCACATCGACACCGACGAAGGCAATGCATGCGGACTGAAACCCGACACTTTCTGTGAGTTGATCAAATAACAGCTTACTGAAAACAACCCCACCCCACCCCAACAACCAAACGCAATACTATGAGTGCACTCGGCATGATTGAAACCAAAGGCTACGTCGGAAGCGTCGAAGCCACCGACGCGATGGCGAAAGCCGCGAACGTCGACCTCGTGAAACAAGTCCAGATCGGCGGCGGCTTCCTGACCGTCCTCGTGAAAGGAGACGTCGGCAGCGTCAAAGCCGCTGTAGACGCAGGAGCAGATGCAGCCGGCCGCGTCGGTGAACTCGTTTCATCACACGTGATCGCCCGTCCCCACGAAGAACTCCTCAGCAAGTTCGGATTGGCCTGACGGCCGTCAGCGGTCAACGGACAACAGTCAGCGGTTTCCATGCAGATTCATTCCTGCTGACCGATGACTGGCAATTGGCATCCTCGAAACCAAGGGTCTCATCGCCCTTCTCGAAGCCTCGGACGCCGCCCTCAAGGCTTCCGACATTGAAATGACTGGCTGGGACAAGATCGGCTCGGGCCTCGTTACTGGCTTCTTCACCGGCGACGTCGCTGCAGTGAAGGCCGGCCTCGATGCCGCCGCCGCCGCTGGCTCCAGCTACGGCACCGTGACTTCCGTCCAGGTCATCCCCCGTCCGCACGACGACCTCGCCAAGTTCGGCGCCTGGTTCTGATTTTAACTGCGTTTTTCTATCATGCTCATTCTCGTCGCCAACCTGGGCTCAACATCCTTCAAGTATCGCCTCTTCCGCATGGAAGAGGCCGGTGCTGAAGTGGTGGCTCAGGGTGGTTACGAGCGCGTGGAGGATCACGCCGAAGTCATTTCCGATGCGCTCGGCACGCTCCAACAAGACGGCATCATCAGTTCTCCCAACGAGATTGATGCGGTCGGCTTCAAGACCGTGCTCGGCAAAGACCTCAGCGGTTGTGTGATCGCCGACCAGCAGACTATTGAAGCCCTTGAAGGCTTCGCCGAAGTCGCCCCGGCCCACAATCCGCCATACGCCAACGGCATCCGCCAGTTCTCCAAGGCACTACCCAAGGCCCAACTCGTGGCCCTGTTCGAGACCGCCTTCTACCAGTGGATTCCCGAAGCTTCCATCAACTACGCCATCCCCAAGGCTTGGCGTGATATCGGCATCCGCCGCTACGGCTTCCACGGAGCGAGCCACAAGTTCATTGCCGAACGCTCGGCCGAACTGCTAGGCCGCGACGACGTCGCCGCAGCCTCCCGTCGTCTCTACTTGGACGGCCCTGCCGAACTCGACTCTGCACCCCTGCGTGTCGTCTCCTGCCATCTAGGAGGTTCCAGCTCGGTGACCGGCATCCGCAACGGAGTCGCCATCGGCACCAGCATGGGCTTCTCGCCGCAGAGCGGCCTGCCCCAGAACAACCGCGTCGGCGATCTCGATTCGGGTGCGCTCCCCTATGCGATGCGCAAGCTGGGCATCAGCTTGGAAGAGGCCGAACGCCAGCTGACCAAGGAGTCCGGCCTGCAGGGTCTTTCCAGCATCTCCAACGACATCCGCGACATTTGTGAAGCTGCAGACGGTGGCAACTCCGACGCCCGCCTCACCCTCGACTCTCTCATTCACTCCATCCGCCACTGGATCGGCGCTTACATGCTCGAACTCGGCGGCATCGATGCTCTCGTCTTCACCGCCGGCATCGGTGAAAACAACCGCGATCTTCGTGAAGCTGTCTGCCAAGGCCTCGAGCCCTTCGGCATCCAGATCGACTCCGACAAGAATCAGGCCTGCCGTGCAGTTGAAGCTGACATCAGCGCCGACGGTTCCAGCGCCAAGGTCTTCGTCATTCCCGCCAATGAGGAACTAGTCCTCGCCCGCGAAGTACACCGCAAACTCGCGTAAATCACTTTCTTCATAACCAAGAATCCCCAAACCAAACCAATACAATACCATGGCTAAACAAGCAATTGGACTCATTGAAACCCGCGGCCTCGCCGGACTCGTTGTCGGCGTCGACGCGATGCTCAAATCCGCAAACGTTGAACTCACCGGCCCCATGAAGCAGGTTGGCTCCGCTCTCTGCAACGCCTCTGTCAGTGGCGACGTCGCTGCCGTCAAGGCTGCTATCGACGCCGGTGCTGCCGCTGCCTCCGAAGCTGGCGCCGAAGTGGTCAGTGCCCACGTGATCGCCCGTCCCGACGAAGTCATCGACGGTGTCCTTCCTAAGGCTGCTCCCGCCCGCGCCACCCGCAAGTAATAGTTTAGTCAGCGGTCAACGGTCAGCAGTCAGCAGGTTAAGCTGAACTGATGACTGATGACTGGTGACTGATGACCATCATTATGTTCCTCGCAGAAGTCATCGGACAGGTCGTTGCGACCAAGAAGGACGAACACATGACCGGCAGAAAACTGCTGCTCTTGCGCCCCAAACTTGTCGACGACAAGGACCCGTCCAAGTTCAAGGACGGCCAGAACACCATCGTGGCCATCGACACCGTTGGGGCCGGCGAAGGTGAACTGGTAATGTTCTGTCAGGGCAGTTCCGCACGCAATGCCCAGGGCCTCAAGCAGATCCCGGTCGATGCCGCCATCGTGGCCATCATCGATCGCGTCGAGGTGCAGGGCAATAGTCTCTATCACGGAGGTTAATCAATTACGGGCCACTCGCACGCCCATTCACTTAGTTACGCAACGAACCCATGAAGACCCTCGATTCCGACGCCATCCGCAGCGTGGTTGAAAACGTGGTGAGCCAACTCGGCAATCCTGCCGCGGCGGCTACTGCAGCATCTACTGCCAAACCCGCTGACTGCGGCTGTGACAAAAAGGTAGCCACCCCTGCTGCCGCACCCCAGATCATCTCCGGAGGTGGAGGTGCTATCGGTCAACACGGTGTGTTCGATTGCGTGACCAAGGCAGCGGATGCCGCCCACAACGCCCACCTTCGCCTCAAGGAGCTTGGCATCGAGGGCCGTGACAAGGTGATCGAAATCGTCAAGCACCTCGCTGTCTCGAACGCCCAGCCATGGGGCACCTTCGAGATGAACGAGACCAAGATCGGCCGTCTCGATCACAAGATCGGCAAGCTCGAGATCACCAAGAACGTGCCCGGAACCGAATGGCTCAAGCCTTACGCACTCAGCGGCGACGGTGGCATCACCCTTGAGGAATACGCCCCTTACGGCGTGATCGGTGCCATCCTGCCCGTCACCCACTCCGTGCCCACCCTTACCGGCAACGTCATCAACATGATTGCTGCCGGAAACTCCGTGCTCTTCAACCCCCACCCGGGTGGTGCCAAGAGCGCGGCGATGGCGGTGCGTGCTTACAATCAGGCCATCCAGCACGAACTGGGCATCGACAATCTCATCACCACCATTGAGGAACCCACCCTCGATTCCTTCGATGCCATCTGCGCCAACGAGCAGATCCCCCTGCTCGCCATCACCGGCGGCCCTGCAGTGGTGAGTGCCGCAATGAAATCCGGTAAACGCTCCATCTGTGCGGGTCCGGGCAACCCCGTGGTGGTGGTCGACGAAAGTGCCGACCTCGCCCGAGCCGCCCAAGGCATTGTCGAAGGTGGCGCGTTTGACAACAACCTGCTCTGCATCGGCGAGAAGGCCATCTTCGTGGTCAGTTCGGTAATGAAGCCCTTCTGCGAAGAACTGGCCAAGGCTGGTGGCTTCCAACTCAACGCTCAGCAGACTGAGCAACTCACTCAGGCTGCCTTCGACATCCAACCCGGCACCGGTGGTGGTTGCGCCACTGCTTCGCTCAACCGCGATTTCATTGGTGCTGATCCTTCGGTGCTTGCAAAGCACGCCGGCGTGAACGTCCCAGCAGACACCCAACTTCTTTTTGGCGAAACCGATGCCGACCACCCCTTCGTCCAGAAGGAGCAGATGATGCCGATGATGCCCATCGTCTCATGCCCCAACTTCGAAACCGCCGTCCGCGAAGCCAAGCGCGCCGAGCACGGCTACCGTCACTCCGCGATCATCCACACCCTGGATGTAAACCATATGACCTACATGGCCAAAGAGATGGACACCACCATCTTCGTGAAGAACGGCCCCTCGGTCGCGGGTCTCGGTCTGGGTGGCGAAGGCTACCTCTCCTACTCGATTGCCACCACCACCGGTGAGGGCATCACCACTCCCAAAACCTTCACCCGCATCCGCCGCTGCGTTCTCGTTGAGAACCTGCGGATCGTCTGATCGCTCAATCCACCATGATCGCCGCCCAAGTCGTCGGACACGCTGTCAGTAGCCACAGTCACCCCTCCCTCAAGGGGTTCAAGATGCTGCTGTGTCAGGCCTTGGGTGCCGATGGCAAACCCGGTGGATCCCCCATGGTCGCCATCGATCTTTTCGGAGCCGGCATGCACTCCAAGGTCTTCGTCTCCACTGATGGAATTGGTGCCCGCCACATCGTTCACGATCCCAACTCCCCAGTCCGCAACTTCATCCAAGGCATTATCGACGAAGAATAACTCCATGCGCGTTGCACAAGTCATCGGCCGAGCCACCGTCAACATCATCGACCCCTCCCTCGAGGGCGGTCGTTGGCTGCTCTGCAATCCCGTAGATAAGGATCACTTCAACACCGCCTGCACCCAAACCCCTCCCATCTCCAGCCAATCCACCCTCGTCGCCTACGACAAACTGGGTGCCGGTGACGGCGACATCGTCGGCATCGTGGAAGGCGCGGAAGCCACCGCTCCCTTCGAAGGCTGGGTACCCCTCGACGCCATCACCGTGGCAATCTTCGATTCACTCCATTACGAACCCGTTTCTTAGCACCTTCTCCCACACCCCACTTAAGTCATGAGCAAGAAAGTCTACACCGCCGCTGACATCGAAGCCCTGCTGAAGGCCGGCAAGTCCGCCTCCGACATCCCTGCAGGTGCCGTGCTCACCCCATCCGCCAAAGACGTCATCCGCGACGGTCTCGGTTCGGTTTACAAGGGTGGCAATGGTGGCGTTACCGCAGCAGCAGCCGCCCCTGATTCCTTGGAACCCATCCTGCCCGACTACGAGTTTCACTGGGAAAGCGGCAAGGACCCCAAGACTCCCGCCGAGATTCAGGCCTTCTTCAACTCCCCCGCCATCACCGAGCTTAAGGAGCGCATGGTCGACATCGGCAAGCGCATGTGGGCTCGTGAATACACCGATGGCAACGGCGGCAACCTGACCATCCGCGTCGGCGACAACCTCGTACTCTGCACTCCCACTCTCGTCTCCAAAGGCTACATGACTGTTGAACAGATGTGCCTAGTCGATCTCGAAGGCGTGCAACTGGCCGGCAAATACAAGCGTACCTCCGAGTGCATGACCCACCTCGCCATCATGAAGCGTCAACCCAAAGCCAAGGCCTGTTGTCACGCTCACCCGCCGCACGGCACCGCTTTCGCAGTCGCTGGCGTCCAGCCGCCGACCTGCATGATTCCCGAAGCCGAAGTGTTCCTCGGTCAGATCGGCCTTGCCGACTACCGCACTCCTGGCACCCCGGATAACGCCGAAGTCGTGGGCAACGCTGCCGTTGACCACATGGCCGTGCTGATGGTCAACCACGGTGTCATTACCTGGGGCAAAGATATTGAGGATGCCTACTGGAAAATGGAAAATGTGGAGGCCTACTGCAAAACCGTATGGGTTGCCTCACAACTGAAGGGCGGCGAACTGCTCACCATCACCGGCGGTCAGGCTAAGGAACTCATCGAACTGCGCAAGACTCTGGGTATGGATGACAAACGCGCAAACTGGAAAGAATGCGAGCTCTGCGACAACTCTGACTTCCATCCCGGCACTGTCTGCTCCGTAACCAATGGCAAGGACTCCTCTGATGGGGGCGGCTCACTCGACCCCGAAGCCGAGAAACTCGTTCAACAGCTAACCGATCAGATCGTAAGCTCGATAAAGTAAGTCCGTGTGTGAAGCGGCAGAAGCCATAGAATGGCCTCACTGCGCCCAAAAGTTGAGTATCAGGGAAATATCGGCCTTATTGAGGTCCGTTTGGTATTCTTTGGTAACCGGTAAAACTTGATCATTTATCCTGTTGACCTATCTATTGGGCTAGGTATTCTTCATTGCGTAGTAGCTATTACGTAGTAGCTACCAACTCCTTCTCATTCGATGAAATCTTGGATTACACAACTGCGCAAAGGATTACTGGAATACTGCATCCTAAGTGTATTGAGACATCGGGAAGGCTACGGCTACGAGGTAGTCATCCGGCTGAAGTGCATTGATGAATTGGTCGTCACGGAGAGCACGATCTATCCCATCCTCTCTCGTCTCAAGCGAGATGGTCATCTCCAAGTTCGCTCCGAACCCTCACCGAGCGGACCTCCCCGCCGCTACTTTTCGCTAACCTCACTGGGCAAACAGCATCTCCAGTCGATGGACACCTACTGGGACGCACTCAACATTTCCATTTCCAATCTTAGAACCAATCCCATGCAGAAATCATGAACCTCACTCCAACTGAAATCGCAAAAATCGAATCTTATATCAATGCCGTCGGGGCAAACATCAGTGGTCCCGATCGGGAAGAGACTCTCACCGATTTGGAATCGCATATCTACGAGGCGATTGCTGCCAGGGCCGAAGGCGGCGATTCATCCTGTATCGTAGAAGCAGTGATCTCGGAAATGGAGTCGCCCGAGAGATACAGAGACACGACAGCAGTGATCCAGTCCGGCATCTGCAGGGTCGCCATCTCCGGCACCATTTTACTACCCTTCGGATTACCCGTGATTTGGCATATGATCAGCCAGACACCGGCAGGAGAACGTTGGCAAGAAATCGAATTCTACAGCAGCTCGCTCTACTATTTCCTGAGTCTACCACTGGGAATCATTGCCATGCTACTCTCACCGATCCTGGGTTTCATGTCGATCAAACGAATCCAGCGAGCAAAGGGAGATTTGAGTGGCGGCCTACTTGCCGTCATCGTTGCCGCCTTCTATCCCATCGCACTTATCTACCTATTGTTCTTCATCGTTGCCGTCAACATGATGGCAGAGACCCGCGCAATTCCCATTCCCCTCGCGATGCTCGCACTCCTCATCACTCTCGCCCTCAACGCTATGATCTTTAAATGCGTCTATAAGAAGTTAGGGGTTAGCAACTAACAGTTCAGCCAAACAATATCATATGAAAACATTACACGTCCTAATCACACTCTGCTTCATATCCGGCCCGTCTTGTATGGCAAATAAAGAACAAGTGCGCGCTCACATAAAACTTATGGGATCTGAGCTTGAAGAAATTCTTAAAAATGGTGAGGCGATCAATGTTCGTCCTGCACCGCTAATTCAGATCCAAGCTCTTCAGGATCAGCCAGAAGGCCTCGAGTTGTTAATGGGCTTGGATAAAGTATACAGTCGATTGGCGTTTGATCCACGCACCGAGGAATTCTTATGCGTATGGAACGGTCCGCATGATCAGGTTTTATTCAGTCATGACGGCAAATCAGGAGGCGTAACTGCGGGTGTACCCCGCCAAATTACCCTGACGAGTGTTGAACTCAAGAACGGTGAAGCAGCCTTATACTATACGGCTTCGTCAGATGACAAAGATCAGCTAACACTCGATCGGTTCTTTGGTCTTGAGCCAGGACAGAAATACGAGTGCAAGATCAAACTAGTGAATCTAAAAAAAGCAGATTTCATGAAGCTGTTTCAGTCTGGAAAACCAGTTGAGTAGACGGATCACGAATGATTTCTCATCATCTGGCCGAGGTAACATCAAAGGTGCTTCTGCCTGATGGATTCAGGACATTTTCATGGAGACAATCGGTCGATTTTCCATACCTCGCCAATGCGGGAGTAAAGGAAGCGGTCATGGAGCCGGGCGGGCCCACCCTGCCAGAATTCGATCATCTCAGGCACCAGACGATAGCCGCCCCAGAAGGAGGGCAGTGGAATCTCACCCTCCGCGAACTTGTCTTTGATCTCTCCGAGTTTCTGCATCAGGAACTTCCGCGAACTGATGACTTCACTTTGATTGGAGACCCAAGCACCGAGTTGAGATTCACGCGGGCGCGAGGAGAAATACTTCAGTGACTCTGCCTCACTGATTTTTTCCACACGTCCCTGAATAATTACTTGGCGCTCAAGCGTCACCCATGGTGATAGCATGCATATCTGCGGATTGGCCTCCATCTGCCTGGCCTTGCGGCTGCTGTAGTTACTGAAAAAGACAAATCCTCGCTCATCGAAGTATTTGAGCAGAACTGTTCGTTGAAAAGGCATGCCTTTCTCATCGACGGTAGCCAAAGTCACGGCATTGGGTTCAGGAAGTTTCCATTCGACTGCTTGCCCAAACCACTCGGCAAACTGCTCCACCGGGTCTGCCTTGAGTTCATCCCGGCGCAAGCCCTTCTCTGAATACTCCTTGCGAAAGTCAGCCAAATCCATGCTTTTGATCCTAGCCGACAAATACGTTGAGGCAAGCGGTCTAAAGCTGGAAGCAGGCCCGGGCATTGCGCGCGGTCTGCTCGGCGAGTTTAATAGGCTCCCATTCCAATTGCTCGGCCAGGGCCACTCCAATCGCATGTATGTTGGCAGGATGATTCAGACCACAGGGCATGGGATGGCTCAAAAGCGTCTCAGGTAGCGCCATGTCGGGTGCATCGGTCTCGATCAAAATGCGATCACTCGGCAGTTGCCTGAACACTTCCCTCACCGCCGCCTTGTGCGGTTGCAGAAAATAGCCCGAGAAAGAGAAGTAGGCGCCGAGATCGAGCAACTCGCGGGCATACTCAATCGAACCGCCGTAGGAATGCATGAGGAAGGGGGCTGATGGAGAACAGGCCTTCAACTCCTTCATCATCGGGCCGAAAGCCTTTAGGCAGTGGATACTCAGTGTCTTACCCATCGTCTTGGCCAACTCCAGCTGGGCACGGAAAATAGGCAGTTGCGCATTGAGATTCGGATGATCAATCCAGCAGTCCAACCCCACCTCACCGATGGATGAGTGGGGATGAGTGGCAAGGTAGTCTTGCAAATCGCTGAGCCAGTTCTCTCCAACCGAATGCGCCTGCCATGGATGCACACCGTATGCCGGCAACAACTCGGGAACTTCTTCCCCCATACTCCAAGCGATGAGTTTGTGCACCTCGTTCCAATCACACTGACGAGTTGCATTGATGACCGCCCGATCCACACCAACCCGCTTCATCTCACGAGCAATCTCGCGACTGTTATCGAGTCGCTCATCTTGGAGGTGCAGGTGGGCATCGAACCATGTAGGGAATAAAGGACAATCAGTCATGGGTCAGTTTATTCACTAGCCATGAGAGAGCGGGCTCGAAGGCAGGCAAATTTAGGGGCAGTAAATCCATCAAACACACAGCGAAGTTGACGACTCAAAGACTAGCATCAAGCTCGTTGTTGCCCACTTCTCACCCTTACCCAAACCAGCGCTATCGCAGACCACCTCGAGGTTTCGGACGACTACTTTTGGGCTTATCAAAGCTCAACTCACTGATTGAGAGACGGCGTCCACTTTTGGGATCGTGCGTAGAAATCTGCATTTTTTCGAGTGTCCAGACCTTATCAGCTACCTGCATGACTTCCTTCACTTGGAATTCCTTGAGAAGGCCACCCCTTGCATCGTAGCC
Source organism: Luteolibacter sp. (assembly GCA_049597355.1). GTDB lineage: Bacteria > Verrucomicrobiota > Verrucomicrobiia > Verrucomicrobiales > Akkermansiaceae > Luteolibacter. The sequence goes on from JBMYMN010000018.1 coordinate 20,854, forward strand.
ACGAACCCTCATAAAAGCTCCGTATTTGGCGTGAACCCATACGTCCACGCTCTCGTAGCGCCCATGAGCCGCCGCAGGCTTTTCAACCTTAATGCGGAAGCAGTTCTGACCGGAGACCTCCTCCTCCTTGATGAGTTTCGGGTTGGGCCAATGAAAGAACCCCATGGCGAGGTCTTCATAGGTCAGGTCACTGCCAGCGATGGGTTGCACCAGCTTGTCGCGGTCGAAAGCGATCTGCTTCTTGTTCACGAACTCAAAAAGCTCGGATTTTATATTCCCCAAACGCATGTGAAAAATACGCCAAGGCTTCTTATCCTCGGAGAACTGGAACTGGATGTTTTCACCCTTCAGAAACAGGGTTACCGGAGTGCGTTTGCGACCCTTACGCAGCTGACCCTTCAGGCCTTCATCAAGTTTGGTCAGCGTGGCGGATAAGCGAGCACCCTCGAGAATGCGAATCGGGTCGGGTTGTAATTCAGGTTGCTGCGCCATTGCTCTCACCAAGAAGACAGCCAAGGCGAACGTCATCCACATCCTGCATTTCATATGGGTAATTAGCCTCATCATGGGACTTGGACAAGTACGGCAGTCCATTCATTCAAAAAATTTGCTGAATCGGCTCCATATTTTAAAAAACCTGCTTGAAGAAGACCTTGGGCAGGAATTGGATGAGCGAGTCATTTTTACTGCACACCCCACTCGGAGAAGTCTGCCCTCCAACCCAAATCAGAATGAGCCTCCGCAAGCAACTCAATGAGATCCTGCCCACTTTATTGCCGGGCAATTCTGCGGACGCCATCAAAGGCACCGAGTTGATTCGACTCGCCCGACTGCAACTTAACGGCAGTTATTCCGATGCATCCCTACGATACCATTTTTCCATCATGTCCTGCGATCCGGGTTCACCCATCGCCAAGGTTGAAAAGGGTCAGGGTTACTATCGCCGAAGCGCACCACTACCCGCCCTATCGGGTGCTCAAGAACTCGTCGCCCTCACCCAAAGCCGGCTCGAGGACCTGACTACCGTCGATCAGGATCTCATCGACAACACCATGCTGCGGATCCGTAAATTTCGCGCTGTGGTCACGCGCTACTACGAGATCAATGGCCGCTTCCCTTTTTCCTTCCGCGATGCCTTTGCCAAAGAAGCTCCACTTAGTAATTTATGGAAGTATCCAGAGATGGTATTGGTGGACTGGGAGACCGGAACTTCTCCCGACGAAGAAATGGCACTGGATGGCACCATGCTAGGGCTTAAGCAACGCCTTGGCATCACACCGTTTCGCCTGATATCAGCGCGTTTGCGCATCCAGCCCTCCCTTGAGACCTTCCGCGAGGACTTCTTCCAGGCTCTGGCAGTTTCGTCTTGGGCTCAAGGTGGCGAATTGATTTATGCCGCTCCCATTGTAGATGAAGCACTCGCCGATGGTCTGCGTCGTCTGAGTGCCACATATGGCATCGGTGTGGTGTCTTTTGGTCTAACTCCAGAAGTGCTTGATGAGTTGCCGCGGCCGGCCGACATCTTCAATGCCCATCCGCGCGAAACAGAGGCCATCATGGCCAAGCTCGAGGTCAACCGCATTGCTGCTCCTAAGTCACGCAGTCACCTTGAATGGATGGAGCTGGCGTCGTTGTGCAACGAATCCGAGGAAGCCGACAAACTATTGCAATGGCTGAAAGGATGTATCGATGGGCGTCGAGCTGAGCCGTATCAAAATGATTGAGTCGCGAGTGAGCGCATCGGGCATGCGGATCGCAGTGGTTGGCGCGGGAGCTGTCGGCTTGTATTACGGCGGGAGACTCGCCGCTATTGGTGAAGACATCCATTTCCTGGTGCGCTCGGATTACGATGCATTGACAGAACACGGCCTGACTTGCGAAAGTATCCACGGCGACTTCCAACTGCCCTCCCCCAAGGTCTACCGAGAGGCATCGGAGATCGGCCCGGTGGATTTGGTCATCATCACCTGGAAGGCGACCGCGAACGAGCATCTGAAGTCCGTCCTCCCTCCACTACTTCACGACGGCACCCGTGTATTAACCCTGCAGAACGGTCTCGGCAATTGTGAGGATATTGCCGAGTTGATCGGACCTGGGCGGGTGATTGGAGGACTCTGCTTTGTCTGTATCAACCGCCATGAGCCCGGGCGTATCGTCCACAGCGCTGGCGGCAAGGTCAGTATTGGTAGTTGGCGTCCCGAATCAGCCTTTCAAAGTATCGCCATCACGAAGCTGATGCGGGCCGCGGAGATCAAGGCTCATCATGTCGAACACCTCGAGGCCGCTCAGTGGGAAAAACTGATCTGGAACGTGCCTTTCAATGGTCTCTCGGTGGCCGAGGGCGGGGTCACCACCGATGTATTGTTGGCCAATCCGCAGAAAGTGGATGAAATCCGCGCCTTGATGAACGAAATCATTGCAGCCGCCCATGCCTTGGGTCACTCCCTCAATCGTGCTTTAGTGGAAGACAACATCGAGCGAACACGACCCATGGGCGCCTACCGCACCTCCAGCATGATCGACTTCGTTGAGGGCCGTGTGTTGGAAATTGGACCCATCTGGGAGGAGCCACTGAAGCGCGCTACAGCGGCCGGCGTTCCCATGCCCAACCTAAAGGCCTTGCTTGAGCGTATATACAAGCGAATTTCCTGACGGCACAAAGCGCCTAAAGAGGAGCCAGCTCAACAATCCGACACATCGCCTCGCCGATAACGAAACGTACGTTGTGATTGCAAATCGAGGCTCCATATACTCGTCCGCTTTCTCCCGACTGCACAGCCGGCCGCGGATCAAGGCTCAATGCCTCTCGAATTACCGCTTGGGCACGGTTTGACAGCGCATCGAAGGTCTCTTTTGCGGCATCGTCCACCACTACCTCAAGCCTTTCAACGCCGTGGCCGGCGTAGCCAAATCGAGCGTCCGGAATGGATTCTGCATATGCTAGGTATGGTTTGATGTCATAGATGGGAGTGCCATCGAGGAGATCCAGACCTCCCACCTTCAGCTGCGGGGCATTGAAGCCGTTTACTTCCACACCTTCCAAAGCCACCAGCGACAGACCCAGGCCATTCGGACGGTGGGTGGCACGGCTGGCAAAGACACCTACCCTCTTGTTTCCTCCCAGTCGGGGCGGACGCACTGTCGGCTTCCAGCCCCTCTCCACCGTCTGATGAAAACCAAAGATGAGCCATACGTGCGAGAAATCCTCCAGTCCGCGCAATGCCTCAATTTGATCGTAGCCTTTCTCAAAGACTACCTCACCCCAGGCGCTGGAACACAGGCCGGGTTGCCGTGGAACAGCAAACTTACTGCCGAAACAGGAGCGAACAAAAGCAATGGGTTCGATCTTCACGAAAGTATGATGGC
>JBMYMN010000019.1:0-24012 GCA_049597355.1 Luteolibacter sp.
TTGCTGCCGTCGAGCCAATCGTTGTCGAGTTGGAGACGACTGAAGAAAGTCTGTTGTTCATTGGCGAACCAGGTCACGGCCTGGGACATACGGAAGCGCTCGGTGAGCTCAGCGTCGTCGCGACCGCTGACGTAGCCGAAGCGGTTGGCGAAGGTCCAGTTGGTGTTGTGTTGATAGATCTGGGAGAAGTAGCTGCCGATCTGCTCGATATCGTCGATGTCAGCCGGATCGTTTTCGTTGATGGCTTCGAAAGTACGATAGACTAACTCACCACGAAGAATGATGGCGCGACCACCAGCTTCGAGGCCATTCTCACGCCATTGGTATTGAAGGCCGGCACCGACGATGGTGGTGTCGGTTTCGAAGTGGTTCTGACCGTGAGTCACCGACAAGGTGGCAGCCAACTGGTGGTAGTCGGAGATGTTGTGGGTGGCCAGGAAGTGGAGGCCGATGATGTCTTCATCGAGCTCACCTTCGTGACCTTCGAAGCGCGGAGGAGCGCCGCCACCGCCGTGATCTTCCTCTTCGTGCTCGGGAGCGTCACCGGCATAGATACTCAGAGCCATCGGAAATTCGGTGGGAAGCCGCCAGGTGATCTCGGCACCAATGGTGCTCAGCTCGCCTTCCTGAAGGATGGCGCCGTTGCAGAGATGCTGGTTGGAAAAGTCCCAAGCGTGGTTGTGTACGGCGTTCTGGAAACCGAAACGGTTGAGAAACTGACCACCACGGATTTCAAAGCCACCAGGAAGGTTGTGCAATTTGAGGAAGAGTTCCTCAGTGGCATGGTGGTATTCGGTGTCACCACCCTCGGTTTAGGAGTGGGAGAAAAAGCCTTCCACGTATTCACCAAAGCGCCCAGACAGGGCAAACTCGGCCGACTGAAGCGTGTTGTCGTGGTTGGGGTCGTGATGACCGTTAGCGAGTTCTTCAATTTCGTCTGCGGTACTGGCGCCCATGCCCCCCACGACGTGGAGGTGTGGGGTAAGACCGAAGAAGGCGACATCAGAACCGGTGGCGTAGTTGAAATCACCGATATTGGTGGTGGCGCCGTGGTCGTGGGCCTGAGTGGAAGCCGCAAGGCCAAGGAAAGTGAGTAAGGCAAGAGTGCTGGTATGCTTCATGGGTTAAGATGTAATCGTTGTGTGCTAGGGCTACAGACCACCCAAAGGGCCTTCAAACTTTTTTTGCAAATATTTTGCATTAAGGGTATTGGAGCGGAGAGCGGTATTGGCGCTGGACGCCGCAACCCACTGCCTATCGGCGTTGGTTGTCAACATGGCCTGCTTGCCGATAGAGCAAATTCGTTGTACCCTTTCTTTAGCAAGCGGTTGCTTGAAAATTCCATGCATCCGACTGGATAGTGAATAAGATCCACTTTGATTGTCACATGAAGCTACATCAGCCAGTCGCCATCCTCCTATTGAGCATCACTGTAATCTCGGGTGTTGCGGAGCACACACAGGAGCCCACCAAGCAGCCCTTCACCTTCATCCAGATCTGCGACCCACAGCTGGGCAAGGGCGGCTATGAGCACGACCTCAAGACCTTCGAGCAGGCGGTTGTGCAGTCCAATGCCCTGAAGCCGGACTTTGTCGTCATCTGTGGTGACCTGGTCTCCCGGCTAAACGAGCAATCGGTCAAGGACATCAACCGCATCAAGGCCGGCTTCACCATGCCGGCCCATTGTGTGCCGGGAAACCACGACGTGTTCTGGGGGCCGCAGGACAAGCGCAACAACATCAGCCAACCGCAATCACTGGCCAACTACCGCAAGGCCTTCGGCAAGGACTATTACTCCTTTGAGCATAAGGGTCATGTTTTTCTCTGTGCCAACTCCATGCTCTGGCGCACTGAGGTCGAGCTCGAAGAAGAGATCAAAAGGCATCACCAATGGGTGAAGGATACCCTTGCCGCTGCATCCAAGAAGGGGCAGCCGGTCTTCGTGGTCATGCACCATCCGCTCTACGTCAAGGAAGCCGGCGAAAAGGACTCCGGGGTCAATCTGCCCTTGGAGAAGCGCAAGGAACTGCTCGCGCTATTCGAGGAGCACGGCGTGGTGGCAGTGCTGACGGGACACGCCCACCGCATCATCATCAACGACCACAAGGGCATCCAGATGGTGACGGGGGAAGCCACCAGCACCACCCACGGCGCCAAGGTGGGATTTCGTCTATGGCACATCGGAGCCAAACGTCCCTACAAGCACGAGTCTGTCCCGCTTGTGGGCTTTTGATGGGGAATGGACTAAGCGTGGCTTTATACCCTCATTTCGCCGAAAACTAATAAGAAGTGAAATAGGAGTCATGCCATGGTTTTCACATATATTTGCTGCCTCCACATGGAACAGAGCTGGGTCTTGGATAAGGTTGGCCTGCCGATCTGTCTGAGATATCCCGGCTATACCCCAACCATTCCATGTAAAAAAGCAGCACCCCATTATGGAGTGCCGCTTTGTATGTAAAGTTCGACGGAGAGTATCGCTTACCAGCGACCACCGCCGCCTCCGCGACGATCATTTCTACCATAGCCGTTTCCACCTCCACGGCGGTCGTTGCCACCACGGCCACCGCCCTTGTATCCGCCGCCGCCTCGCTCTTCGCGTGGTTGAGCTTCGTTGACTCGCAGGGGACGTCCGCCAAGATCTTCGCCATCAAGAGCCTTGATGGCCGCAACCATCTCGTCCTTGGAGCTCATGGTTACAAAAGCGAAGCCACGTGGGCGGCCACTATCACGATCCATGGGCATGTGAATATCGGTAACAGTGCCATAGTTGGAGAAGAGCTCTTGGAGCTCATCATTGCTTGTCTGAAAGGGCAGATTGCCCACATACATTTTCATATCAATGGGTTGGTGATGCACATCGTAATTTGATTCTGGTGGTTCCCGCGAATCGGGTTTCAGATTACCATCGAATTGCTGCGTATTGCATGACTCGCTTGGTGATACTCCCTGCCATGAACCCTCAGTTGGAGTGCAGACCGAGTGATGAATTGAGGCCAAAGGCACTCAGCGGCAAGATGTTTTATCATAAAGTTTCATAAAGGCCCTTGCAGGGTCTCGTCTGACTGCCTTGAGGAGGCCTTCTGATAACCTCATTTCAACCAACCCAGCTCCACCAAGAATTGATCCATTTCTTTCATGGTGAGTTCGCGGAATTTGCCACTGTTGAAGAAGCCATGCCCAGCGCCTTCATAGGTAACAAGCTTGCAGGTATTTCCCGCCTCTTGCGAGTAATGCTCGAAAACTTCAGCTCCCTCCAATAGGCGATCGTCAGTGCCGAAGAGAATGAGACAGGGGGCCTGCTTTTTGTTTACATGGCTGAGAGGTGAAATGTTTTTGGGAGAAACTTTGCTTCCTTTGCTGCGAGCAGCAAGGTGAGCATTCGCCATGTCGGATAACCCTTCGTGAGGAGCCAAAGCCAAGGCGGGGTTGAACAGAACCATGGCATTGGGTGCGGGACTAACCTTGGGGTCGTCCGTGGCGTTATAATCGGCGATCAATGCGGTGCAGGCAGCGAGGTGGCCGCCAGCCGAACCACCGCCGCTGGCAATACGATTGGGATTGATGCCGAGCTTATTGGCGTTGGCTCGCACCCAGCGCATGGCTGTTTTGGCGTCCTCCACGCAGTCTGCGGGTGTTACGTCGTGGCGTGAAGAAACGCGATACTCGACTGTGATGGCGACCATTCCGCGTCCTGCAAGGTGTTCGCATTGCGGAATGAACGCGCTTGGGCTGCCGCCTTTCCAGCCACCGCCATGGAAGAAGACGATGGCAGGCCTCTGGTCCTGAGCCTCGTGATCTTCCGGCTTGAAGAGGTAGAGGGAGAGTTTGACGTCGTTGACGGTCTTGTAAATATGAGTCTCTGCCGACTTAGGCATGGCAGCTCGCTTCTTCTTTTGGACCTCCTTGGCCTCGTTGCGGTAGGCGATGGCTTCATTGCGCGTTAGGATGCCATCTTTGTTAGTATCGGCCTGAGGATGTTTTTCTAGAGCGTTTCTCAGTATCTCGGAGGTCTCGGATGTTTGGCCACAGACCATCAGTGGCAGGCTGCACAAGAGAATGAGGAATGCTTTCATCATGTCGCTTTCAACCCTACAAATGCAGAAAAGTTTCTGACTTTCGTTTTACGGCCAGCTTGCCGCCATGTTTCGCAGATACAACGGCGAATGAGACAGCGGCTAGAATGAACCGATCATGTCAGCGGGTACAACCCACTCATCGAACTGCTCTTCAGTCAACAGTTCGAGCGCAAGAGCGGCCTCCTTGAGCGAGGTGTTCTCAGCATGAGCCTTTTTGGCAATTTTGGCAGCGTTGTCGTAGCCAATGTGACGGTTCAAGGCAGTGACCAGCATCAGCGAGTTTCGCAGATGTTCGTCAATACGGGCCTGATTGGCTTCGATGCCCACAGCGCAGTGGTCATTGAAGGCGGCGCAGGCATCACCGATCAGGATGGCCGACTGAATGAAGGCGTTGATCATGACCGGCTTGTATACATTGAGTTCGAAGTGGCCGTTGGCACCACCAAAGGTAACCGTTACGTCGTTACCCATCACTTGGGCGCAAACCATCGTCAGAGCTTCGACCTGAGTCGGATTGACTTTGCCCGGCATGATGGAGGATCCGGGCTCGTTGGCAGGGATTACCAATTCTCCAATTCCCGAGCGAGGCCCGGAGGCGAGCAGGCGGATGTCATTGGCGATCTTGGTCAGGCTGACGGCGAGTTGTTTTAGGGCGCCATGGGATTCGACAATGCCATCATGGGCGGCCAGAGACTCGAACTTGTTGGGAGCCGAGATGAAGGGATGGCCCGTAAGTTCAGCAATGTCTTTGGCCACCATCTGCGCATAGCCCTCGGGTGTATTCAACCCGGTGCCCACTGCGGTGCCACCGAGTGCAAGTTCAGTGAGATGGGGCAGGGTGTTTTCCAGCGCACGCAGGCCGTGATCAAGTTGGGCGACATAGCCAGAGAATTCTTGACCCAGAGTGAGAGGGGTGGCGTCCATCCAGTGGGTGCGGCCGATTTTGACCACCTCGCGCATGGCTTCGGATTTGGCGGCGAGGGTGTCGCGAAGTTGGCGGACTTTTGGGATGGTCTGTTCTACCAAGAGTTTGTAAGCAGCAATGTGCATCGCAGTGGGGAAGGTGTCATTGGATGACTGCGACTTGTTGACGTCGTCGTTGGGATGCACGGAGCGCTTGCCTTCGCCCAGAGTGTTGCCCTCGAGAACGTGACAGCGGTTGGCGATCACCTCATTGCTGTTCATATTGGATTGGGTGCCCGATCCGGTCTGCCAAACTACGAGTGGAAAATGATCGTCGAGTTCGCCGGCAATGATCTCGTCGCAGGCCTTGGCGATGAGATCTGCTTTTTCTTGGGGCATTACACCCAGCCTGGCATTGGTTAGCGCGGCAGCTTTCTTGAGGTAGCCGAAGCCACGGATGATCTCCAGAGGCATGGAGCCGGCCGGCCCGATAGGGAAATTCTGGATGGAACGCTGGGTTTGAGCGCCCCAATACCTGTCGGCAGGAACCTCTACGGTTCCCATGGTGTCACTTTCAGTTCTGACCATGGCGGCAGCATAGTCAACCCCTTCAACGGGACAAGGGCATCTTTTGGTGAAAGACTTGCCTGCGGGAATGCGCCCAACCTGCTTACTTCAGTAGCCTGTCGACCACGGCTTCGACCTTATGGTTGGCGCAGTCTGCCACAACCAGTTTGCCGGTTTGGTCAATGATGTAATAGTCTGGGTAGCCGTTGACCTTGTAGGAGACGTCGGTCTTCTCGACGGGATCAATGGCGATGGGGAATTTGATGCCGTGTTTTTTGGCAGTGGCTGCCATTTTGTCCGAACCACGGGGGTGGCAGATGCCGATGATCACAACCTTATCACCCCACTTCTCCATGAGTTTGTTGGTCTTTGGGATGCTGCCAATGCAGGGGCCGCACCAAGTTGCCCAGAAGTCGAGGACTACGACCTTGCCCTTGAGTTTTTCTAGACTGAGAGGCTCGGAGTTCATCCAACCTTCTACCTGCAAGGCAGGGGGGTTATCGGAATCTTGGAGGCCCTTGAGTCGTTCGCGCTTCTTCTCGTCGCCTTCATAAGCAAAGGAGAAGTCTTCGGCATGGGTAGTGGTGGCGAGAGCCAGCAGGGTGAGGCAGAGGAGTCTTTTTTTCATGGGCGCGGAAGTCGAGTTTGCGGTTGATTTCGAATACAAGTCACGGCCATGGCATTCGATTTGTCGATGGCTTTCTCGTGGTTGAATGAAAAGGATAGCGCATGAAAAGGTATCCTTCACGCCTAGACATTTTTTCATGATGTTCAGCTTTGGGATGGTTGATGAATTCCCTGGGTGTGGGGGCTGGACTTTTTACGTTTGCATCTTTTTGGTGGGACTGCCCGATGGGATTATTGCATTGTTGTTCAACCACGAATGTCTACCCACTCTCTCATGAGACCCTGCGATACTCTGCTTCCATCTTCCATTGCCGCTATCAAAATTCGTAACAATATCTGGCCCGCTTTTTTGAATGTTTGTGCCTAATTTCACATCCAAACCCCAATGCCTTCCATGACCAACTCCATATCCCGCCGCCGCTTTATTACCCTATCGGGTTCCGCCACTTTGAGCGCAACCCTTTTGAAGAGCATCAATTGTCCCGCGAAAGCTGTGGCAGAAGCTGCTGATGCCAAGCCCCGTTTCACCATGGGTTTATCCCAGTACTCTCTACGTGCACTTTTTAAGTCCGGCGAACTCGATCCACTCGATTACCCCAAATTCTCCGCTGACGAATTCGGTATCAAGGCCATCGATTATTGGGAAGGTGGTCTACCCAAGGACAAGCTCAACGACATGGCCTACCTCGAGAAGATCCGTAGCAAAGCTTCAGACGCCGGTAGCGATCTCTTCCTGCTAATGACCGGTGCTGTCAACGGTGCCGCCAAGAATCTTGAGGGCAATAAGAATATGGTCGACGCCATCAAGCGCGCCAATGCCTTGGGTGCTCGCTACCTCCGTGTATTCTTGTGGGTTCCCGATAAAGGTACGCTCGAGGAAGGTGCTGCCGGTGCGGTCAATGCGCTCAAGCCCATTGCCGACGAGGCCGCCAAGTTGGACGTCAGCTTGGCCATTGAGCCAGGTGCTTCCAAGCGCACTCAGCAGGGTGACTTCCTCGCCAAGATCACCAGCCAGCTTAAGCATCCCAACTGTGTGCTGATGCCCGATAATGGCAAACTGCGCGGCGATATCTATGCAGGCACTGAGGCAATGATGCCCTTCAGCCAGGTGGTCTCCTGCAAGATGCACAGCTTCGATGAAGCCGGTAATCAGCCCGACTTTGATTACGACAAGCTCATCAAGATCATCGTGAAGTCTGATTACAAGGGCATCCTCGCCGTCGAGTGGGAAGGCAAGAAGCTCAAACCGGTTCCCGGTGTGCTTGCTTCAAAGGCGCTGATTGAGAAGAGCCTTAAAGCAGCCGGCGCCTAATCCATCTGAGTACGATTTTCGTGGCTGCTTGGTCTTTGGCCAAGTCGTCAAGCGCTCCCGTGTAGTTGGTGGCCAAAGCTCGGGGCTAGTTATATTGCCTCGGATCCCGCACAAGGACTCCCACAGAAATCCTTAAAGTCACTGCATCCTAATTTTGTAGGATCAAAGGTGGGGTGAGGTTCCGGTTGACGCAGATGAACTGAAATGTTGGGTTTTGGCTGTGAACCTTCCCATCAACCTTCTTCTACTCAGCCTCCTGCGACTTGCTCAGGCGGGCCGTTGATGGTTTGGTTTCAATCCTCCATGCAGCCCGCCCCACCTTCACAGGTTGGCGGGTTTTTTATTTCTCCAAATATCCAATTCCCCATGAACTCCAATTCCCTCAGTAAATATCGGCCCTTCCCTGTGGTTGATCTGCCGGATCGTGCCTGGCCGGATCGTGTCATTGACTCCGCCCCGCAATGGTGCTCGGTGGATCTTCGCGATGGCAACCAGGCTCTTCCTCAGCCGATGTCCGTGGAGGAAAAGCTCGAGTTTTTCGATTTGCTCGTACGTGTTGGATTTAAGCAGATCGAGGTCGGCTTTCCCTCAGCGGCCGACACCGAGTTTCATTTTCTGCGTCGCCTGATTGACGACAACCGCATCCCCGATGATGTCACCATCCAGGTGCTAGTGCAGACTCGTGAGCATCTCATTCGCCGTACCTTTGAGGCTATCGACGGCTGCAAGCGTGCCATCGTTCACATCTATAACTCCACCTCGCCCTTGCAGCGTCGGGTGACCTTCGGTGATGCCAGCCGTGAGAGCATCCGCGACATTGCGGTTGAGGGCGCCAAGCTGGTGAAGGAGTTGGCGCCCACCATTCCCGATACCGAGGTGATCTTGCAATACTCGCCAGAAAGCTTCTCGGATACTGAGTTGGACTTCGCCCTCGAATGCTGCCACTCGGTCATGGAGGCGTGGGGACCGACACCGAAAAACAAGATCATCCTCAATCTGCCGGCTACGGTTGAATGGTCCACCCCCAACGTCCATGCCGATCAGATCGAGTGGATGTGCCGACAGCTCAGAAATCGTGAGTCTTGTATCATCTCACTGCACACTCACAACGATCGCGGTACTGGCGTTGCTGCGACCGAACTGGGACTGATGGCTGGAGCGGATCGTGTGGAGGGCACTTTGTTTGGCAACGGCGAGCGCACCGGCAACCTCGACATTGTCACCGTGGCCCTGAACATGAATAGCCACGGCATTGAGACTGGCCTTGATTTCTCCGATCTGCAGGAACTGCGCATGGTCTACGAGCGCATCACCCGCCTGAACGTGCCCGAGCGCCAGCCCTATGCCGGCGAGTTGGTGTTTACTGCGTTCTCCGGCTCACATCAGGACGCTATCAAAAAGGGCCTCGACCGCCGTATGAAAGAGGCCGAAGGCAATGCTTCATTGGCTTGGGGGGTGCCCTACCTGACCATCGATCCGCAGGATATCGGACGTACCTACGAAGCCATCATTCGCATCAACTCTCAGTCTGGAAAGGGTGGGGTGGCCTACGTGCTCGACCGCGAACATGGCTATGATCTTCCCAAAACCATGCATCCGCAGGTTGGTAAGCGCATCTACGATCTTGCCGATGAGCAAAGCCGTGAACTCAGCTCCGATCAGATCCGCGATGCGTTCTTTGAGGAGTTTGTCAATATCGCGCACCCGTTGGTCTTGGTGGACTATGAACTCATTCACCCGCACGGTGGCGAGCGCGGCCAGGTCAACTGCCAGGCGGTCATTAAACTCAATCACACTGAGAGAAAGATCGAGGGTACTGGCAACGGTCCCATCAATGCTTTCGTTCACGCGCTGGAGAGTGAGAGTCTCAAAGACTTCATGGTTGTCGACTATCGCTCGCATGCGGTGCGGGGAGGCTCGGACTCCAACGCTGCCGCCTACGTTCAAGTACAGCATGATGACGGCCGCATCCTCTGGGGCGCCGGTGTGGATCCCTCCATCGAGATGGCAGGTCTCAAGGCGTTGGTCTGTGCTTGGAACCTGATCCGCTCTTGAGTCGTGGTTGGTTTATGCGATAGTGATTGAAATGACCAGATCGCTTGGATGCCTGTTGGCAACTGCCTGTGTGGCCGCTGCGCATCCTGTCGCCTATAAGGGAGCTTGGCAGCTCATGCTGGGCGGTAATGAGAATTTCCAGCATCTGGAGCTTTACCGATCTTATACGCCAAAAGAGGCATTTGGGGTGCACCTCATGCATTTCAAGGATGCCGGAGAGCACGAACAGTTCGCACTGGTTCAGCATAACTGGCTGCTCAAGCGCTGGAATCTGCCAGAAGCGCAGGCCAACTTTTACGTTGGTCTCGGTGCGGGTGTGGGCTCCGTGGAAGACGGATCCTGGGATCCGGCCGGTATGGGTTACCTGCGTTTGGACTACGAGACGCGCCAGATCTTCTCTGCCTTCGACACCCGTTTTTTTAGAACCGATCATATCGAGCGTAGCATCACCAGCGCCTCCATCGGTTACACGCCTTGGCTCACCGATTTTGACAAGATGAGCACCTGGTTGATCCTGCAAGTTGAACACGTCAGTGGCATGGAGGATGAACTCGACATCATTCCCAAGGTGCGCCTGTTCAAGGACAACTGGTTCGTGGAACTCGGTTGCACTCTCGATGGCAAACCCGTCGGTCACATCATGTGGCATTTTTGAACCCCGAACCCCAAGATTATGAAGACAATCATCGGCATCCTCCTCGCTCTAATGTGCCTCACGTCCCTGCAGGCTGCGCCCGACCGCGAAATGACGGTGAAGGCCACCGTCCACGGAATGGTCTGCTCCTTCTGCGCCCAGGGTCTCATCGCCCATTTCAAGACTGAGACTGCGGTGATGGATGTCCACGTCGACCTCGGCAGGAAAATGGTGATGTTGAGGGAGAAGAAAGGGGAGAGTATCAGCTACAAAAGAATCGAGAAGGCAGTGGTGGCTTCCGGTTTTAAGCTCGTGAAAGTGGAGCGGAGCGACGAGGCCTTCAAGGATGCCAAAAAGTGACCCCTGCAAGAAGCAGGTTTTCGCTGCAAGGGTGGCGTCTAGTGGGAGTAGAAGGGCTTGCTAGCTCGACGATGCATGCCAGTAAAACCTTTGGTTTAGGAGTCGCGTGATATTTGCATCACTTCTCCGGCTTCGGTAGAATCGGAGCCTCCCAACCTGCCAGATCGGACGGCTTTACGCCGGGCACGCAGCCATCAAAGGAAAACACGGTGGGCTCGTATGGGCCGACAAAAGAAATATTGAGGCTGGGTTTGATCGCCTTTTCCAAGCCGAGGGCCCAGAGAGCACCATTGATAATTAGGCGGCGGTAGTTTTCATCGAGTATGTCCTGCGATGCGCCTTGGGTGGAGTGGAACACGCGGTGCTCGTCACCATCTGCATCCTTGTAGTGGCGGGTCCAGCTACTGGGCATGGCGGGTTTCTTCGGGTCCGGTTTGGAATCCGCGGTCATCCCGTTAAGCGGTTGAGAGTTGGTCAGCACAGTAAATCCCTCACGGGGTTTGCCGACATAGGCGCCGGCGTGGGTAAAGGCGTTGTCACTAACGCCTTTGAGTATGACATGGTCTTTTTGCTCCGGGATGATCTGAATGCGGGTACCTTGAGCATGGTTTTTACCGTAGTGACCAACCCAGGTGTTACCAAGCACCTGATGACCGAAGCCCTTCTCGTAGCCTTCCACCTTGGACTTAAAGTCATACTTTGCGTGCTTTGCGCTACTTGGAATCTTGAAGGCATGTGAGGCAGTTCGCAGGCCAACCACCGGACCACCCTTGTCGAGATAAGTTTGAATGGCGTCCATTTCCTCATCGGGCGGGTTTAGGAAGCGGGCGGCGATCATAAAGAGATCGGCATCCTTGAGGGCGTTCAGCCCCCTGACCTTGGAAGAACCGGCCTTGATATGACCTTCCTCATCCACCCCGAAGATCACGGTGCATTTGAAGCCATGGTGCTTGGCGAGAATGCGGGCGATGGCAGGGCAGACCTCTTCGGCCCGGTATTCGTGGTCGCTGGCGAGGAAGACGATGTGCTTACCGACACCTATGCCCTCCTTGCCCTCGTAGACAACGGTAGTGTTGGTGGTTTCGGCATGCAGGCTGGCACCTAGCAGGGTGATTAGGGCGAGATTTTTTTTGAGCATGATGGAATGAGTTTGGCTGGTGATGTATGATTTGGGTCGAGAGATTGTCGTTCAGCGCAAGTTCTTGTGAGGGCGTGGACAGGCTTTAGCAACGGAGCAGGAATTCAGTAATGAGCAATAAGGCGCATACTTGTCGAATTCATCAGCACAGACGCTAGAATTTGAGTTTTCAAAATCAAGCAATCGCTGCACCTCTATGAACATATCCTCAATCCGAGCTCGGACATTTCAGGGCGATTCTGTCTTGGTGGTTAGGAATTCTGTGTGTTTGTTTATCCTAAGATGAAGGATGCCACCCAGCGCGCCCAAGATCTATCCGTCGAAGTTGCCAAATGGTTGCTGACTGAGTTTTTTGCGGCACTGCCAACCGCGCTGATCTACAGCATGGTCTTGCTGATGGTTGCGGTGGGACTCATCGTGATCTGTCAGAAGTTTAGGATCTATACCCGAAGCCCTGGCGTGTGGAACGTGTTGACCAAGCTCCACTATCCATTGCTAGTCATCAGCTTGATGGCTCTCGGTTTTAGCCTGGGCCTCATCGCTTCCCTCAAAAAGTCGTCCGATAAAGCCGTGGACGAGCATTTGCACCCGGTGATCAGCGACATGGTGGCGCCACTGCAAGAACAAATCATCGAGTGGATGCCCGCCGAGTTGATGGACAAGCCCATGACTGGAAAAGACATCCACAATCACTTCATCGAACAGGCAGCCAAGAGGGCTGAGCTTGCGCAATCGACGGGAGGGGCTCAGGGAGTCATGGCCAAGATCGGCCGTGAGGTGGAGGTGCAAGTCAAAGCTTATCTGATCAAGGTCCTGATCCAACAGGCAGTCAGCCATGCCGCTGAGAAGGTGGGAATGAGTGAGAAAAATGCCGAATTCAGTCTCGAGCTTTTCAAGTCCATGGACTTTAGCCAGCAAGCCGATGAAGTTGCTTCAAAGATCACCGGCCCTTTGAAAACCCAATTATCGAGTTTCGCATGGAGCCTGCGTATTCAGCTTCTCATGTATTGGGTCACCTTCCTCGTCCTGCTCACGATCGACCCGCTGGTGTATTTCCTCATTTGGCAGCCATATCAGAAGAAAAAAGAAAAGACCGCCGCAGAGGCTCCCGAAGTATCGCCGCCGTAATCCGCATAATGGCGGAATTACTGATGCTGAAAATCAAAGACAAACACATCTTCCAAGTGAGGCAGCAGACCTTTCACGAAGGCCTCGTGATCCGGATGCGGAATGTAGATCTCGAGTCCCTTCTTATCCTTGAAGGTCACCATGAAACCGTGAGTGAAGCCCTTGGCCTTGTTCTCGGGACTGATGTTGATGCCCCATTCGAAACCAGTGATGGTCGCGATCTTGGTTGGCAGTGCTGCGAACTCTTGCTCAATGCGCGTAACCTCTTTGGATGGAGTGCCTTCCTTGAATTTAAAGAACACGAAGTGGCGGTATTCGCCTTGAGCTTGAGTCATGGAGGCAAAGCTAAACAGGGCGGCCAGAACAGCGAGCAGTTTCATCATGCCGTGAGCCTCTAAGTTGCGACCGGTCCTGTCAACCGGTGCCCGATACGTAATCGGTCACTGCTCGATGAGATTGAGAATTGCCCTTGAGGGCACGGTGTTCTTGAGCGTCATCTGATGGTTGGTGCCAATGGTCAGGGGCCTGCCGGACATGGTGTGCGTCTTCTTGCCTTTGGTGGCAATTTCCAAGGCCTCGCTCTCTTCATTTACGTGCAGTGGCACGTGCTTGTAGGGGATGGAGACCGTGTTGGCGACCAGGCCGATGACATCTCCACGGTCGTTAAAAACCGGCCCACCACTGGAGCCTTTGGCGTAATCCGCGGTAACATTCATCATCGCTGCGCCATTGCTGCTCTTGTGGTAGCGTGAGACGAGCCCTTGGGTTAGGGTGAAGAACTTGCCGGTGGGATGGCTGATGATGGTGGCCGAATTGCCAACCGGTTCATCACGGTAGACGGGCGCGAAGTCCAAGCCCTTGGCGTCCTTGAGTTTAAGAATGGCGATGTCGGACTTTTTGTCAGCGGCAAGTATCTCATCAACAAGGTAGGCTTTGCCATCATGGGTCATGACTCCCATGCAGAGAAGCTTTGGCACCTTGTTGGCCACTACGTGATAGTTGGTGAGCACGATGCCGTCCTCGTGAATGACCACGCCACTGGCGATGGTAGCTAGTGGGTTTTCACATTTCGGATTGTTACAGCGGTGGCTCTTGCCAACCATTACAGTGGCATCGATGCGCAGTCGATAGACCTCGGAGGGTGACATTCGCTTGGTGCCAACGGCTGGCAGCCTGAGCTTGCAGGAGGTTCGGGCAAGTTGCTCGACGAGTTTGGAATGGGGGGTGTAGTTGCCCTCCTTCACGAAGGCTGCCATGTGCTTTCGGTACTCGGCATGAAGGGCCCTGTCATCGACGATCACCACAGTCGACTCCGCGTGGACGGAATCTGCAAGTGAAGCACTGACGATAATGGCGCAAGTGAGGAAGGTGTGCAGAAGTTTCATGAGGTGATGGGTCATTGATTGAGGATCGCCATTGCATGGGGACTTTGTTTGAAAATAGCGGTTGGCATCGGTCTGATCACCGGCAAGCCACTGAACAAGGCTCAATCGCCAAAGTAGTTGGAGGGCAGGCCCTTGACGCCGAGGCCATGTACGCGAAACAACTGGCCGGCGTGCTCCTCTTCGACCGTCTTGTGGACGCCGGTGGTGACGTAGAGGTCGCTGAGATCAGGTCCACCGAAGGCGCAGGCTGTGGTCTCCAGGCAGGGAATGGCGACGCGGTGGAGTTCATCGCCATGCTCAGGCTGAAAACAGGAAACGCAACCCCCGTGACAAAAGGCGATCCACAAGTTGCCATCAGAGTCGATCGCCATGCCGTCCGGAGAGGCCTCAATATGACCTGTGCCGAAGGCAGTGCGGACGTTGAGCAGTTCACCTTTGTGGTAGTCGAACTCAAGCACCTCTTTGCGCGGGGTGTCGATGTAGTAGACAGTGTTTCCATCCGGCGACCAGACAATGCCGTTGGAGTTGGTGACCGGTCCGAAGGTCTCGTGCACGCTGTGATCGGGATCGAGGCGGTAGAGTTTGGCGCTGCCTTCCTTTTTCACCAAGCTGATGCTGCCGGCAAAGAAGCGGCCGTCCGGCGAGCACTTGCCGTCGTTGAAGCGGTTGTCAGCGATGTCGGGTTCGGGATCTGCAATGGGGGTGACTTCGCCGCAGTCTTCATCGAGAAAACTAAAACCTTTGTCTCCGGCGATGACCAGGCCCTCTCCCTTGCGCGCCACTACGGTACCAACCCGCTGGCCGACATCCCAAGACCGCTCCTTGCCCGATTGCGGATCGTAACGATGAACCATGTGGCCCTCGATATCGACGTAGTAGAGGTGGTCCTTGGCCCAGATCGGGCCTTCGCCCCACTGGCAACGGATGCTGCCGACCGGCTCGCAGAGAATCATGGTCGGAGGCTATTAGGCGAGGAGCCCGGGAGCAATACATTCGATGAATGATCAACCTGGGCTTCCCTAACCAGAATTGGCTGACATGATGATCTTGTGACGTGGCGAGATCTGGGAACCGAACTGTTGGATATGCTTTATCCGCCAGTTTGTGCGGTTTGCGACCTTCCCCTGCGAAAGGGCAGGGCCCTTTGCGATGCCTGTGATCAGGACCTGCCCCGGTTGGAACCACCGTTTTGCCAATGCTGCGGTGAGCCTTTTGAAGGGAAGGTCGATGCCCTCGCTACCTGCGCGCGATGCCTTGAGGAGCAGCCGGCATACGACTTCGCCCGTCCCGCTCTCAGACGCAGCAAGCCAGCACTGGAGCTTATTCATCGCTTCAAGTATTTGCGCGAAATTCATATGGCAGAAGAGCTCGGACGCATTGCCGACGAGGCCTTTGAGGACGCGCGTCTCACCGACGCCCTGCGCGGTGGCTGGCCCCTAATCCCCGTTCCTCTTCATAAAAGACGCAAGCGCGAGCGCCACTTTAATCAAGCGGCTGAGATCGCGCGGGTGGTGGGCCGAAAGCGCAAGCTGCCGGTGCTGTCTGCGCTCAAAAGGATTCGCGCCACCGGTAGCCAGACCAAGTTGACCCGAGAGCAGCGCCGCAAGAATCTAAATGGAGCTTTTGAACTGACCCGACTTGGCCGCCGCTGGCTCGATGACCACCAAACCATGGGTGTGGTGCTAGTCGACGACGTGCTGACGACAGGCGCTACCGTGGAGGCTTGCACCAAGGTGCTCAACAAGGCGGGCGTGGAGCAAGTCGCGGTGATTGCTGTGATGCGGGGTTGAAAGATGTAGCTGTTGTTGCAGGGTAATGAGTTACCCGTGCTGCGTCTCCTATTATCATTTCTCGTGTTGTCTTTGCCGCCTTCAGCGGCAGGGAAGCCTAACATGGTGATCATTCTCGCCGACGACATGGGCTTCAGTGACATCGGTTGTTTTGGAAGTGAAATTCAGACTCCGGCACTGGATGCCTTGGCTGAGAACGGATTGCGCTTCACCCAGTTCTACAATACCGGGCGTTGTTGTCCGACCCGAGCCTCGTTGCTTACGGGGCTCTATCCACACCAAGCCGGTATCGGTCACATGGTTTCGGACAGGGGCGAGAAAGGCTACCTAGGCCGCCTTAACGACCGTAGCGTGACCATTGCTGAGGTATTGCGAAACGCAGGATACCGCACCGGCTGCTTTGGCAAGTGGCACGTGACGTACTTCGATTATCAAACGAGCGAGGCCAAGCATCGCGGCACCTGGCCCCTGCAGCGTGGCTTCGACCGTTTTGTCGGGTCGCTCGCAGGTGGTGGCAACTACTACGGCCCTAAGGGTTGGATGGTGGACAACGAATTTGTGGAGCCGAAGGAAGACTTTTACTACACCGATGAGGTCAGTGAAGCTGCGGTGGAATTTATCAAGGAGGCCCCCAACGAGAAGCCCTTGTTTCTTTACGTGGCCTACACCGCACCCCATTGGCCGCTGCATGCTCATGAAGAAGACATCGCCAAATATAAGGATGTCTATCAGGTGGGTTGGGATGCCATCCGCGAGTCCCGTTACCAGCGCATGCTTGAGATGGGCCTGATCAAGAAGGACTGGCAGCTCTCGCCACGCGACAGGCGGGCGCGCGAATGGAAAGAAGGTGCATCAGGAAATGCATGGCGAGCACACCAGATGGCAACCTATGCCGCCATGGTAGATTGCATGGATCAGGGCATTGGCAACATCCGCAAGGCCCTGATGGAGACCGGCCGCGACGACAACACCCTGATTTTCTTCCTCTCCGACAATGGGGGGTGTGAGGAGGATGTGCGACTGCCAGCGATCAACCGATTCGCCACCAGGGGACAGGACACCTCCAACTGGGGCAACAAGCGCAATGTGAAGGCCGGTCCGCCCGATACCTTCCAAAGTTACGCTGCGCCATGGGCGAACGCTTCGAACACGCCCTTCCGCTGGTTTAAGAGTGAGGTTCACGAAGGTGGCATTGCTACGCCGCTGGTGGTGCATTGGCCCAAGGGCATTGATGCCAAGCTTCAAGGAAGCCTGGTGCGCCAGACGGGTCACGTCATGGACCTGATGGCCACCTGTGTGGAGGTGGCGGGTGCCAAATATCCCGCAGTCTATGACAAGCGCTGGGTGCAACCTACGGAAGGTGTTTCCCTCGCGCCCCACTTCAAATCCGGTGCGAAGGTCACCAGTCGTGTCCTATTCTTTGAACATGAGGGCAACCGGGCTGTGCGGGAAGGTGATTGGAAGCTCGTCAAACTGCGCCGTGGCCCGTGGGAACTCTATGATCTGGCAGCCGACCGCACTGAAGCGCTGAATCTTGCCACCGAACAAGCGCAACGGGTTAAACGCATGACGACTCTATGGGAGGGTTGGGCCAAGCGGACCCATGTCTTGCCAGGGCCTTTCGGGAAATAATGATGTCGGGTGCCATTGGAGCATGTTTGTAGGCAAAAATTCAAAAAATGTACTGGTTATGTAAAATAAATCATTTAGCTTTTGCGCCACTGACCTTACCCCATGACTACTTTTAGCCGCGTTATATTCTGTTTCAGTGCCCTTTCCTTCATTACCCCCTTCCTTACCGATTCGGTGCAGGCTGAGGACAGCTTTGACCACCACGTCCACCAACTTGCCGACGACAACTATGCGGTGCGAGTTGCAGCCGTGGAGGCACTCGTAAGGATGTGCAAAAAGAAGCCAGCATTGCTGGACAAGCTGGTCCCCATCATAGCCAACCCCAATGAGGAAGTGGAACGTCGCCTCAATGCTCGTGAGGTGGCCGCAAAGTCACTCTACACGGAGCGTGGCGCCATAGGCTTTACTCTGGATCGCGAATTGTTTGTCACCAATATGGTCGATAACGGCCCTGCAAAAAACTCTGGCATTCCGATGTATGCTCAACTGCTCTCGGTGTCTGGCAAGTCGATTAAGGACAAGCAACCCGCTGAAGTCTATGCCATGGTTCATGCCACCAAGCCGGGCACCAAGCTGGAGATGGTGTTGGTTGATCAGAGCGGCGCAAAGCGATTCTTTTACCCCGTGGTGGCGCGTCGCAGCACCATCCGCTGCGATGAATATCCTGAAAAGCGCCGAGAAAGGGTCTACAAGGAGTGGATGAAGCTCAGGTGTCAGGACACGAAGACGAACTGAACCAGCAGATTGGCGCCAATGTCTCAGAAGGCTTGCTGCTTGGGTTTCTCTTTCCGCTTCAGCCGCGGCAGGGGCGCATCAGCTTTCGGATGACGAAGTGGGACACCACCGCCATAATGAGTAGGGCCAGCAGCGGCATGACGCCCGAACGTAGGTCGCGCCCCACGCCCAGCGGATGCAGCGGGTGATCGGCATACTGATGGATTAGGTTGAAGCTTTTGTAAGACACTACCAGACCAGCATGCATACCAATCGCAAACCATAGTGAGCGGGTACGAAGGGTCGCCCAACAGAGGATGATACCCAGTACTGCAATGGTCGCGAAGTCGGCGACGAAGAATTTAGGATCGATGAATTGCAGAAACACTTTGCCGAGCAGTTCGAAGCCGGCGAAGGCGGCGGTGGGGTCGGAGACGCCTCCTGGTGGCTTCAGGAAATGCAGAAATGAAAACAACAGGGAGCTGCCGATAGTGGCTTGGAGTGGACCGCTTGCGCGCATCCAAAGGCCGAGGACAAGTCCACGAAACAACCACTCTCCGATGAACGAGGTGGCGACGGCCGGGATCAGGCACTTTGTCACAATGCGTGATGTTTCGACCGGGTTGGGCGAAAGGTTGAATGCACCTGCCTGGGCAAGAATCAGCCCAGTTGCCCAGAGGATACCGCCGGCAATGATTGTACTACTGGTGAGATGGAGAATGGACTGCTTGAGGCCGAGTTTGTCCAAATCCGTGATATCCCCTGCATTTCGATCGCGGCCGATGTAGCGAATGCGTTTGATTAAAAACGGCAGCAACACCAAGGCCGAGAGCATGAGGGCCCGGCTGAAATAGCGCCCAACCTTGGCGCGGTCACAGGCAGCGCCAAGCCACTCAATGAAGGCGGAGGCCTCGTTGGCATTGGCGTAGGCGGCAAGCGATTCGCCGGCGACGTAGATCCAGGGAGTCAGTATGGCTGCCCCCACCAAAGCGAGCAGTGCCCACAGCACCATTGCCCCCGCCTCAGATGTGAAGAATTTGATCAAGGTCCTGAGCTTTCACGTTCGGCCACGAACTTTCAAGCGCGATGGATGGGCTGGGAAGTGCCGAAAATCCAGACATTGAACTGAAATGGCTAGCGGAGTGGGCGCGTATTCATAAACTCCCACCCATGATACGTTTACTCTCACTCTTTTGCGCACTCTGTCTCGCTGGCATCGCGACTCCAATTCAAGCCGCCGAACCCCTTCACGTTGAATACAGCGGCGGCGAAGGCCCCGGCAAAGGCAAGCACATTGTCTTGATTGCTGGTGATGAAGAATACCGCTCCGAGGAGTTTATGCCCGCCCTCGGCCGCATCCTCGCCAAGCACCACGGCTTCAAGGTGACCGTCCTCTTCTCGGTCGATGACAAGGGCTTTATTGATCCCACCAACCAGAAGAGCATCACGAACCCTGCGGCGCTCGATTCCGCCGACGCCATCGTGACTGGAATTCGCTTCCGCAAATACCCAGACGAAGCCATGGCCAGGTTTGATGCAGCCATGAAGCGCAGAGTGCCTGTCGTGGGTCTGCGTACCAGCACTCATGCCTTTCAGTTCAAGCGCGACACCCAATACAAGTCCTACAACGGCTGGGGCAAAAACACTCTCGGAGAAAAGTGGGTCAGCCACTGGGGCAAGCACAAGAAGGAAGCCACCCTTGGTGTGATTGAGCAAGCCAATGCCAAGCACCCCGTGCTCAATGGCGTGAAGCAGATCTTCGGCGATACCGACGTCTACGAAGCTGCTCCCCCGGCCGATGCCACCATCCTCGTGCGTGGTCAGGTGCTCAAGACCATGGAAGCCGACAGCGGTCCCGCCGATTACAAGAAGACGAATCGTGCCACCAAGATGGAGCAGGGTATCAATGATCCCATGATGCCTGTCATCTGGACTCGTGAGTTGGACAAGCAGCGCATTGTTACCTGCACCATGGGGGCAGCCACCGATCTCCAGAGTGAGGATCTGCGTCGCGCCGTGGTCAATGGTGTGTTCTGGGGCCTGGGGCTTGATGTTCCCGCCAAGGCCAATGTTGACGTTGTCGGCGAGTTCAAGAACATCATGTATGGCTTTGGAACCTATCGCAAAAATGTGCGTCCCTCCGATCACGCCATGAAATAAGTGGCCTGCCGCCAGCAACTCTCAAGGCCCCGAATTTCGGGGCTTTTTTCTTTGTTTGGGGAGGCATTTCTCTCTTCCCACCCCAAGGCCATCCTCCTAGATTTCTCACCCCATGTCCCACTCCATTGAGCTTAAGTCGCCGGTTGAAATCGGCATCGTTCCCACTCACTTGAAATTCGTTGGCTGTCTGGTGCCCGACGAAGAGGGTAAATTTCCCCGTAACGCCGATGGTGAGATCTTGGTGGTCTCCGGTGTTCGCGAACTGGTCGAGAAGTCGCCTGTCGCGTTCAACAGTGTGCAGGTCTCGCTCTTCCCCGGCACGCTCCCGGAAGAACTCGACGTATTGGTTGCCGGTCTCAAGGGCCTCGGCCTGGAAGTCGACTTTGTGCTGATGGTGGGTGGCGTCAATCCGATGAACCCGGACGATGAGGATGCCGTGCTTGGTCAACTTCTGCCCAGCCTCAAGTCCGCCGTGCAACACGGTGCTCGCCACGTCTCTTCCACCTCGATGGAGGAATGGATGAGTTCCGAGCCCGCACGCGAAGGTGCCGACTATCAGGCCGCCATGGAGCAGATTGCCAAGCTTCACGTACGGGCTTACGAGGAGGCCGGTCTCGAAGGCTCCACCATCCAGAGTTGGAACATCGAGTTCCTCCGTCCCGGTGAGTTCAAGACCTTCACCAGCTTACAAAAGGGTTGGGAGTGCATCCACTCCATCAACCAAAAGCTCGGCAAACCTTTTTTTAAGATCCTTGTCGACGCCGCTCACTGCGGTGACTCCGGTGTGCCGCTTCAAGAGAACCTTGATCTTCTTCAGAAGATTGCCGACGCCGAAGAGCTCGGTGTCTTCCATGCCTCCGCCAAGACAACGCGTGGCTGCCTGAGCTCGGACGATGGCTGGATTGCTGCCATGCTCACGGGCATGGCCAAGACCGGTGCCCTCAACCTCGTCTACGTGGAAATGTTTGATCACACCGACGATGCGCTTGAGCCGCTGCGCGCGCTCGAGCCCGGTCATGGAGTGGACACTACCGCTGGCCGCTCCTACACCGATGTAATGGCCGATGGCTTGGGTGACATCGCCCGCCGTCTCAATAACATTTCCGCTCGCGGTATTCTCTAACGGTTCGATTGATGGAGATCATTCACGGCGAAGCATCCTACACGCTTCAGACTCCTGAGCTGAGTCTGGCGGTCACCCGGCGCGCTGGTCATCTGGCGCCTGTGACCTTCCACCTCGAGGGTCGAGATGTGTCCCCTTATGCGTTGGCTCCGTGGCTTCCTGCCGAACAAGAGGATCAGCCCGAGTTGCTCACTGTCTTGCGTGGCGATTTCCTCTGTTTGCCCTTCGGTGGTCAGGAAGAAGGCCCGCCGCACGGTGATCCTGCCAACGCCAAGTGGGAGCTGGCTGCTAGTGATGAGCGTTCACTGACACTCTCCCAGACAGCCAGCGACTCCGGTGCCAAAGTCGAGAAGACCCTCGCTGTGAAACCCGGCCAACACGCCCTTTTTGTCGAACACCGTATCAGCGAACTGGAAGGTGACTACAACTACGGCACTCATCCGATTTTGGATCTCTCCGATGTTGCCGAAGGGCAGGGGAGAATCAGCACCAGCCCCTTTCGTTGGGCCTCCACTTTCCCCGGTGCTTTCTCCAACCCAGACGCAGGTGAGCGCCAATGCCTCGCGGAGGGTGCGCCCTTCACGGATCTCAGGGAAGTTCAGCTGGCCGACGGTTTAATGACCGATCTTAGCTCGTATCCGGCGAGAGTCGGCCATGACGATTTGGTAATGATGGTCAACGAGCCGGCTACCGAGGCCCAACCCTTCGCATGGAGTGCGGTGGTGCTTGAAGACCACGTCTGGTTTTGCCTCAAAAACGTCGAAGATTTTCCCGCCACACTGCTATGGCTTTCCAACGGCGGCCGCAGTGCTGAGCCCTGGAACGACCGCCACACAGGTCGTCTCGGCATGGAGGAAGTCTGCTCCTACTTCAGCAACGGTGTGGACGATTCGCGCAAGGGTCCGCTGGCTGACCAAGGCATTCCCACCGTCCGCAGCTTCAAGGCCGACGAGACGGTGTCCCTTAAGGTGATCCAGGCCGTCGCCGCCTTACCCGAAGGCTTTGATCGGGTGGCCAGCATCGTCCCGGAAGGGGAGGGTGCTGTGAAAATCACCTCAGAATACGGAGAGTCATTGACGACAGCTCTGGAATGGAAATTCTTGTCCTGAAATACGACAGAATCGACTCCTCTCCAAATCCTAAACCAACTGATCGAGATATGAAATTACACAACGCCATGTGGCCCGGCCTTGTCGGCAAGGAGCCCGATACCGACCACCCGCCCATCTCCCTCGACCGCATGCTCGAGCTCACCGTTGCCGCTGAAGTCAACGGCCGCAAGTTCGACGGTGTGGATCTCTTCATCTTCCACCCCCACACTGATCCCGATGCTTCCGAGGACGAGATCAAGGCGATGGCCGACAAGATTGCCTCCAAAGGTCTGAAGGTCGGTTCCTTCGTCGCTCCTGTCTGGCCCGGCACCGTGGGTGGCAGCGCCTTCGGCTCCGAAGAAGACCGCAAGAACTTCGTTCTCGCCATCGAGAAGTCCTGCCGCATTGCCAAGATCCTCAACGATCACGGTGTGCGTGACTGCGGCCTGATCCGCATCGACGCCGCGGGTGGTGTCGAAGACTGGGCCAAGGATCCCGCCGGCAACACCAAGCTCATCGCTGACACCTTCCGCGAAGCCGGCAAGGTGGCCGCCGACAACGGTGAGCGCCTCGCCGCTGAAGGTGAAATCTGCTGGGGTGGCATGCACTCCTGGAAGGCCATGCTCGAAACTCTCGAGGCCGTTGGCATGCCCGAGACCGTCGGCTTCCAGGCCGACCTCGCCCATACCTACCTCTACCTCATGGGCTACAACGCCCCCGAAGCCGCCCTCCTCAAGGAAGGCTACAGCGATGAGGAATTCTGGGCCGCTTACGAAACCATGACCGACGCCCTGCGTCCGTGGACCTTCGACTTCCACGTCGCCCAGAACGACGGCTCCGTGCACGGCACCGGCTCGCACGACAAGACCGGCCGCCACTGCCAAGCCAACGATCCCAACGGCAAGTTGGACATCGCCAAGTGTGCCACCTACTGGCTCAAGGACGCCGAAGCTCGCGGCATGAAGCACATCTGTTGGGATGGCTGCATGTTCGACAACTCGGTCCTCGAAAGTGCCGACACCTGGAACGAGGTGCTCAAGGCCATGATCGCCGTCGACGAAGCCATCTGAGGTTTCCTCAACCCTTCACAACCCGCGGAGTGCCCTGTGCGCCGGCGGGTTTTTGTTGAGTTCAAAACGCCCGAAAAAACCTAGTAATCATGTTATATTGTCATAAGGAAATATGTAACCTCGGCTAGTGCTAACCCCCTTTTCCCTTTCCTGATCGGGTCCACTAGGGCTGTTTTAGCCGAGGGTGAAAAAGCAAATTCCTAGCATCTGAAAAAATACAAGCATAAGAACATTACGCTGACCG
>JBMYMN010000020.1:0-23601 GCA_049597355.1 Luteolibacter sp.
ATGCATCTTCAACTGTTGTAAATTATGGTTGGACAGTTGGTGCTTTAAGAGATAGAGATCACCTGCGTTGAGGTTTTTTTCCATCGAGGCGAGGGTGAGGGGAATACTGGCGAGGTTGCGCTCACACACGCCTATGAGTTGTGCCGTCAGAGCGACCACTCTTGCGTTCGAGGAGCTTTGCAGAGCATCCGCAAGTTTGATGGCCCGCTTGAAGTCCTTAGCGCGGAAGGCCTGCAGAGCCGGCTTGAGCTCGGCCGGTGCATCGACGGCGAAGCAACTGTCGCGACGGCCGAGCATGGCGAGACGTTCGGTGCCGACGAGATAACTGAGAGCGAAGCTGCCGGTGGTCCAGAGTGGACCGCGATTGACGTAACAGCCGGTACCGAGGTCGCCCTCGCGGGTCTGTGGCCAAGGCTGGGTCATGAAAGAGCCATCTTGGCGGCGGCACATGTCGCGATAGGAGAGAAAGCGCTTCCAGTAGTTGATGGTGTTCTGACGACCGGCAAGTTGCACGCCAAGGGGAGTCCATGTCTGGTTGAAATAGTTACCGGTATGGCCGCTCTCGATCTCTTTGAGGTTGGAGCTGGCACTCAAGCGGGCAAACCACTGCGAGGCCGGGTAGGCATCGAGCATAAAGAAACAGAGGGCGGCTTTGCCCGCTTTGCCACCGTTACTGGTGGAGTAAAAGGGGGTGTGGTCGCCATATGGAATGTTACTACGGCCAGCATACTTGCCGTAGAAGCTGACACTGTTGGCGATCGCCTGATCCGAGTAGGTGACACCGGCCTGCTTGCCGAGGATGAGCGAGTAAAAGCAGACGATGCCAGTGGAGTTGACTGAACCATAGCCGGGCGGAATGAAGTCGGGCACGCCACGATGACCCCAGGTGCCCGGATTGCATTGGCCGTCTGTGAGGACCTTGGCGAACTCCTCGATGGTGGGTATCACCCGGTCGTCACCGGTGGCCAGATAGTATTCGGTGAGGAAGGTGTTGGTATTGCCCCAGCGCCAGGTTTCATGGCCGGCGTCGGTGATGGTGTGGCCTAGGCTCATGCGCATGGCGCTACGACGAACGTGGTCGAGATACTCGGGGTTGTGAGTGGCAAGCAGCAGACCTGCGTTGTGGGGACGGCCGATGCCAGGGCCGTAACCGTCGGCAGGCATTTTATCGGCGATGAAGGCCGCGGCATTTTCCACGATCTTGGCGGACTTGGTGCATTCAAAGGGGGCGGTATCGCTGTAAGTGCCAAGCACCGGCAACTTAAGGGTAACGGTGTCCTGCTTGCCGTTGCGCACGCGAAGCAGTTTGAGTTCGCCCTTGCCAGCCTCGCTTTCGGCCCATGTCAGGGCACGTGAGAAGGCAAGGCGGGCATCTGAGTCGAAGCGCTTGAGCTCAGGCGCGGTAGTCCAACTACTGGCCGGGGTCTTGGGTGGCACAGCGGCACCAACAATGATATCGTAGGGCTGAAGAATGCCATCGGCGGGAGAATTTGGTTCGATGCTCTTGATCATGACCTCGCGGCTGTCATGGCTGTGGCCCTCGTGGCCCTGCACGTAACCGCGCGCGCCTGTGGCGCCGAGGTTCTGGGTGAGATGCCAGTTGCGAATGCCCACGTAGGGTACGGGCGTTTGATGTGGCGGGAACTCAGCGAGGCCGTGCTCCTTCTGCGCATCGGCCAACGGTGCGGCGAAGATAGTGGTGAATGCGATGAAGCGTTTCATGTGGACAAGGGGATAAAATTAGAGGCTGTCGATCTCGATGATGGCCTGCTTGAGATCCCTCATGCCTTGTTCGAGATCATCCTTGGGAGTGATCGGGGCATCCCGACCAAGCCTCTCCATATCCTTGAGGATTTTTTTCAGGTCGGGAACGAGTTCCTTAGCTTCAGTGCCAAAAGCGAGAACGGAATTGAGCGCGGCATTGTAGAGGTGCATGCCGCGGCCTTTTTTGCCCATCAACTTGGGTAAGCGGGGCACCAACTCAGTGACTTCGAGTTTGGTGAGCATGTTGAGGGCGAGTTCCTGCCCTCCACCCGCGAACATGGTGTCACGTCGGGTATACCAATCCAGATGAGCCAGCAATTCGGGAATGAAGCGCCGCTGGTCCATGGGCTTGAGCTTGCTCATAATCATCACGATGTGGCCCTTGCCGTTGGGTAGCGGACCATTCATGGCGGCTTTGAGTCCGGCCTCAATGTCCTCGATGGCCAGCTTGTCAGCCTCGAAGTATTTGTTTAGGGTCACCATGGCGTCTTGAGCGAGGTATTCGTCTGGATCAACGGTCATCGCGAGGACAGCGAGCGTGGCTTCGCGAGTCTTGGGGGCGAGGGTTCCCAGAGCCTTGAGCGCAGCAACGCGGACTTCATGCTCGGGGTCGGTGGTCAGGCGGATGAAATCATTTACCAGGTCCTCGGGGATCTGGTCTCTGGGAGTGGCGCGGCAGATGGCGGCGAGTGCTATGGCCGAGCCAGCACGGACTTTGTTGTTTTCAGAGTGAGTGCCCTTGCGAAGCTCTGCGATTGCAGCAGTGCCACGCTTGCCAAGTGCCGCGGCCGCATTCATGCGCTGCACGGGGTTCCAGCTTTTCAGATGCTCCATGAGTTTGTCGGAACTCATTTCTGCCAACTCATAAAACTCCGGCAAAGGAGTGACGTTGTCGGGATACTCCTGCGGGCATTGCGCATTCACCTTGGCGAGAATATCCTGATACTGTGTGGTGAAACCGGTAAGTGTATTGGAGCCGGCTTTGGAGTGAGGCTCATTCGGGCTGAGAAGAGCGGCTGCCAGAGGATCGTCAGCGTCCAAAGTAACGGTTTTCTTCTCGCCACATCCTGAGAACAGGAACAAGGTGCCAGTGATGGCAAGTATGAGCGGGTGAGGGTTGTTTTTCATCTCGGGTTTTTGTGGCTGCAGGTGTCGCAAATCATGTGGTTTTCATAGCTTGAGTCGACGGTATTTTTATTTGAGAGCTGGGTGCATAACACTCAGCTTTGGCTCTTCCGGTTGATCGTTTCGCGCATCTCATCGAGGCTTTTCTGAACCTGATTCAGGCTCTGTTCGATGTCATGGATGTGGCCGTCGCTCTCGTCGAGATGCATCTTGTCGCGCAGTTGCTCGGCCTGAGCTTCAGTGAGGCTGGTAAGGACCACACCAATGAAGAGATTCACCATCACCATAGAGCCGCAGATCACGAAGCTGATGAAGTAGAAGATGCCTAGCCAGCCGAAGGCCTTGGGTTCGGTGCCCACGGGAATCGGACCCTGAGCGTTGTAGGCCTCTGAGCCATGGTAGGCAGTGTACATCACATCGGTCCAGTCCTCGAGGGTGACCACGCGGAAGAGGGTGGTTAGAGCGTTTGCCAGATCACCGAAGTGACCGGGATCGTTGCCGCGAAAGAGAAAAACACCCATCACAGCGTAGGCGTAAAAGAGGATGCTCATGAGGATGGTGACGTAGAACATTGACGGGATGCTCTTGAGGAGCCCTGACACCAGCATCTGCAATCTTGGCACTACCGTGATCAGGCGGATGACTCGGAGGATGCGGGCCATACGAAGGACGGCAATGTAGGTGGTTCCCAGTGGCAAAAAGCAGACCACCACGATGGAAAAATCGAAGATGTTCCATGGGCTGAGAAAGTAGCGCCAGGGCCTATTGCCTTGGGCAAGTATCTTGAGCACGGCTTCGACCACGAAAATCCACAAGATGATCTGATTGGTCAGACGCAATTCCGATTCGTAGAGCTCGACTAGGCTGGGCGATGTTTCAAGCCCGACCACTACGCCAGCGAGAACAATGATAGTGAGAATGAGAGTTTCGAAGGCTTTGTGCGTAGTCAGGGCCTTGGCCGAGTTGGCGAGTGAGCGGCTTTGATCATCGGTCATGCCAGACCCCTATCAGAGCCGTTGTGAAATGGCAGGAAATCTTGATAAGATCTTTTCTGATATCTGCACGGCTTACTCTGCCGTTGATAGAGTGCCGTCATCAATGACGCCTGCCTTTTGCAAGCGCTTGATGCCGGCTTCCTCCAGCGGGCTCTCGGTACCGATGGCGAAGCGCAACATCTTGAGGAGTCCGCGGGTGGTCGGTTTGATGATCGGGTCCGGCAATACGTAGAAGCCCATCATGTCTTGCTGCTTGGGTGACATGCTCGCGACAGCCGCTTGAAACAAAAAGCGGTAGGCGGGTATTGCGGTGATAGGCAAGGGAGGATGCTTGATCCAGTGTAGCACTTCGCGGGTATCATCGCTGACAGTGAGTTGATCATCGTAGCGTTTGAGGCAGTGCAGTAACTCAGTCTCGTCCATTGGTGCCCCCTTGAGACCGAGGGGTTCTACCGACTTGGACCATTGACGAATGTAGGCATCTGCTCCACCTGGGATCGGAGTATCGGTGTATTGCTGGTGAGCACGTAGGAAGGAATCCATGAAGGCGACGTGCACCCACAACAGCAGATCGGTGTCCGTGGCACGATAGGGACAAGTCGTGCCGCTGGCCTTGGTGTAGCTGCCTCGTACTTTCGCGTGCATGGCATTGACCCGGCCAGCTTCGCGTCCGATGGCCTTCTTTGAACCAAAGGTGGTGATGGTCAGCCAACGAATCGTGCCAGCGAGACGGCCCAGCGGTTCCTTCTTGTAACGCGAATGATCACGGACTCCGGCCAGACTGCCGGGGTGCAGAGCCTGCATCAGCAGAGCTCGAATGCCACCGACTAGGGTTCCAATATTGGCATGGACCACCCATGGAGCGTCGGCGGGAGTGTATAGACCCTCTCCCTCCTCGGTATCGATCTCGTGGAGCCACGGAGGCACGCCGTCCGGACTGTCGCTCAGCAGCGCACGCATGCGTTTGCTGAAGAAGTTTTGGACGGAGTTGCTGGCCACATCTTATGTATTACACACAACGCCTAGGATTCAATCTACTTGATGTAACGTCAGAAAAGGTTGAGGGTTGTGATGCGATGAGTTGCGTCCTTGTACAGCTGAAATCCCTACGCAAGACTACGATCATACTCTTGGTGGCTGCTTCGGCGACTTGGCTTACTTTGCCATTTAACCAGAAAAGCGAGGATGTAGCCAAAAGTGAGGTGGAGGACGTCTGGGAAGGTGAGTTGGTGCTTAACCCGCTGCAACTCGAGATGACGAAACAAGAATCGGTGATTCTTGAGAGCCAGGCTGAACAACAGAAGGCTGCGCCTAAGCCCATGCCAGAACCGCAGGCCCCCAAACCCAAGCCTTTGCGAGAGGTGGATGAAGTGAATGAGGTGGTTGAGGTAGTTGAGGTAGTTGAGGTGTCCGATCCGGTGCCAGAAACCATGGATGGCCGAGTTTTGCATGGTTCCAAGGCAGTGGATGAGAAACTGCTATTCAAGGATCTTGAGGATGTCATCAAGAGCGGAAAATGGACCGCGTATCGCAATCAACTCCAGCTTTCAGTTGAGGCTACGATCACACAAATGCCAGAAAACATTCGTGGTGATGGTCTTACGGAATTGATGAAAGTGCCGCAATTTTACGGAACGGTATTGCGCTGGAAAATGCTCAAAATGTTTCCGCCCATTTTGTGGAAAGATGCGGCGGATAATCCCAGCTTCGATGACTTTAGCCGTCATATCATGACAGACAACGCAGCCATGGAAGAAGTTCTGATCACCGTTCAAGAAGAGGACGATGTACTCAAGGTGCTGCCAATGATGGTCAATCTTTGGAGTGTCCATGATGATAAGCCTGATATGGCGGCCAAGTATTTTAACCTCAACCTTGCTTGTGCTGTAGTCTTCGACGAGCCGGTTGCCTACGTCCATGGTGACTCCGATGGCGATGACTACGAATCGAGCGGAGTGGATGCGCGTACGCGTTATGATTGGTATGTAACACAGAACGAACGTGGCTACTTGGAGGTGAGTATCGACCGCAGTAGTGCGAGGGATCTGACTTTTGTGGTTTGTGCACCAGTGACCGAAAGTGAGCTGGACTGGGCAGTTAAGGAGTATCGCAGCCTGCGTCGCAAATCATGGGGTAAGACCTACGGTGACATCGAATATCTAATGGAGCGTGCGGTCGACGGACTCAATCCCTACGAAACATACACTCTGGAAGAAATTCTGAAAGAGGGAGGCATTTGTGGTGACCAGACTCACTTCTGCATCAACACTGCTCGCGCCGCCGGCATTCCAGCACTTGGCTTATCCGGTATGACCAATCGCGGTGGCCATGCTTGGGCTGCAGTGAAAATTGAGGACGAGGAATGGTCGACCAAGATTGGACGCATTGAGGGTGTGTCTGAAGGCAAGGCGAGGGATCCACAGACCGGCAAAAGTATCAACGAACAGGATATTTGGTTGTGGTCGTCACGCGAATACAGGCGTGCCAGCCGAAAGCTCGAACTCCAGCGTCAATTATGGCTATCCCAGATTTTTGGTGCTCTTAACAAAACCAATTACCAACGGCAGGTGGTGGAAGCAGTCAGGCGAGATGGCGAGCCTTTCCCCGAATATTGGAAAGTGCTTTATGAGACGATGCAATTGAACCCTGAATTCACTGAGAATCCGGGGGATCCGGTTACCCTCAGCGCATACAAGGACTTTTGCGATGCACTTAAGCGTGAGTTTAGGGAGAACCCCCGTATGAGTGAGCTTGCCCGCACGGTTGAGGAAGAGCATCTATTTCCGCACATGGATCTCAGCGATGTCCGTCGTCAGATTGATCGCGATCGGGGCCGTCAACACCGCGAAGCTCCTGAGCAATCGGATCTGGTGACGACCAGTCTCAAGCGCGAGGCCGACTGGATTTACAGCAAGATCACTGAAGGAGCTGCGGAGGGTGACGAGAGCGACAAGCAGAAGGCTTTGGCCGAAGCCCTCAAGGAAATTTCACAACTCTATGACAGAGCCCTGCGTGAATACGGAAAGTCGGTTTCGGGTTTCGCCACGATGTGCGAGGACTACTTCACGTTTATCAAAGATCATGAGGAGCTTGCGCCCAAGGCGGTACGCGACATGGAGCTCGCATTCAAGCGGGTGGTTGACACCGGCAGTGACGATTGGTTTCGCGCCAAGACCGAGGTTGAGCTGCACAAGCGCATCGCGCAGATGTATCGTCAGGTGGGTGAAGATAAGAAGGCCGACTTGATGGAGCGTCGTCTGGAAACCCAGATGGAGCGTGCCCGTAGGAAGGCGCTTTAAGGTTCTACTTCATGGTGCTGGTAACACGAATGTCCGCTTGGCTTCGATTTCGAGTTGATCGATCATACGCTTGACTCGTTCAGGTTCCTTTTTGCTCAGGTCGTTCTGTTCGACAGGGTCGCGACTCAGATGGTAAAGCTCCCAGGTTGCTTCGGGATCGAGTTGGTTTTTGGAGATGACTTTCTGGCCTACCAATTTCCAGTCGCCGTCGATGAGTGCAGCATTGCGCTCGTGCTCCATCACCAGTGTCCGAGGTTTTCCTTTATGATCGTTGAAGGAGGGGATGAGGCTACGACCTTCCAACGGCAAAATGTTCCGTCTTGCAAAAGTCTCCGGATAGGTGGCGCCGGAAATCTCGATGCAGGTGGCCATGATATCCATGACGTGGCCGATCTGATCGCGGAGCTCGCCACGGCCGGAGATGTGGTCGGGCCAATGAGCGATCATGGGAGTGCGTATGCCGCCTTCGTGAGCGTAGTGCTTGTAGAGCCACAGCGGCGTATTGCTGAGGTTGGCCCAGGCACACCCGTAACTAAAAAGGCTTCCCGGGCCACCCATGGCAGCAAGTGACTCGCCTTTGTGCAGCAAGTTGGGTCGATTTGGAGTGCCGGTGTTGATGCCGTAACCTGGTTTGTTCTTCTCATAATCCTTGGGATCGAGATCGAAGCCGAAAGGTTCCCACTCGGCGCAGGCTCCGTTGTCGCTAAGAAAGAGGATAAGGGTGTTATTGAGTTCATTGTGATCTTGCAGGGATTTTACCAACCGCCCGATATTGGCATCCATATTTTCAACCATGGCGGCAAACACGGCCATCCGGCGGGCGAGGTCAGTCTTGCGGTCCTCTGGGAGTGAAGACCATTGGGGATTGATGCCGTCCACAGTCATTGAGCCAATGCGTTTTGCAACTCTCACCAAATCGATGGGCGAGCGCGGTGGCAGTTGGAGGTGCTTGTCGATCAGCCCGAGCTTCTTCATTCGCTCAAAGCGTTGTGCCCGCAGGAGATCCCATCCTTCGGCGTAAATTTCATCGTAGGTAGCGCTTAATTTGGGAGGTGCCTGAACCGGAAAGTGCGGTGCCTGAAAGGCGGTGTAAAGCAGCCACGGCTGTTTTCTCTTTCGCGCTTCCATCAGGAAGTCGAGAGCATGGTCGGTGATGGCATCGGTGGCGAAAAACTGACCCTTATCGTAGGTTCGCATCTGACGTCCTTCAGGCAGTCGGATCATCATCTTGGGGTCCCAAGAGTCGATGCCGTAGCCGTGAGGGAATCCATAGAACTCATCAAAGCCGCGCTCGATGGGGCCCGGGTCGTTGAGATGCCACTTGCCGACGGCAAGGGTAGTGTATCCGGCTGGCTTGAGCACCTCTGCTAGAGTGACACAGCGCTTGGTGAGATGGCCTCGGTAGCCGGGCAGCTTACCACGGCCGACAAAGCGACCGATACCTGCTTGGTGGGGGTAGAGTCCCGTCAATAGACTGGCACGTGAGGGGCAACAGCGGCTGGAATTGTAAAATCGTGTGTAGCGCAGTCCTTGAGCGGCCAGTTGATCCAATACTGGCGTAAGAATCTCACCACCATAGCATCCGAGATCCGAGTAGCCCAAATCATCAGCCACCATTATGAGAATGTTGGGACGAACTTGCTCCCCTTTGGCACAGGTTTGCACGTGAGAAATCAGCACAAGGCAGGCAACGGCAATGGATTTGCTGGTGTTGGGCATGTCTGTTGTGAAAAAGCGACAGCGGGTGCTAACATCCTCACAATCTTGTGGAAAGGTTCGGGGAGATTATGCCGTAATTCATTCATAGTGAATAATCTGTATAATTTTGCCTGCATTGCGCTTTTTGTCGCAGCGGCCCATGGTCAGCCGCGCTCTAAGCAAGGTGGTATACCCACCAAACCCCTTGCAGCGCCTCCAAATATTGTTTTGATTTTGGCCGATGACCAAGGGGTGGGAGATGTATCCCACACTGGTGGACTGGCCCCTACTCCTCATATTGATCGGCTGACTGAAGAGGGACTGCGCTTTACCGATGCCCACAGCACCTCATCGGTATGCACACCCACTCGCTACTCGATTCTTACGGGCCGCTACAACTGGCGCTCCAGACTCAAAAAGGGCGTACTGGTGGGAGTGAGTCCGCCATTGATACCAACCGATCGAATGACGGTTGCCTCGATGCTCAGTCAGCAGGGCTACCGCACCGGCATCGTCGGCAAATGGCATCTGGGCCTTGGTTGGCAGAAGTTGCCCAATGGCGAGAAGCGCGAGGCTGAGGAAGGTTCCACGGAGGGAACCGGCTGGGATTTTGATTATTCCAAGCAGGTCGAGGGGGGGCCGTTGGCTCTGGGTTTTGATAGCTCCTTCATCATTCCTGCCTCGCTGGATATGTTCCCCTACGTATACCTTCGAGATGATATCCCAACAGAGATTCCGACTGTCAGTAAGAAATGGGTTCGTGCGGGTCCGGCGGGTAAGAATTTCGAGGCGGTCAATTGCCTCAGAGATTTTGCCCGTGAATCTCGCAAATTCATTGCCAGTCACATGCAGAAGTCAGCGGACAAACCTTTCTTCCTCTATGTCCCGCTTACCAGCCCGCACACTCCGATTGTGCCTGCCAAGAAATGGCAGGGTAAGAGTGTGATCGGATCCTACGGTGACTTTATCATGGAGACTGACTGGGTGGTAGGTGAAGTGCTCGCCGAGCTGGACAAGCAGAACATCACCAAGAACACTCTGGTGATTTTCACGACCGACAATGGCTGTTCTCCCGCAGCCAAAATTCCCGACCTTATCGCCAAGGGCCACCATCCCAATAGCAAGTTGCGTGGTCACAAGGCTGATGTCTTCGAAGGCGGTCACCGCGTACCCTTCATTGTTCGCTGGCCTGATCAGGTGAAAGCCGGACAGCATAGCGAGCAGACGATCTCTTCTGTCGATCTTATGGCTACCGCTGCAGAACTGAGTGGTGCAGACATACCAAGCAACGCTGCTGAGGATTCCTATTCGCTTATGCCACTCTTCAAGGATCCTCATATGAAGCAATCCGTTCGACCCTACACTATTCATCATTCCATTGGTGGCGCATTTGCCATCCGTCAGGGTCCTTGGAAACTCGCTCTCTGTCCTGGATCAGGTGGGTGGAGTGCCCCTAAGCCCAGAGAAGCCCACAAGAATGCAGCTCTGCCTCCAGTCCAACTCTACAATTTGGAAGTCGATCTAGCTGAAACCGCGAATCTTTATATCCAACATACCGAAAAAGCCAAGGCTATGGCAGAGTTGCTGGCGAAGGCCATCCGTGATGGTCGCAGTACTCCTGGTGAGCCACAGCACAATGAAGGCTGGCCCAATACGTTTCCGGCTAAGGTGATCGAGCTCTATCCTTTCCTGGGCGAAGGGCTGAAGCAGAAGGAAGAATAGGCCCAAGATGCCTTTGCATGGCTGAACCTGCACCAATATCGGCGTCGGTTTGAGCCTGTTTAGGGTTTCCTATGAAGGAGATTCGTGAAGGATCGGAATAATCTCAGTTGATTTCACCTTTATCAGATGCCTAGCCCACACCTCTTCATGCGCCTTAGCCTCATTGCATTCCTATTCTCCCTCTCATGCTGCATTGGCTTGCTCCATGCTCAGCACTTAATGGGTCCCACAGGTCTCACCGGCCAGACTGGAAAAAGCGATATCAAGATCACCAAGGTCGACAAGGGTTCGCCCGGAGATGGTAAGCTCAAGCCGGGAGACATAATTATCGGCCTGAACGGCGAGAAGTTCGAGGGGAATCCCCGTCGTGACTTGGCTAGAGCCATTGATGAGGCGGAAGGTTCTGCCAATAATGGACGGCTGGTACTTACGCTCAAGGGTGGTATGACCGTCGATATTCAGCTTAAGCCTTACGGCAAATTCTCGAATACAGCACCTTTCAACTGCAAGAAGACCGATGCGCTGGTCAAGGCCATCGCTGAGAAGATGGTTGCCGACGAGAAAGGCATCGCCAACGATCGCCTGCCGGTCGGTCACCTGGGTCTGATGGCCACGGGCGAGCAGAAAAACATTGATTTTGTGAGAGCCAGCTTGGCCAAGCAAAGTTGGGCCAAGCCTGATCGCGAGGCCTGCATGGCGGTGATGGAAGGTGGTAGCGATATGGGTTACGTTGGTTGGTATTGGGGGTATGCTTTGACCGCCCTCGCCGAGTATCAACTCCTCACCGGCGACAAGACCTACATGCCGGGTATCGAGACCTACGCACTTGCTCTTGCAAAAGGACAGTGCCAATCGGGAACTTGGGGTCACCGTATGATTTCCAGCAAACGCCGTGGTCGTTTGCCTGGATACTCGCACATCAATCAGCCGAGTTTGGTGTGCTTTATCGGTATGAGTTTGGCCAAGGCTTGCGGTGTGGATGATCCCAAGTTGCAGGCTGCGATCGAGCGTAGTTCCGGATTCTTCAGGACGTTTGTTGGCAAAGGCACCATTCCCTATGGTGTTCACAACCCCAACAGCCGTGACTTCAATAACAACGGTATGAGTGGTTCGGCGGCCCTTGCCATGTCACTTGTCGGTGACAAGAAAGCATCCAAGTTCTTTTCGAGTCAGGTCGCGGCCGACTCGGATCGTCTGGAGACCGGTCACGCTTCCTATTTCTTTAACGTGTTGTGGTCTCCTCTGGGCACCAACGTCGCAGGTCCTGAGGTGACTCAGGAATACCATAAGCGCTCGCGTTGGCTCTACACGTTATATCGCAGTTGGGACGACAAGTTTACCTACAACGGTAGCGGCCACAAATCCATCAATACCAATGGTGCGCTACTGCTGAACTACTGCACCCCTCGCAAGGCTCTCTACATCACTGGTAAGAACGCGGATGAAAGTATCTGGTTTAGGGGTGAGCAGGCCATTGCTGTGCTAGACCAGAGCAAGATCGACTACGCCAGCAAGACCGAGGCCGAACTGGTGGCGATGTTCAGTCATCCTGCTCCTCAGATCCGGCGTCGCGCACAATGGACTCTGCGCGATCGTCAGGGCAAAGGGCTTGAACTGATCGATCTCCAACTCAAGAGCGACAACGTCCTGGCCAAGCAATGTGCC
This sequence comes from Luteolibacter sp., assembly GCA_049597355.1. Lineage (GTDB taxonomy): Bacteria > Verrucomicrobiota > Verrucomicrobiia > Verrucomicrobiales > Akkermansiaceae > Luteolibacter. The sequence goes on from JBMYMN010000020.1 coordinate 12,269, forward strand.
ATCGACTTTTACGGCTACAAGTGTCCGCCGGAATGGGCGGAGCCACGAATCAACGCAATCGGTGAGATCATCCGCCAACCCAAGCAGCCTCTGTCCGTTCGCACCTCGGCCGCCAACACGCTCTGCTGGCACCAGCCTTACGCCAAGAAATACTATCAGGACATGCTCAAGCTGGTGTTGGAGAGCAAGGAGGATGATTATGGATTAATCAACGAAGGGATCGCCAATGCTCTCACCATTACGTCCGCGGACCCTTATGCCGATGGCTTGGTGAAGGATAAAAAGCTTTTTTATGAAGCGGTTCGAATTCTCGCCCACAATCCACGTCAGGGTGCGCGTGGCAGTGCGATGAAACTCATCAACAAGATTCCTGCCGAAGACTTCCCGCTGGTAGCTGATGAAGTGAAGTTGGTGGCAATGAACGACGATCCCAAGGCACACTCGTATCATAATCCGGGTGCAACTCTCCAACCAGCCGGTCAAATTCTCGCTCGCTTGGGTATTCGTGAAGGTCTCGACTGGGCCATGGGCACCATGGACACTGAGGACGGCAAGGGGAGCTTCAAGATTCGTGCCGTGCAGGCTGTGCTGCTCGCATATGGGGCTCACGCCAAAGACGCCATCAAGATCATCGAAGCCGATGAGGGTATGATGCGCGGCTTTGCCGGTGGCCGCTTTGCTGGTGGCTGGAAAAAGATGCTTCAGGCAGTTGAGCAAAATCAGAAGCCGACCCGGGAGTTGATTTCCTTTGAGGAAGCCAAGCAAGGGAAAGTTGCCAAATAAGGATTATCCGCTGGTGCAAGGCCGCAGCTGGGGGTTTCGTATTCTCTAGCCATGAAGTTTTGCATATCCACAGCGTTCGTCACACTTCTCACACTACCGGCGCTGGCTGAAAATTCCAGCTATTACAGGGGCCCCGGCTTGTTCTCCCAGCGGCCTTCGGAAACGGCATCGATTCAGAACATCAAGCGTTTCGGTCCGATCGGGCTATCCATTGACTTGGTGCAGCCCGCATTTGTGATGAAGGTGGCGGCAGTGGAGCCAGGATCGCCTGCCGGAGATACGGGCAAGTTCGAGAAGGGCCAGACCATCGAGAGCATCAATGGCGAAAAGCTCAAAGATATTGATCCGCGCATCCAAATGGGCAACTGGATCACCCGCGCCGAAGCTTTTGACGGCAAGCTGACTTTCAAGATTAAGGAGTTGGCCCAGCCAGTTGTGGTGCAGATTCCTGTGCTCGGTGCCTACTCGGACACATGGCCAATGAACTGCAAGAAGTCTGATCAGATTGTACGCAATCTCGCTGATTACATCTCCGCCGACCCGAAGCGCTACGGTCTCGGTGACCTCGGGATGTTTTTCCTCATCTCCACCGGTGATCCTGAAGATACCAAGGTGGTGGGGGAGTGGGCGAGAAAACATAAGCCACACACCTACGCTTGGTATGCCGGCTTCGGCGGCATTCCTCTTTGCGAGTATTACCTGCGTACGGGAGACCAGGAAGTGCTTCCTGTTATTCAGGAGCAGGTCAAGAAGGCCCTCGGGGGTATGTACAACGATGCTTGGGCTGGCCGCGGTAGCGTGCCCGGCCTCAACTACGGGGATGGCCACCTCAATGCGGCCGGAACCGCGGTGGTGACCTTCCTTCTCTTGGCCAAGGAATGCGGGGTCGATGTGCCCGATGAGCCTCTGAGTCGCGTGTTGACCCATTTCTATCGCTACGCCGGCAAGGGCATCAATCCCTACGGCGATCACCGTCCCGAGGTCGGCTTCGTGGACAACGGCAAGAACGGTAATCTGGCCTTCGCGATGGCTGCGGCTGCCGCGCTGACTCCCGATGGAGAGAACTCAGTGTATGCCAAAGCTCGCGACGTCTGCGCCATGCCCAGCTTCTACACCACGAGCTTCATGCTGCATGGCCACACCGGTGGCGGTATTGGTGAGATGTGGCGCAGTTCCTCCATGGGGCTGATGAAGGACAAGAAGCCCAAGCAGTATCGCGAGTTTATGGATCATCGCCGCTGGCATTACGAGCTGTCGCGCCGCTACGACGGTTCCTTTGGTATCCTCGGTGGTGGTGGTTACGACGGCGAGAAGTGGGGCGTGGCTTATGGCCTCTGTTACACCGTGCCGCGCAAGACTCTGCGTATCACCGGTGCGCCTCCAACCAAATGGTCCAAACCCTACAAGCTGCCCAAGCTGCCGTGGGGCACCGAAGCCGACAACGAGTTTCTCTCCATGCTGCCCGTTGCCATGCCGGATGGTTCGGTCATGGATCTGAGTGGAGAAACTCTGGCTGAAGACGCCAGTATCCCGGTGCTTCGCAAGCTGGCGCCGCCAGATATCAGCGATGACCTGATTCGCAAGTATGTCCGCCATCCGGATGCAGCGATTCGACGGGTTGCGGCCGCCAAGGCTCTCGGTTACAACAGCGGCTACATCGGCTGGCTCGAGGAGAGTGGAAAGCTGCGCCCGGAACTCGTGTCCGAACTCATGCGTTCCAAATCCGCACGCATCAGGCGACCTATTTTCGCAGCTATCGAGCACATCGTGCGCAAGGAGGGAAAGGCTGAGTTACTGACACCTGAGGTATATGAGCTTTGTTTCAAAGCTATCGCCGATCCCGAGGAATCCTGGTGGGTGCAGGATGCCTGCCTGCACCTTATTTCCTACGCTGATGCCGACACGGTTGTGCCACATACCAACCTGCTTCTGAGTTATCTCAATCACGAGGGCGGTTGGTGGTTGCAGAACGCGGCGATGAAGGCGCTTACACCTGTAGTAGCCGATGCTCGTACCTACAAGAAAGTCATACCTGCAATTGGGAAGTTACTGCAGGGAAATCAGCGCGCCGCTCTTGCCAAGGGCATGCTGCCTCAGATGCGCTCCAAAATTCGTGAGTCGTCAGTGGAAATACAGGCCTTTGCTGTGTCGACTCTCAAGGAAACATATACCGGCTTCAATGGAATGAATCGAGCAGAAGGAGGTCTCGACATCTCCAGCACAGTGACTGGTCATATGGCCTTGCTGGCTGAATCACTTGCGGAAATGCCCGGGGGCCTTGACGTGCTTTACGCTATCTCGCGTGAAAAGTTTCCGGATGTGATCCTGCCCTATAAGGAACTTTTCCTGAATGCGGATCCGTCCGACTTTGGTCCGGAACTGAAAAAAGCCATTACGCCCATCATCATGAATGAGTTGGTGCCTGAGTATGTGGGAAAAAACCGTCGTCGACTCCAGGATGCTGCCTCTTTGGAAAAGCAGAGTAGCCGCCCCGGAGGTAAGCAGGATTCTATTGACGAGTTGGTGGCGCTTTATACACGCGCCGGTCATGAAGAGTATCAGTGGAAGATGTTTCTTAATCTGCGCAATGCCGATTGGCAGTATCATTCTTTCGATCCCATTCCTGAGGAACGCCAGCCATGGGATCATTTGGTTACCCGTTATCGCGAGGTCACTCTGCCCATGGGCATGGAGGAATGGTTTCAACCCGGCTTTGAGTGGAGGAAGGCTGGTTGGAAGACCGGCAAGTCACCCTTTGGTCACTTCAACGGCAAGATTCCCAAAGGTGTGCTTTCCAAGTGCCATGATGGCTGTGTCGGGCCGATCTGCTATGGCACGCTGGGCGCCAATACCCTGTGGGAGAAGGAGGTATTCATGATGCGCAAGCAGGTGAAAGTGCCCAAGCTCAAGGAGGGGCATCGTTACCGCATCATTGTCAATCACCGTACCCGTGTTGGCAATGGTGGTGGTTTTGCCATTTACGTCAATGGGCGCAAACTCTCAGAGATGAAAAACTGCATCGGCCGAGGCGGTGGTGAACAGCAATATGGTGGTTTTATCACTGCCGACTTCCTCAATGAATTCGATGGGGAGGAGGTCACCCTCGCAGCGATCAGCTTTCTTCGATACAACGATAAGTACAAGGCCAAGCCCACAGAAAAAATGCCTAACGGTCTCATCAGTATTCATATTCAAGAGCAGAAGTTGCCCCCAATGGGTGAGGACCTGGTGATCCGCTCCGCAGAAGTGGTGCCGTTCACCAATATGGTCTGGCAAGAGGCGGTATTTGCCACTGCCGAGAGCGATGAGATCGATCCTGATCGCGCCAAATTTCGATGGGATGGCAAGGTTGTGGCCAACGGTAATCTCAAGGGCAAGTGGAAGGCCTTGGCACACCTCAGACCTGGTGAAGAATTTGATCCAGCCAAGAAATACAATCCTTCTCGGGCCATCTTCAAACAACTGGAGTTCAAGCCAGAGGGCAGAACCACCAATCCACTACTCCTCTGGTCCGGTGATGTTTTGATGGATCTGGATAGCTATCAGGCACTGCAAATCAGCCCCATGACCATCGGTGGAATTCATTATCTCGTTCTGGAAAATGGCAACTTTAGCAATCGCCACAAACCTGGCTGGAAACCGGATACGGTGGTTTTCACAAAAACTGAATAAGGCCTATAATTAGGCCCATTTTGGCTGGTGTTGATTTGGGTGTCAGAAGGCGCTTTGTTTCCTCTGGTATGTCACGATGAAATGATCCAGCTTATGGGCCGTATTATTGAATATACCCCATTTCAAACCATGACCAAAAAACCAATTCTATCCACACTTTGCATCGCAGTCGTTTTGATGATGTCCGCCGATGCCCGCACTTGGACCAGTGCCGATGGTAAAAAGACCTTCGAAGGCGAAATGACAGCTTACGATGCAGATGCGGGCAGGGTTACAGTTGACATGAAGGGTCGGGAAATCACCTTCAGCATCAATATCCTCTCTGATGACGACATTGCCTACATCAAAGAAGAGGGTCCGAAGCTCTCAGCTGCTCCAACTGTTGGCGGTGGTGGAAGTGTTGTCGTGGGTGATGTGCCTGACACGCTCCCGGATCACGATGGCAAGGAGGCCGACACAAGTAAGCCAGTTCAGGTATTTATTCTACTGGGTCAATCCAACATGCTTGGCTTTGGCAACATAGGTGCGTTGAAAGGTATGGCTGCGGACAAGTATCCTTATCTCGTAGACGATTCCGGTGAGTGGATCACGCGCAAGGATGTACGCGATGTGTTTTACTGCATGGGCAAACAGCGGCACAACAACTGGTTGGTGCCCGGCAATGCCAACAAGTTTGGTCCGGAGATTGGTATCGGCAACTACCTTGGCCATGCCATCGACGCACCCGTAATGATTCTGAAGTCCTGTGTAGGCAACCGCGCTCTGGGGTGGGATCTGTTACCACCGAGTGCTGTTGGTACCGGAGCCAAAGGGGGATCTTATGCAGGCGATTCTGAGTATGGAAATCGTAAGGTTAAGGAAAACCGCGATGGCTGGTATGCGGGCCTTCAATACGACCAGGACATCGGTGCCGCTCAAGAGGTGCTCAGAAACCTCGGCGATTATTACCCCGGTGCCACCAAACATGAGGTGGCTGGCTTTTTCTGGTGGCAAGGCTGCTCCGAGGGCAAGGGCAATCCCGGAACCTACGACAAGAACCTGGCCTTCCTTTTCTCTGATTTGAAAAAAGACTTTGGCAATCCCAACGCAAAATTTGTTGGCGCCACCCTCGGCGAAAACGATAAGGGCGCCGGATTGGCACCGAAAATGTTCGCTTTCGCAGACGCCCATGACGATGCCGCATTCTTCTATTCCAAACCTGTCTCCAAGGGTGGTAGCTGCGGTCATTACGGTGGTGACGCCGCCACCTACATGAATGTTGGTGAGGGTATGGGTAAGCTAATGATCGAGTTAATGAGCAAGTGAGTTTTGTCTCCCCAATCTCATTGAGCCCGGCACGCTTTGCGTGACCGGGCTTTTTACTGGCATGGCCAATCGGCCTGCTCATCCGACTCAATCCAATCCGAATGCATGGCCCCACGGCCTGGGTTCAATATTGGCGGTAACAAGCGTGCATCCTGAATTTGAGCAGGATGCACCTCATTCACTCCGTCTCGGGACGGGGATCTCTTTCCAAGAGTATCGTCATCGCCTCCGCGGCGGGCATGTCTTTGTAGAGAACCGCGTAGACAGCATCAATGATGGGGGTTCTTACATTCAGCTTTCGGGCTGCCTCGTAAATGGAGAGGGTGTTGGGAACGCCTTCAGCGCACATGCCCAATGAATTGACGGCTGCCTCGAGCGTTTGGCCTTTGCCGAGGGCGAGACCCACTCGGTGGTTGCGGGAATGCTCGGAGAAGCAGGTGACGATCAGATCGCCTACGCCGGACAGTCCTGCGAAAGTTTCGGATTGTCCACCCATCGCCATACCCAGGCGCGTCATCTCGGCCAGTGCACGGGTAACTAGCGCGGCGGAAGCATTATCGCCCAGTCCAAGTCCATGAGCCATGCCAGCTGCGATGGCGTAGACGTTTTTCACGGCCCCGCCCAACTCAACGCCGGCGACGTCCGTGGTGGTGTAGACGCGAAAGTGGGGCAGGGTGAATAGATTCTGCAGAGCGGCAGCCAGTTCTACGTTTTCGGAGGCGACCACGGCCAGAGTGACCATGTCCTTGGCGATCTCCTCGGCGTGATTGGGGCCTGTGAGGATGCCGATAGGGTTGTCGGGGAAGACATTGCGCAGAATTTCGCTCATGCGCTCACCTGTGGTGCGCTCGATACCCTTGGCGCAGGTGAGCAATGGAGTGGTTGTAGGTAGACCCAATTCCTTGAGTTTCTCGGCCTCAGAACGGATAGCGACCGTGGGCACAGCAAAAATAATGAGTGGCTTGGAGATGATCTTGGAGTGATCGCCAGTGGCAGACACATTGTTGCCGAGTTCGACATCGACGAGATACTTTGGGTTGCGATGATTGGCGGAGATGCCATCCACCACATCCGGCTCGTTGCCGACGAGACAGATGGACTCCATTTTGGGCGCCATTAGACGCGCGAGAGAGGTGCCGAGTGAACCGGCACCAAGAATGGCAGTGGTGGGAAATGAATAATCAGCCATGGTCCTTGGATTTGGATTTGGTTGTGAAACGGGTTTCGGTGCCCTCCATCAGGCGCTTGAAATTGCTGCGGTGTTTCCAAGTGGCCATCACCGCAATGAGGACAGCGAGGATGAAGAGGGGCTTGTTCCAGCTGCCGTCCTGCAGGCGTCCATGGTGCGAGGATCCCCACAGCACGATCAAAGGCAGTGCGCACGATGTTAGCACGCTGGCCACTGATACGTAGCGAGTGGTGAACAGCAAGACGACAAAGAGCACTAAAAGGATGAGAGTGGCCACTGGAATCAATGCCAGAAAAACACCAGCCGAGGTAGCGATACCCTTGCCGCCTTTGAAACCAACCCATGGTGAGTAATTGTGGCCCAGCACCGCAAACAGGGCGGTGAGAATGTGCAGGACCTGGGTGATCAGGGTGTGAGCAGGATCGACGCTCATGACCAAGGCATCGGGAAAGGGGATATCGATGACCAAGCCGCGACCCTCGATCTGGATCAAATTGATGACCAAGACAACCGGGACGAAACCCTTGAGTGCATCGAGAATGAGACAGGGGATGCCGAACTTTTTACCCAGCGTGCGCCAAACGTTGGTGGCGCCGATGTTGCCCGAGCCGTGTTCGCGTATGTTCACGCCCTGGGATTTCGCGATGAGGAGCCCAAAGGGAATAGAGCCGAGTATGAAGGCCAGCAGGGGAATAAAGAAGAGCATGGAGTTGAAGGCCGTATCGTCACCCTTTGATATGGCATCGGGTGATTCGTCGGGCCCTAAAGCCTGGGGCACCTCAACTCTGGCCGATTTGATTACCACATCATCGTTGGGGACGTTGGGTGCCGGGCGAGTAAAGGTCTGGCCGCTGGGTGTGAGTGAAGTGAGATTTTGACGGCCAGTTGGGACATTGCGGATTTTGTCGACCACATCCATTCCCTCCACAACTTTTCCAAAGACCGCGTAGCCGCCATAGCTGGGGTAATCGAGGTTGGGATTGTCGACGACGTTGATAAAGAACTGAGCGGTAGCACTGTCCGGATCGTTAGTGCGCGCCATCGCGATGGTGCCGCGGAGGTTCTTGAGGCCGTTCTGTCCCTCATTTTTGATGGGGGCAGCGGTAGGCTTTTGTACGAGACCAGCGGCCTCGGCGGCAAAACCGCCCCCCTGGATCATGAAATTGGGAATAACGCGGTGAAAGACTGTATTGTCGTAGTGGCCCTTCTCGACATATTTGATGAAGTTATGGGTAGTGATCGGAGCCTTTGCGGCATTGAGTTGGAGCAGGATCTCACCCTCGGTGGTTTTGAGGCGGACGTGAGGGTTTTCTTCCCCGAAGGCATTGGCCGAAAAAAGGCAGAGTAAAAGCGTCAGAAGGCGTCTCATGTGACGTAGTTTCTAGAGTTCCTTCCCAAGCAGGGCAAGACATGGCCCAAAAAAAGCGGCATGCCCATGAGGGGCATGCCGCAGTTAAGGTTTTGGAGAATCGGGCTAAGCACCGATTCCCATTTAAGCGGTCTTTTCGGCGGTTTCTTCCTCCACGATGCCCACCGGCTTGTAGCCACCGATGGCCTTGAAGTAGATCATCATTAGCAGGTAGATGACCGCCATCGCAGCAGGGATGAGCGAGTCCGTCTTGAGAGTCTTGCGGTTGCCGACGATATCGGCTGCGACGACTGTTTCCTGAGCTTCAGTGCGCTCTTCAGCACCCTTGGCTTCCTCCAAGCTCTGGGGATCGATCGGTACAGCTTCTTTAAAGAATAGGAAGGAACTGGTGGCGTCTTCAGCCTTCCACTCCTCGTAGAGAGCACTATCGACACGTTCCAGTTCTTCGGCAGCATAGCGATCCTTGAAGTAGCCCAAGCCGGGGGAGCCGATCAGGCCGGCGGACATCATGCCGATGCCGCCCATCAGACTCATCGCCACACCACCCGTGCGGGGGAAGCGATCGCCAACCACGGCAAGCATGGTGGGCCAGAAAAAGGTCTTGCCAATGGCGTAGATAAGTAGGGCGCCCATGGCTGGGCCGAAGCTATCTACCGCAGAGACGAAATTCAGCCCGGCGACCGCGAACAGTGCGCACACGAAGAGTAGGCCGATGGGGCTCAGACCGCATTTGGTTTCAATGAAGTGTGCACAAAAGCGCAGGCCGAACATCACCAACGAGGTAAAGACGAAGAGGATCTTACCTTGGTCTGGGGTTAGAATAGCACCTGTGATATTTTGGATCCAACCATCGGTGCCCAGCTCAACAGCGCCCACGAGCGCGTGAGCAATGAAAAGAACGGCAATCAACCAGTGACCAATGGCGAACTTCGTAATCCCCGCCACCACAATGAGGAGACCGATGCCGATAACAGCAGCGATGACCGTGGGCATGGCAGACTCAGGACCGAAGAAGGGACCGAGGAAGCCTGCAAAAAAGAGGTAGATCATGTAACAAGCGACTGCACCACCAAGGATACCAACGTCCTTGAGCATTTCGCCTAGTTTGAGGCCTTTCTCGGATGCTTCGGACTTGGGATATTTCTGGCCTAAGAACATGGCACCATAGACCACGGTAGGCACGAGGTACAGAGCCAGTTGCCACTTCCAGTGCCAGCCTCCTTCGCCACCCAACGTCCAACCAATGACACCTCCGATGACCATGCCAAGAGGCCATGAAGCGTGCAGGATGTTCAGGTAATGAGTGCGGTTATTGGGATAGAGGGTTGAGACCAGCGGATTGGAAACAGCCTCCAGAATACCGTTGGCGAGAGCGAAGGTAAACATACCCCACCACAGGAATTGGTATGCGGTACTGACATCTTGGCCTTCTGTCGCACCGAATGTGATGAAGGCGGAGAGCACGTGAAAAAGGAAGGCGCCAAAGACGAGCTTTCCATAGCCGATCTTGTCGACGATCACGCCGCCAACCATGATGCCAAAACAGAAGCCGGTGAAACCGGCACCACCAATGGCGCCGAGTTGGGCACCGGTAAAACCGAATTCAGCGGCCCAGTTGCCGAAGATGCCACCACGAATGCCGAAGCCAACTCCGGCGGCGAGAATGGCTGTAAATCCGGCATAAAGTAGCCGGGTTGCGTTGTCTGCGATTGCGTCTGATTTACTCATAGCTAGGTTAATGGGTAAACGGAACTATTAGAGAGACCTACACATGGCAAGCATTGATCCGAAATTCTTGAGTATTGATTTATGTAAGTCATTCAATTTGAGTAATTCACGTTAAAAAGCAGAACGGGTGCTTTTCTAGCGGATTCTACCTATTTTCTATCAGGTTTCAGAGACAATGAGTTTCCTCCAGGCTGCATTCTCAATAAATTGCTAAAAATTTACTAAGGATTCCATGCAGTCCGTGTCTTCTCGTATGAACACAGGGACTTTCCAAGTCCTGCTAAACTGTGGAAACTCAAACGACCAGCATGAGGCCTGAAGCTGAGGCCAAGCGCCGGGAGGTGATTTCGCTGAAGGATCCCATGAACGAGAAAGCAACATTTCGTGAGGTCTTTGAGGCGGAGGAATCTCCACTGCTCCGCTTTGCCTACGGATTCGTAGGACAGCGTGAGACGGCCGAAGACCTCGTGCAGGATGCGTTTCTGAAGCTTCACGGTCACTGGGAGGAAGTGGAGCAACCCAGAGCCTGGCTCTACCGATGTGTTCGCAATCTTGCACTCAACCACATCAGAGACCATCGCCGTGAAACCGAACTCGATCCAAAACACGACACGCCCGGCAAGGACGACGTCCCCGAGGAACTGCTCGGACGCTTGGAGGCGACCGGTACACTGCAACTCCTGCTCGCCGAGATGGAACCCAAGGACCGCGAGCTCATCACTCTCAAATACGGCGAAGGCCTCAAGTATCAACAGATCAGCCAGCGCACCGGCATCAGTGTTGGCAATGTCGGCTACAAACTTCACCACTTGCTCAAGGATCTCGCGGACTCGCTTCGCAGTCTCGGGATCGAAAGCCCAACGGGTTAATTATTCCATTCTCACCCCACACGATTATGTCTGACTCCAAATTCACCACCCACGGCGACGAGCCCGTCGAAGCCAGAATTGTTGCATGGGTTCTCGGTGAGGCCTCGGCATTCGAAGGGGAGGAACTCGAACGCCTTTGCGAAGAGCGGCCGGAACTGGCTGTCTTCAAACGTCGCATCGAGGCCGTTCACGGACTGGCCAAGGAGGCTCACGACCACAAGGAGGATGCCCGCTGGAAACTTTCGCTTTCAAAGCGATCTGCCATCAATGAACTGATCGGTGCCGAAGAAGAAGCCGCTGAAGATCTTGCCCGCGACGTACGTGCCGGCCGCAGTGGTCGCCGTGCGATGATGGCCATTGCAGCGTGCCTGGTGATGACCCTGGTGGTCGCCACGCTCACTTGGCCGGTCGTTTTTTC
>JBMYMN010000021.1:0-23495 GCA_049597355.1 Luteolibacter sp.
TCTTGCACGGTGAGCCGGGTGACAAGCCGCCAGCTACAAGTTTTGTCACTCGTCTCAATGTAATCGAGGGCGTTTACCATCTGAAGTTGGATATGCATCTGGCGAAAGGCCTGAGAGTGGAACGCTTCAAGCAGGTGATCACCGAAATGCTGATCTATGAACGCGCACTGAGAGCACTCTCTTTGGTGGATGATGCCATGGTGCTATCGGTACCACCTTGGTTGTCGGTGGGCCTGCGTGAAGCCAGCGCCTGGCGCATGCAGCTTAGTGACCGTCGTCTTTATGCAGCGATGTTCAAACAGGATGGCACCTACCGCGTTGACGACTTGTTGACTGTTGATCGTGGTGATTACTTGCAACTGGATGAAGCATCCAGAGTCGCCTTCCGGGTGTCCGCCGGTTCCCTGGTCATGGCCTTGTTGGAGCAGCCCGAGGGACGCAAGGCTTTCCGTGAATTTCTGAGTGAAGCGGCGGCTTTTGAGGGAGAGATGTCCATATTGATGCAACGCCACTTTCCAGAGCTCAACCTATCTCCCAATAGCCTTGCCAAATGGTGGGCACTGCAGTTGGCCAATCAGGGGGGGCTCAATCTTTTAACGGATGTGATGACGGTCGCCGAGACCGAGGAGCAACTCACCAGAGCCTTGTTTCTTGAGTTGCCTCCATTATCTGATGGCGCCGCGAACGGTGAAGAATCTGTAAGCTCCCGGCGGGTGGGGCTGGATCAATGGGCACTGCTCGATGAAATGGAGGCGACCGATCGCATCGCGGCAGTGAGGCCTGCTCAGGCGGCTCTGGTTCACTTGAGCTATCGTTGTTTTCCGAGCTATCGCCCCTTGCTGGTTGATTATCAAAAGCAGTTGGTCCGCCTTTCCCAAGGCCAGAGTGAGTCTGTGATGCAGTCGCTTACTCAGCTTGAGCAGGCACGGCAGATCATGAAGTCCAAGACTGAGCGTGGCCGTGATTATCTGGACTGGTTTGAAATCACTCGTGCGCGGAAGACCAGTGGTGTTTTTGATGATTATCTGAAGCTCAAGCAGCAATTGAAACAGCAGGATCATAACCGCAAGGATGGAATGTCTCTCTATCTTGACCGAATGGAAGAATTGTTCGAACGCGGCAAAGAAGACTAGCTGGGTTTGAATAAAACCGAGCCTATCGGCGTCCGATGGGCATGAAGACAATCTTGTATGCTCGTGCGATCAGCCGCTTACTGGTGGTCGGCTTATTTGCCATGAATGTCAGTTGCATGACTACCTACGACCGCTCAGGCCGGCCGGTCAAATCTGTGGATCCCGGTGCTGCCACGGTGGGTGTGTTGGCTGCTGCTCTCATCGGTTATGCACTGGCCAACGGCGACGAAAAGGATCACTACGATGACTCTTGCGGCTACGATTACGGATGCCATGACCGTAGGTCGCATCACGGTAGGGGCCACCATTGTCGTTGATTCGCAATCGCCCTTGTCAGGGCTTTCACCTTAGTATCAAGAGTTTTGCCAGACCAATTGGTGAATCAGTCGCAGGGAAAGTTGATGGATACGGTCGGTGTAGGTGGGCTAGACTATGACTCTTTTGCAGCTTTCTTGGCGGACTTCTTCGTACCCTTTTTGGCGGGACGCGGCGGGAACTCGAAGCCTACTTTGCCACTTTCGGGTTCGAAGGTGAGGAAGGCATCGAAGGGGCGTTTGGTGCGGTTTGAAATGAAGCCACGAATGAGATCGGTTTTACCCTTGGTGATCAGTTTGACCGCTTGTTCTCGCTCGATCTCATGCTTGAGGATGGTCTTGCCGATACGAACTCCCTTGGGATCCTTCTTGGTGACCAATTCGGGCACGTGGAATGCCTTCTCGGTTTCATAGAGCTTCACCTTGCGGCCATCGGTCAGCGTTTGCTCGCCGACTAACTGATCTTCACCCAGCTCGACCTCCTCCTCGTCGTCGTTATCGAAGACAAAGGCGATCTTGAACTTTTCGTCGAGCTTGAGACCGGCGTCGAAGGGCTTGTTGAAGCGTGACTTGAAGCCCGTAAGCGGACCCAAAGATTTCTTGGTGAAGAGCTCGCGGGCCTCGTCCTCGGTCAATAGACGGCCAGCGATGTGTTTCTTGGCCTTGAATTTGCAATCCTCTATGCGGCATTCGTAAGTGGCATCGGTCTGTTTGAGGCTCGTCTCCTCACACATGGGGCAGGGGGCTTTGAGGTCGGGGAAAACTTGATTTTTGAGCTCTTCAGCGCGCTCGTGTGCCTTGGTGACGATCTCCTTGGTGTAGGCGATGATCTCCTCCATGAAGGCGTCGCGCTGCAGTTGGCCCTGTTCCATTTGGCGCAGTTTGTATTCCCAGTCGCCGGTGAGTTTGGGCGAGTAGAGGCCCTCGATCTGCATTTCGTCGACCAGGGCAATCAGACGCATGCCGCTGGCGCTAACGTGGAGTTCGCGTCCGTCTCGGACCAGGTATTTGTGCGAAATCAGGCCTTCAATGGTCGCTGCACGGGTGGCGGGTGTGCCCAGACCACGCTCGGACATGGCCTCGCGCAGGTCTTCGTCTTCAATCAGCTTGCCCGCACCCTCCATGGCGGAGAGTAACGTAGATTCAGTGAAGCGAGCCGGAGGACGAGTTTCCTCGTCGAGGAGATCAAGAGCAATAGTAGAGGCACTTTCGCCTTCTCTGACGGCGACCAGTTCGTCCTTGCCAGAAGCAACGCCTGGCGTGCGGCCGTAGACCTCGAGCCAGCCCGGGACAACGAGCACCTTGCCATCGGTCTTGAAGGCATCGGTGATGCCATCGGTGGTGATGCGGGTTATGCGGTTGGTGGCCTCGAATTCGGCCACTGGGTAAAAGACAGAGATGAAGCGCTTTACGACCATGTCGTAGACCTTCTGTTCGACATCGTTGAGTTTGGCGACCTTACCGGTGGGAATGATGGCAAAGTGATCAGAGACTTTGGCATTGTTGAAGACGCGCTTGGCTTTGTGCAGACGCGGGACACCCTTGTCCTCGCTCTCGCTGCCTTTGAGCACGCGGCGAGCGTGTTCAGCGTTGGGTAGCTCGCTGTCGGCAATGGCCTGCAGGGTCTCCTTCACGTTGGGCATGTAGTCCTCGGGCAGGTAGCGTGAGTCGGTTCGGGGATAGGTGAGGACCTTGTGCTTCTCGTAGAGGGCCTGGGCGATCTGCAGGGTGCCCTTGGCGGAGAAGGGGGCTTCGCGTTGGAGAGTGGTGAGGTCGTAGAGCTGGGGCGAAATCTGAGTCTGCTTCTTCTTGGTCTCGGTGATTTCACCGATTTTGCCTTCGCAGCGGGCGACGATGGCTTCGGCGTCCTTGCGGTCCCAGATGCGCTCAGCGCGGGAGTGGGGCTTGGCTTTGTCCTTTTCCCAGCCTTCATCGATCCACTTGCCGAGGTAGTCACCACCCTCGACACCGAAGGTGGCGTGCACCTCGTGGTAGGGGGTGGGCTCAAACGAGCGGATTTCCGCCTCGCGCTTGGCGAGAATGGCGAGGGTGGGAGTCTGGACCCGGCCTGCGGCGGTGATGTTGAAGCCACCGTGGCGGGAGTTGAAGCAGGTGAAAGCGCGGGTGGCGTTGAGACCCACCAGCCAGTCAGACTCGGAGCGGCATTTTGCGGCATCGGCAAGGGACTGCATTTGCTTCTCGTCACGCAGGTTTTCCCAAGCCCCGAGGATGGCGTTCTTGGTCATCGACTGCATCCACAGGCGCTTGGAGGGCTTCTCAATTTTGCCGATGTCCATGATGTAGCGGAAAATCAACTCACCCTCGCGGCCGGCATCGCAGGCGTTGACTATCGTATCCACATCCTTGCGGCGAGCCAGCTTCAGCACCTGGCGTAGGCGAGTCGCGGATTTCTCAATCGGATCGAGATCAAAGCGCTTGGGGATGGCGGGAAGCACCTTGAAATTCCATGGCAGTTTCTTGCCATTGGGCCCCATGGGCATGCGCAATTCGACCAGGTGCCCCACCGCGGAGGTGATGATGGCCTGCTCATTCTCGTAGAAGGCGTCGCGTCCGGTGCCCTTCTTCTCAAACTTGCCAAGGGGTTGGGCAAGCGCGCGACTGAGATCGGTCATGACGCTGGGTTTCTCGGCAATGATGAGTGTTTTTCCCATGGTGGAAGAGTGGTCTGGAGGTGTGGTCTGTAGGGGCGGATTGAATCAGAGCCGCCAATAGAGCAATTCTCAAAAGTCTTCGGACAAAACGGTAGGGTCTGGATTTGGAATACAGCGCTTCGCGATTGCCGGAACTCCGGGCCGGAATTTCCAGTTGCTGCGTTCTTTGGCGGTCATGCAGCTCGCTGCACTCCCTCCAAACGCCTTGCACCTGAAGAATTCCTGCCTCGGCCTTTTGTCCGAATACTTTTGTGAATCACTCTAAGTGTGGGTTGATGGACTAGACCCTTGGATGGTCCTTTGGCAAGCGGATTGAGAAATTGTCCCCTAATTTGGGCGATCCGACTGGGGGGTCTTCCCGTAGGGAAGGGGAGCTTGGATTTTTTTGGTCAGAAAAATGGCAGCCACCGAAAATGAAAAAGACAGCCGCCCACATGGACGGCTGTCACAACACAACTTCCGAATTCTACTGCGTTGAATCAGGAAGATTTTTCAGAGGCGAATCTCAGAAGTAGGTTCGCACAGCAAGGATATAGGTCAGGGTATCGACGTTGCCGTTTGGAGTATCTAGGTCCTGATACTCAACACCTGCCTGGATCTTGGCATTGTGGTCGCAAAGGTAGTAGTTGAGACCGGTGTAGAGCGACAGATGGGAGTCACCGCGACCGCTGTTGACGTCGGCGCCATAGGATTCGGTGCGACGGCCATATCGGCTATTTATACGGACGCCCTCATCTTCGGAGGAGGCCATATACTGGATTTGACCAACCCACTGAAGCTTGTCTTCCATGACCCAGCAATACGGCATAACCATGGCGCCGTAGAAGGTGCCTTCGCGAGCTGCGGTGCTATTGTCGAGGTTCTCGCCGATGATGAGGTCACCAATGATGCCCCAGTGATCAGAGTCGTATGCGGCGTTGATCGAAGTGGCCCACTTGTGCGGAGCGGCTTCATTGTCATCCCCGATGTCAGCGTTGTTGTAGGACAGGTCGAATCCATAGCTCCAGGGACCGTCGGGGGAGTAAGCGGCGTGAAACCAGATGTTCTCACCGTCCTGCCAACTGCCGAAGGTTTCGTGTTCGTCCCCGTCTGCACTGGTCGAGTAGATGGCGGCAGCGAATTCCCAGTCACCTTTTTCGGCTTCCAGCTTGAGGCCGGTGGGGCGCGCACTGCCATATACCTTGTTGCCAAGGCTGGAACGCTCGGGAGTCAGAAGCTTCTTGGAGGAAGTGGTGGACTCGTAACCGAGGGTATATTTGTAGCGGCCGTAGCCGAGGCTGAGGGAGTCGAAGTAGGAACAGTTGATGGCCTTACCGAGGTTGAACTCGAGGTAGGCTTCATCGATGTCCTGATAATCCCATTCGATGTCACCGTTGCTGGGGCGGTCATCATCGACCATGTTCACCTGATACTTGGCGGTGAAGTAGTTTAGGAACTTGATCTTGGTGCCGAGGCGCGCGCGTCGGAATTCGGTGAAGGTTTCGGAGAACTCAGCACCATTCACGTCATCGACATCCGTGCTGGCGGTTTGCCATTGCAGACGGCCTTCGATGCCGATTTCTTGAATGTAGGGATTTTCCTTGTTCTTGTAGAGCTTGGGCTTGCTTTTGAGCATGGAGCACCAGTCACCACAGTTGGATGCTGGAGCAGCTTCGGCAGCAGGACCGGCGAATGTCGGTATCTGCAGGCCAATGAAGACACCGAGGGTGATTTTGGTCAGGTTGTTGTATTTCATGGTTTCGTGGATGGATCTATGCGTCGCAAAAGGCGATGGATGGATCTAGTTAGTGGATTTTGCACAGCGATTGTGACAACAGTGTCACAATGTGACGGGGGCAACTGTCACAATTTCGTCACAAAATGAATGCGATTTATTGTGACAAAATTGTCACACTGATGATTTTGTGCAATGGGGTGAAATTTTCATTAGTCGATGCGATGCGGGCCCGTTGCTCGTCCCACAAACCAAATCATTATGAAATCCACTGTCATCAGTATCGTCTCTGCAAGTGTTGCGATTCTCACTCTACCATTGAGTGCTGAATCTCATCTAGACCCTAAGCTGACCTCCTATGGGAAGGTCAGTGGTGTCTCCGGCAACCTGAAATCCATCGGTTCCGATACCCTCAATAACCTCAACACCTATTGGGCTGAGGCATTCAAGAAGAACTACCCCAACGTCAATATCCAGATTGAGGGCAAAGGGTCTTCCACTGCACCTCCCGCACTTATTCAGGGTCTTTCCCAACTCGGCCCCATGAGCCGTGAGATGAAGGAAAAGGAAATCGACGAATTCGAGAAGAAGTTCGGCTATAAGCCCACCTGTGTGAAGGTTGCGATCGATGCCCTCGCTGTATATGCCCACAAGGACAACCCCATCAAAGGCCTTACTTACAAGCAGATCGACTCCATCTTCTCCGCCACCCGCAAACGTGGTGGACAGGACATCACTGATTGGGGTCAGGCCGGTCTAGAGGATTGGAAAGGTCGCAAGATCTCGTTGTTTGGCCGCAACTCCGCTTCTGGTACGTATGGCACTTTCCAGAAAAAGGCCCTCCTCAAGGGTGACTACCGCTCCGCGGTTAAGGAGCAACCCGGCTCCTCCGCAGTGATTCAAGGTGTGGGCGCCGACCTCTACGCCCTGGGTTATTCAGGCATTGGCTACCGCACCTCCGCCGTGCGTGCCATCGCTGTGGGTGGTGAAGACGGTGTACTTTACGAACCCACCTATGCCAATGCCCTCTCAGGTGACTACCCCATGGCTCGCTTCCTCAACATCTATGTGAACAAGAAGCCCAATCAACCCCTCGACAAGCTGACCCTCGAATACCTGAAATTCGTGCTTTCCAAGGAAGGTCAGCAGATCGTTGAAAAGGACGGTTACTATCCCATTCCTGCTGAACTCGCGAAAGAGGTGATCGGCTCGCTGGAGAAATAAGGCAGAAAATTCACAATCAGGCCGCGAGACAAGCTTGCCACGCCCTCTGGCGTGATGCAGCCTCTCGCGGCCTGTTTTGTTTCAGGTCGTCGCCATTTTAAAACGCACCACCCATGTCGGGGCCTGATCAACACAAACCAGATCCAAAGCGCTTCGAAGTATCGGGGAGGACCCTGTTCTTTGACCGCTTCATGGGATGGTTCATCCGCTTTGGTGGAATCGCTGTCATCCTTGCGGTGATTGGAATGTTCTTCTTCATCGCGAAGGTCGCAGTTCCGCTCTTTAAATCGCCGGATGTCACAGCGGCTGGCAAGATCTCGGCGGGCACAGTGCCACCGGTGATCGGCGTGGATGAACGCGGAGAGATGCCCTTCATTTACGAAGGCGGATCAAAGGTCACCTTTCTCAATTTTTTGGATCAGTCATCTGAAGAGTTGGTCATTCCGAGCCTGGCAGAGGTCACTGTCACTGCCTTTGCATTCGATACGGTCAAGCAGCGGTTGGTTTATGGTCTCGAGGATGGTCGGGTTGGTTCCTTCCTGATCGATTACCAACGGGTCTACAATGACGATGCCACCGAGTCATGGCTGGAGCCCAAGGTGGTTGAAGAGTCGATATTTGTTGTCGAGCATGGCGAGGGGCCGGTGACCGCCGTCAGTTACGGGGATTCCAGCGATCCGGAAGATCCTAGCGGTGCCCGACTCATCGTGGTCAAGCGCGGCAAAGGCGCAGATGCCACTGTTTCGGTGGTCAAGTTGATGATGAAGAAGGGGTTGATCGGCGCCGCCAAGCTCAAGATGGTGGGTCAGTCCGATCTAACTTCTGATCTCAGTGGGGTGCCGAGCATGGTGCGCGCCTCCTCCAACGGCTCGATGATTCTGGTAGTCAGTGACAGTGGCGACATCGATTACTTTACGAGGGATGTGCTCGAGGTGAACAAGGTGCAGACCTTCCGCCCCTTCGAGGGCGAAATTCCCCAGCAACTGGATCTGCTCTACGGTGGGGTTTCCATCATTCTCACATCACGCTCGGGCGATCAGCAGCAATGGAGTCTCTTTCGTGTGACCGAAGAATCCGACCGCACCTTTGGTTTCGTGAAGGAGTTTCCTGCCCTGCCCGAGGGAGTGGTCGTCTTCTCCAACAGTTTGCGCAACCGCAGTTTCATTGCGGGTGCGGGAAACTACATCTCGTTGCGTTACAGCACCTCGGGTGATGTGAGATGGGAACAGAAAGTCGATTATAAGCCGGTTTCGGGCATTATCGATGGCAAGTCCAAGCACCTGATCGTGGCGGGTGATGGCGGTACCATTCACCGCTATGCCATTGATGATCCCCATCCGGAGGCAAGTCCGAGGGCCTTCTTTGGAAAGGTGGTGTATGAGGGATACTCGAAAGGTGAGTTTCGATGGCAGTCGACTGGTGGCACCAGTGATTTCGAACCCAAGTTTTCATTAATGCCTCTGATTTTCGGCTCACTCAAGGGAACCTTTTATGCACTTCTGTTCTCGATTCCGGTAGCTCTTCTAGCTGCCGTCTTCTCTGCCGCTTTCCTCCCGCACTCTGTCAAGCGCGTGATCAAACCAATGATGGAAATCATGGCTTCGCTGCCCTCGGTGGTGATCGGTTTCCTGGCGGCCTTCTGGCTCGCACCCGTTCTTCAATACCGCGTGCCCTCCGTGATGCTCATCCTTATTCTGGTGCCGATCAGTGTGGTGCTGGTGGGTTATTATTGGAGCACCCTGCCGGTGGCCTTACGTAACCGTTTTGATGGTGGTCAGGAATGGATACTGGTGCTGCCGGTGATGGTCATCTTTGGATGGTTGGGCTGGATTCTCGGTCCAGTATTGGAAGGTTGGTTTTTTGTCTACACCGATCCCAATACCGGAAAGCAGATCAAGGATTTCACCATGTGGTGGCCGCAAGTCACCAACATGGCTTATGAGCAGCGCAACAGTTTGGTGGTCGGCTTCATGATGGGCTTTGCGGTCATTCCCGTGATCTTCACCATTGCGGAAGACGCCCTTTCCAACGTGCCCAAGTCGTTGACTGCTGCCTCAGCAGCGCTTGGAGCCAACCGCTGGCAGGTGGTTTGGACCATCATGCTCCCCGTTGCTTCATCCGGTATCTTCTCCGCACTCATGATCGGCTTCGGCCGTGCCGTGGGTGAGACCATGATTCTGGTGATGGCCGGAGGTGGCACCGCCGTGATGGAAGGCAACATATTTAATGGCATGCGCACGCTCGCGCAGAACATTGCCATCGAATTGCCCGAGGCTGCTGTTGGTACCACACACTACCGAACCCTTTTCCTGAGTGCCGTAGTGCTCTTCCTGCTGACCTCGGTCATGAACACCATCGCGGAAGTCTTGCGCCAGCGCCTGCGCGACCGCAACAAGATCGTCTGATTGCATGAACAAGTCCTCCCAGTCCAAGAAGAACCAGTTCGCCAGCATGGGCCGCTCCAGCAAGGGCGAGCCCTGGATCTGGCTGACCGCTGGGGGCTTGTCCCTTGGGATTGTGATGGTCGTTGCTCTCTTGGGGTTGATCTTGATCAAGGGGGTGGCTTCGTTCTGGCCGCGTGACATCGTGGTTTTTGAGGTTCAGACCGATGAGGGAGTGAAGACCATGGCCGGTTACATCACTGACCGCTCCGAACGCATTCCCCGCCCCGATGAACAAGGTGGCCGTGTCCCCCAGATTCAGCTTTTCCAAGGCAATAAGGATCTGTTGGCAAAGGGGACCTTTGCCTACATTGATGAAAAGGACATCAAGTCGCAGGAAGTCGCTCCCTCCTACCTGTTGCTGGAGCGCATCGAGTATGGCCCGGCGATCGTGAAGCCTTCCGAACTCGCCACTCCCTCGGGCACGATCAAGAACGACGATGAGAACTTCAATGAGGCCTTGGAGACCATGATCAAACTCAATGCCGAGGTCCGGGAGGAGTCGATTCACATTCGCCGCAAGCTGATCGGGGCCAATGCCCGAGAAATTGATGACATCAACATCAAGCTACGGGTCGGCAAGATGGATCCTATTGAAGCCGACAAGCGCAAGGCGGAACTGGAAAAGCAATACAATGCGCTCGTGGCCGATGCCGAGAAGGTGGAGTCCAAGATGAATGGCTACGAACTCAGGGCGACGACCGCGGATGGGACGGAGGTCACCTACGAAGGTAGTGCTTTGCTGCGTGCATTCCGACCCAACGACAGTGGCTTCTTCCAGAGGCTGTGGGAAATGCTCTGCCGTATGGGACGTTTTCTGATTGATGACCCGCGCGAAGCCAACACCGAGGGTGGTGTGTATCCTGCAATTTTTGGCACAGTGGTGATGACGCTTGCCATGACCCTGTTCGTAACTCCTCTAGGGGTAATCGCCGCGATTTACCTACGAGAATATGCTAAGCAGGGCAAGCTGGTGCGCGTGGTTAGAATCTGTGTGAACAACCTCGCCGGTGTCCCATCCATCGTCTTCGGTGTCTTTGGTCTCGCTTTCTTTGTCTACTTCGTGGGTGCCGGTATCGACGGCATATTCTTCGCCGACAAGCTGCCGACGCCGACCTATGGCTCTCCGGGTATTCTCTGGGCCTCGCTGACGCTGGCCTTGCTTACCCTGCCTGTGGTCATCGTGGCGACCGAGGAGGCCCTTTCCGCCGTGCCGCGTGGCGTGCGTGAGGCGGCTCTGGCCTGCGGTGCCTCCAAATGGCAGACCATCCAGCGCATCGTCATTCCCGCATCCCTGCCCGGCATCATGACCGGCATCATCCTGGCCATGGCCCGTGGTGCGGGCGAGGTGGCTCCCCTAATGCTGGTGGGTGCGATTAAGCTCGCTCCCTCGCTGCCGATTGATGATATCGCACCCTTTGTGCATCCCGAGCGCAACTTCATGCACCTCGGTTTCCACATTTATGATCTGGGCTTCCAGTCGCCCGATTCCGAAGCGGCCCGTCCCATGGTCTATGCCACTGCCTTGCTGCTCATCCTTCTGGTGCTGGTCCTCAACCTTGCGGCCATCATCATTCGTAACCGCCTGAAGAAAAAGTTCGCCGTCAGCCACTTCTAATTCATGTCTGCTGTAGCCGCCACACCTGCTGTCACCACGCCTCGTCCCGACTTCATTCATGTCGAGGACTACAACTTCTGGTATGGCGAGAAGCAGGTGCTCTTCGATATCGACATGGAGATTCCCGAGCGCCAGGTGACGGCTCTGATCGGGCCCTCCGGCTGTGGTAAGTCGACTTTGCTGCGCAATATGAACCGGATGAACGACCTCATTGATGGTGTGCAGCACAAGGGGGATATCCGCCTCAACGGCACCAGCCTCTACGACCCCAATGTGGAGGTCATCTCCCTGCGCAAGCGGGTGGGCATGGTATTCCAGAAATATAACCCCTTTGCCAAATCCATCTACGAGAACGTGGTATTTAGCCTGCGGGTGGCAGGTCGCAGCAAGAAGTCCGAGCTCGATTCCGTGGTAGAACGCTCACTGAAGTCCGCGGCTCTCTGGGACGAAGTAAAAGATCGCCTTCACGACTCTGCCTTCGGCTTGTCTGGTGGCCAGCAGCAGCGCCTGTGCATTGCACGTGCCATTGCCAATCAGCCTGAGATCCTCCTGATGGACGAGCCTTGTGCTGCTTTGGATCCGCTCGCTACGCTCAAGATTGAGGAGCTCATCACCAAGCTCAAGGAGCAATTCACCATTGTCATTGTCACCCACAACATGGAGCAGGCCACCCGCTGTTCCGACCGCACAGCCTTTCTCTACATGGGCAAACTCGTCGAATATGGCGACACGCTCCAACTCTTCGAAAATCCAAAAAAAGAGGAAACTGAAGCCTACATCACCGGCCGATTCAGCTGAGTATTCTCCAGAATTTTTACCCGCAACCCTTGCATCAAGATGTCCAACGCCACCCTTCAGGCCCCATTGGAGCCGCCAAAGCCTGTGGTTGACCTACCGGCAGCTGAAGCGTCATCCTCAGAGGTGCCCTCGCAAGATCAACCTGCCGCCACTGCTGCGCCCACACCGGCAAGCGAGGCGCAACAGATTCAGATCGAATGCAAAGGGGTGGAGTTCAGTTATGGTGACTCCGTCGCCCTCAAGGACATCAATTTGGATATCGCGCGCAACGAGGTGACGGCCTTCATCGGTCCATCGGGTTGCGGTAAGTCCACATTGCTGCGCTGTTTCAACCGAATGAACGACCTCATTCCCGGTGCTTGCGTTTCCAAGGGCGAGATCTGGATCGATGGCATCGAGATTCACAGCGATGAAGTGGACAGTGTGGAATTGCGCCGACGTGCGGGCATGGTCTTCCAGAAATCCAATCCCTTTCCGCGCTCGATCTATGAGAACGTCTCGTATGGGCCGCGCATCCTCGGTGAGAGAAACAAGGATTCGCTTGATGCCAAGGTTGAGAAGGCGCTGCGTGGTGCGGCGCTCTGGGATGAGGTGAAAGATCGCCTCCACGAGAGTGCCTATGGCCTTTCCGGTGGTCAGCAGCAGCGTTTGTGCATTGCGCGTACGATTGCCGTTGATCCCGAAATCATTCTCATGGACGAGCCCTGTTCGGCTCTCGATCCCATCGCCTCAGCACGCGTCGAAGAGCTCATTCTTCAGCTTAAGCAGCACTTCACCCTGGTGGTGGTTACCCACAACATGCAGCAGGCCAGCCGCATCTCGGACAAGACCGCCTTTTTTTATATGGGTGAGCTCATCGAGTTCAATCCGACTAACAAGATCTTCACCAATCCCGAGAACCAACGCACCGAGGAATACATCACCGGCCGCTTTGGTTGACTGGCTTGCTCCCAGCGTGTGCATTTGCTAGGGTATCGCATCGTTTCATCAATCCATGCAAAATTCCCATATTCTCCAGGATTTCAACGAGGCTATCACCTCACTGCGTCAAGAAGTTCTGGCGATGGCGGGCCAGACCCGTCACAATGTGGAAAAGGCAGTGCAGGCATTGCTACAGCGCGATGTGGAGTTGGCCAACTCTGTGATTGGCGACGATAACGAAGTCGATGACATGGAGCGCAAAGTAGACCGCTTGGGCATGGAAATTTTGGTTCGCTTCCACCCTATGGCTGGCGACCTGCGTCTGGTGTTATCCTCGATGAAAATCTCCATCAACCTCGAGCGGATTTCCGATCATGCGACCAGCATTGCCAAGCGTGCGCGTAAGATGGCGCGCGCTGAGGAGCTAGCAGATGTGAACATGATCGAGCCGATTTACAGCATGGCGGATCGACTTTTACGCGACGCGATTACTGCCTACAATGATCAAGATGCTGATCTAGCGCTCGGTTTGCATGACCGCGACAAGGAACTCAACCGTGCATACAAAAAGGTAACTAACGCTCTGACTCAGCGCCTAGAAGATGGCGATTATCGTGCCGATGATTACCTACACCTAATTTTTGTGGTTCGTTCACTTGAGCGTATTGGCGACCTCGCGGTGAATGTGGGTGAAGATACAGTCTTCATGGAAGTGGCTAAGGACGTGCGCCACGAGAAGGATCGGGAGATCTGAAAGCATCAGTTCAATCTGACGCTGTTGACACCATTATTGGATTGCTTGGAGCCAAGGCTTTGGTAGCTTGAAGAGTAATTGTGGTAAGTGTGATGTGCAGTGTCCTCGACAGACCCGTGCTTGTCCTAAACCGGTTCTGGCAACCGGTGGCCACCTGCTCGGCGCGACGTGCCGTCCGACTTCTCTGCACCACTCATGCGCAGGTGGTTCAAGTTGATGGTGAGCAACAGTATTGCACCCACGACCTGCAGTCTTGGATTGAGCATTCGGACAGGATTGGTGATGAAGAGAAGATCCGAGGAGCAAGCATTGCACTGCGTGTGCCCCGCGTAATTGTACTTAGCTTTTATGAGCGTGTGCCCCGCTTGGAGGTGCGTTTCTCAAGGCGTAATGTTTTTCTGCGAGACAAATTTGTCTGCCAGTACTGCAACAAGGTTTTTCCTGAATCCCAACTGAATCTGGATCACGTCATCCCGCGGGACAAGGGAGGGCCTACCAGTTGGGAAAATATCGTCACCTCCTGCGTTCGCTGTAATACCCAGAAGGCCAACAAGCTGGCGCATGAAGTAGGCTTGAAGCTCTTGACTAAGCCGAAGGCTCCCCGCTGGCGCCCGCTCTTCGGTCTGCACGAAAACGGCGTGGCAGATGAAAGTTGGCGTCACTTTCTCGAGCCTGCGGGTCTGATCAGGAAGTCAGCCTGAGTCAGTCTGCCTTAAAGAGGTAACGTTTGTCCTTCACTTGAACCTTGGGCGGGTTGCCCATTCTTTCGAACCAGTCGTGACCGGTTTTGAGATTGCGCCAAAAAGGAATCCACTTCGAGGCGCTGTGTTTTTCCATGTTGGCCTCGGTCATGCGAAAGGGGAAACAGTGCACTGCGAAGCCAAGCTGGCCATTCCTTAGCGCTGCGTCACAGAGAGTGTAGATCTCTTCTATCTTTGGGTCCGTCATGGCAAAACAACCGATCGATACTCGGTCGCCATGCACCATCAAAGCACTTCCGGTGCGATGATGAGCTCGATCGTAGGCATTGGGGTAGCCGAGGTTGAAGGAGAGATGAAAGCGACTGTTGGGATTCATCATGCCGGGTGGCACGAAATAAAAACCCTCCACCGCCTGACGATCACCCTCTTTTTGTTTTGGCCCAAGTGTACCAGACATCGCGGCGATTTTGTAGCTTCGAAAGATGACATAACGCTCTTTGCCTTTGACCCACAGCTCGAGTTGGCGCTCCTCCTTGAAAATGCGGATGAAGACCGGAGCGCCGAATTCGAGGGTCTTCTGCTCCAAATCCTCAATTAGACCGGGACCAGCGCGCAGAATGGCTTCCCGAGATCGTTTGCTGGATGGAGTGACTTGTTTGTTCAGAACAGGAATCTCCAAGGAGTCGTTGATTGGCTTTTCTTCCCGAGCCTTGCAACCTGAGATCAGTAGGCAAGCCCATGGCATGATCAGGAATGCAAACTTCATGGGTTCTCCGACTGCTTGGCCATGTGATGGAGCAGGCGATCGTTGAATTCATCAGCCATGTTGTAACCAAGACGGCGCAATTGCTGGTCGAGTGCGGCGATGGTGACCAGACGGGCAGTGTCGCGGCCGGGAGCGACCGGCACCTCCACATGAGCGACCTGTTGGCCGAGGATTTCGTAGGTCTTTTGCTTCAATCCAATGCGGTCGACTTCGTTGAGGTCCGCATGGGGCATCAGGGTGATGACGAGATCCAGTCGTTTGTCCGGGCGGATTGAAGCCAGACCATACAGGTTAGCGACATTAATGATGCCGATACCGCGAATTTCCATATAACCACGCGAGAGGGCGGGGGAGCTGGCGACAAGGTCACCACCCACATATTTGACGCGCACCATGTCGTCGGCCACCAATGAGGCACCGCGCTCAAGTAGGCCGATGGCGGTTTCCGATTTGCCGGAGCCACTCTTACCCATGATCATCACGCCAACACCACGCATGTCCATCATGCAGCCGTGCAAGGTGACACTGGGAGCGAAATCGTGCTCAAGGCGGATGGTCGCGACATTGAGAAAGTTCATCGTCACCATCGATGTGCCAAATATCGGGATGCCACATTCCTCGGCGATGCCCATCATGGTGTCATCCAGCTTAGACCCACGCGCCATAACAATGCATGGAATCCGGCGCTGACACAGAGTGGTGAATCGCTCTTTGCGTTTTTCCTCGGGCAGTTTGCGCAGATAGGATAGTTCGGAATTCCCAATCACCTGCACACGTTTGCGGGCAAAATAGGTATAGAAACCGGCCAAGGCGAGGCCCGGTCGGTTCATTGCCGATTCACTGATCGGGCGGTCGAATCCGATCTGTTTGCTGAGAAGTACCATGCTCAGTGCCTCGGCATGGGCCTGGAAGAAATCACCCACCGAAATGGAGGAGACGGTCTTTGGACGAGCTGGCATGCCGGCAATCCAAGCAGATTCAACACGTAGAGGCACGTCAAAATCTGCGACTTGCACTGGTCGCCAGAACTGCTACCTCTCTGCCCCCCATGCCCAACTACGATTACAAATGCGAGACCTGTGACCACCAGTTCGAGGTGTTTCAGAGCATGAACGATCCCAAGCTGACCGACTGTCCGCTTCCGAACTGCGAAGGATCAGTCAAACGTTTGCTCGGCACCGGTGGCGGTATTATCTTCAAGGGGGCCGGCTTCTACGAGACGGATTACCGTTCATCCTCATACAAGGAGGGAGCCAAGGCGGACAAGACGCCCAGTGGCCATACATCTGAATCCAAATCGGAATCCAAATCAGAATCCAAGTCGGAGAACAAGCCGGCCAAGAAGAGCACGGAGGCCTAAATTGCCCGTTGCTTAAGATGGCAGAGGAGTCCAACCTGAATGCTGACTTATGGCTAATGCCACTCCCGCCGTTGAGATCACCGACTTGGTGAAAGACTTCAAGACGAAGCTACGCCGGCAGCCATTGCGTGCCGTCGACCACGTCTCTTTGCGCATTATGCCCGGCGAGGTGTATGGCCTGATCGGACCCAACGGATCGGGCAAATCGACCACCATGAAGGCGTTGCTTGGCCTGCTGGCTCCCACGGCTGGAAGCTGCAAGATTTTCGGCAAGGATTCGCTTAAGGTGGATTCGCGTCAGGACGTCGGTTTTCTGCCCGAGAACCCATATTTCTACAAGCACCTGACTGGAGCGGAGACCCTTCGCTTTTATGGCCGCCTATGTGGGTTGGGTGGTGACCCTCTCAAGGAGCGAATAAGAGAACTACTGGAGATGGTCGATCTCGAAGGCGCCTCTGACCGCCGAGTGGGTGGATACTCCAAGGGTATGCTGCAGCGGATTGGATTGGCTCAGGCCATGATTCAGCATCCTCGATTACTGATTCTTGACGAGCCCACGGCAGGTGTCGATCCATTGGGCTCGCGTGAGATTCGCGACCTCATCATCAAGTTGCGTGATCAGGGCATTACGGTATTTCTTTGCTCGCACCTACTCGAACAGGTGCAAGAGGTTTGCGACCAGGTGGGAATTATTTTCGGTGGTAAGATGATTCGCGAGGGCAAGCTCGAGGAGCTGATTGCCATCGAAGACCAGACCGAGGTGGTCATTCGCAATGCCGATGCCGCGCTGGTGTCGCGCATCAAGACATTGATCGGCGAGACGGAAGGAGCAGAACTGCTGCAGACAGGCAAGCCGCGTACGACATTGGAACGTCTGTTCCTCAATGAAATCAGTCGCAAGAAATGAATACGACTCAGATAACGGCAGGTCGCGGTTCTCACTTCTCCCGCATTCTCACCATCGCCCTCAACACCTTCACCCAGCTGGTGCGGATGAAGGTCTTCTATTTCCTCGCGCCCTTCGCCCTACTGCCCATCGCTGCCAATTTCTTTGACCTTCAGGAGTTGGAAGGCCCCGCTTCGGTTGGAGTGAATGCCTTGCGTTCGATCAAAAACTGGGCTTTGGGACCGATGTTCATCTACTCCATCGTGCTCGCAGTTGTGGCGACCTCGCTGCTGCTGCCCAAGGATCTCGAGGACCGCACTCTCTACACGATTCTCGCCAAGCCTGTGCCACGATTCGATTACCTGGTCGGCAAGTTGTTCGGAGTGATTGGCCTGTTGTTATTCACTCTTCTGATCATGGACCTCCTGATGGTGGGAGTGTTGAGTGTGCGCACGGAGATTGTAGTTGAGGAACGTCTTGCAATGTCACGCCAGATGGGTTTCCCGGAAGAGGCCCTGCGCTCCATTGAAAGCGAGACTCGTGCTCTAGGGCCGAGTTGGGCTCTTCAGGCTGCAGTGTTGTCCATCTTTCTAAAGGCAATCGTGATTGCTGCCTTTGCGATGTTGGTCTCAACCTTTTCTAGCAGTACCCTGTTCACGGCCATAGTCAGTGTTTTGATGTTTGCGGTTGGTCATTTCCAGGCCTATGCACGAGATTTCTATCTGCAATCGGGCGAGGCTGGGCAAACGATTTTGACCAAGGCTGTGGCTCTCATCTTTACCTTGGTCATCCCCGACTTTCAGATTTTCAATGTGTCAGACGGATACATTGAGAATCCCGAGACCTCCACGGCGGTGGTATTCAAGTTGGTCGGAATGGCCACGTACTATTGCATCTTTTTCACTCTCGCAGCTTGGTTTATCTTTTCGGACAAGGAAATCTGACATGATCCGAAAACGTAAAATTGCCATCCTGCTCTTTGCTTTTTTGGTGACGGGTATCATCCGTATGCCAGTGGAGCATGCGCTAAGCGGTGAATTACGAGATTTGAATCTCCATCGTGAGCAACTTGATATCAGCACGCGCGAGAAGATTGACCAGACTGCGATGGCGGCGGCCATCGGAGGGATGCGTACTTTGGTGGCCACCTTTTTCAGTTTGCATAGCTATACTCTTTTCGGTGAACAGAGGTGGGACGAGCTCGAGCAGACCTATCACACCATCGTCGATTTTGCTCCCCATACCGAGTATTATTGGCAGGCGGGAGCTTGGCATCTCAGCTACAATGCGGCCTCTTACTACATCCACAGCTCAGGGATGTCACCCTTGCGCCGACGTGAAGCATGGCGCTCCTTCATTCATCGCGGTCGCGATTTCCTGGAGCGGGGCATTCGCAACAATCCAGATGACTGGGCACTCCATGAAAACCTGGCCTTGTTATTGGGCGATCCCAATAAGTTGCCAGCCTTCCACGACCGAGATGCCTGCCTCCTTAAAGCTGCGGCATCCTATGAGAAATCGGCTGAGCTTGGCAGCTTCTCACCGCTGCTAATGAAGCGTCTGGGTTTTTATTGCCTAGCCAGGGTGAATGGTCGTCAGAAAGAGGCGCTAAAGATGGCTCGCACGCTTTATCAAAATCCACATAATCGTAAGCCCACACTCAACGTGCTTCTCTATGTCTTGGAGTGTCATGCCGATCCAGAACGCAATGTCGATGCCTTGGCTCTTGAGATATTTGGAGATACTCAAAAGGCATACGATGCATTGGTTGCCCATTGGCAGCGCACTCGGGAAGGCTACCCCATGGATGGGGTGGCAAAGGGTATTGCAAGCATGGAGAGCCGGCTTGGTATTCCCATTTACGATAGTGTGCTGGCGCAAGAACCACCCCTTCCTCCGAGTCTTGACGATTGGTTCAAAAATGGCCCGTAATGAATGTGTCAAGGCTCATTAGCCTGAGCACCTTTGGTCTGGACACCAATGTAACCAGCCTCAAGTATCCGCTCTAAACCCCTCTTCTGCATGCGCATCGCCCTCTTTGGTGACATACACGCCAACCTTGAAGCACTGAATGCTGTGCTAGAGGACGCGGCCAGTCAACAGGCCACCGACTATGTCTGTTTGGGTGATGTGGTGGGCTACAATGCGGATCCTGTGGCATGCCTTGAAAAGATCCGTGATATGGGATGTCCCACGGTCAAAGGCAATCACGATGAGGATGCCTCGGGCACGCATTCACTTGAGACCATGAACCCCGTGGCGGCAGCGGCGCTGGAGTGGACGCGCAACCAATTGACCGACGAACAGCGTGACTGGCTTCGCCGACTTCGCATGGTGCGCCAAGTTGAAGATTTCACCGTGGTTCATAGTACATTGGATCAGCCCTCCAACTGGAACTACGTGACCAACCGCTTCGATGCGATGGCCAATTTCTCCTATCAGTTCACTCAGATCGGCTTCCACGGCCATACTCATGTGCCGCGCGTCTACATCAAGGCCGACCGCGTTCAGGAAGTGGCTGCAGATTCTGTGGTCATTGAGGAGGACTGCAAATACTTCATCAATATCGGTTCGGTCGGTCAGCCTCGTGATGGGGACTGGCGGGCGAGCTACGTGATTTTTGATACCGATAATCGGATGGTGAGCTTCCGCCGTCTTGAGTACGACATCGAGACCGCGCAAAAAAAGATTCTTGATGCCGGTTTGCCTGAGATGCTCGCTGAACGTCTCGCGGAGGGGAGATGACTACCTGAGGCTGGAACTTGGTGCGGCTGAATCGTCAAATTGGCCAAGATTGCTGCATGATCATCTCGCAACTCTGTGTGAGCGATCACCTGCCGACACAATGCGGCTCAGTCACAGGGTAGTTGAACCGCTCTCGATGAGCTTGTATCTGGCAATCACACCGGAACTCAGTATCTGATCAGTCACTCAACCTACGCCGATGACGAGAGGTGAGATCAACGATTTCATCTGACAGAAACTGATTCACGCGGATTTGAAGTATCAAATAGCCACAGGAGCTTTGATGTGTGGATGCGGATCGTAGTCTTTGAGCTCGAAGTCCTCAAAACTGAATCCATCGATTTCCGTAATTTCCGGATTTAGCCACATCTTCGGTAGTCGTCTCGGCTCGCGTGAAAGCTGTAGTTTGGCCTGTTCGAGATGGTTCGAATATAGATGGAGGTCACCAAAAGTGTGAACGAAGTCACGAGCTTCATAATCGCAGACCTGTGCAGCCATCAGCGTCAAAAGGGCGTAGGAGGCAATATTGAAAGGCACGCCAAGAAAAAGATCGGCACTGCGCTGATAAAGTTGGCAGGACAGCCCTGGCTTACCTCCATCCACAGCTTCATGCACGTAAAACTGGAACAGCAGGTGGCAGGGAGGTAAGGCCATCTGTTCCACTTCTCCCACATTCCACGCTGAGACGATGTGACGGCGGGAGTGGGGATTGTTTTTGAGGCCGTCGACTAACAATTTGATTTGGTCGATGGTTTGACCCTCGGAGTTGGGCCAGCTACGCCACTGCTTGCCGTAGACCGGTCCAAGATTGCCATCTTCATCAGCCCATTCATCCCATATGGTGACACCATTCTCCTTAAGATAGGCGATGTTGGTCTCACCTTTCAGGAACCACAATAGTTCGTGAATGATGGAACGTAGATGGAGCTTTTTGGTGGTCAGGCATGGAAAGCCCTGACGCAGGTCGTAACGTGCTTGGCGGCCAAAAACTGATAGGGTTCCTGTGCCTGTTCGGTCCGAACGTTGTTCGCCATTTTCCAGAACATCACGCAGTAAACCGAGATAGGTATCCATAACCAAAATCCTATGCTGGCTGCACCGGCTAGTCCAGCATGTCTCGGGTGACAAGGTATTTCGCCGAGCAGCGAGGGCATTGGATGGAGATTTGATCCTCATGCCCGAACAGCTCATCAGGGCGGTCTTTCCATCCTCCCAAGGCGGGCAAGATGCGCTCGACGGTACAACCGCAATGAAACTTGAAACGTCGTGTTTCAAGTAGCTTGGTCTTTTCATTCGACTCAATCGCGGCCACCGAATCGTTATTGAGTGACTCAAGCCACTTCAAATCGCAGTCAGGCTGAGCAGCGATCATGGCGAAATGCTCATCATCCAGACGAAAGGCTCTAGCAGGACGCTGTTCGGATTGACGATAATACTGCTCCACCCAATCGATGGGATCCTTGCCCTCTACTTCCATGGTGGAGGTGCGGGGTTCAGGTAGGTTTGGAGCCGTTGTCTGAGCGTAAAAGAGATTGCGGTCTGGCTCTCGCACATCTTCGGTGAAAATGCGTCCGGTGATCGATTCTTTGGTGGAACTTCCAGTGACGAAGAGATTGAGGCGAGGTGCGCGCAGATTGGTGGTCCATGCTACTGTATCAGCCCACGGGCGGGCGACTAGATGGAGGGTCAGCATGGCGAGCTGATCCTTGAGCATGGAGTCCAGTTCTTGCGGATGGCGGACCCCGTGTTGCATCAGGTGCAGATAGTAGTCGGTGTAGACGGGAGTGAATTGGCCGCGGATCAGCAGCGCATTGCGCTCGCGCACAAAAATTGAATTGATGGTAGTGAATTCCTCAACGGACTCCATGGAGCAAGAAGCTGTGGTCGCAGGTGGATCGTGTCAAGAGGCACGGATCCGTCTCGACAGAACTTCCTCCAGTTTGCGGAGAGCATAAATAAGGATGAATGACAGCTGCATCAGTAGATACCATGCAGTGAATTTTGAAAAGTGCACCGGCTTCCAGCCCTCAGTTTGGTTGGGGTATTGCCAAGCACGGGCGAAAGTGCCCAGATTCTCTGCCAAGTAAATGAAAAGGGCTACCAGTACGAAGCCCAGTAGCAGGTTCATGCTCAGAGTATGATTTTTGGGCGTGAAGTGAACCTCAGTGCGCATGAAGGCCACTGAACCCACCGCGATCAGCACCCATCGGATATCCGGCAGGTAGTGGTGGGTGAAGAAGTTGAAGTAGGCCAAAATAGCCAGCGTGCCTGCCAGCCACAGAGGAGGAAAGCGTGTGAAACGGAAATGAAAGATGCGCCACGCTCGGGCCATGTAGGAGCCGACTGCCGAATACATGAACCCGGCGAACAGTGGTACGCTACCCCAGCGGATGACAGAGTTCTCGGGATAACTCCACGATCCGATTTCCGCTGAGGTTTTAAACAGCTCCATCGCAGTAGCCATCGCATGGAACACGAGGATCACGCAGCCCTCTCGCCAACTCTCCAGACGAAAAGCCAGCATCAGTAACTGGATGCTAACGGCGACTATGAAAAGGAAGTCGTAACGCGACAGTCCCCAGTCTGGATACCACAAGCCCGTTCCAACAATGGCGAACAGTAACAGGCCAGCGAAGATACAGGCCCATGCCTGTTTGAAACCAAAGAAGATAAATTCGTTCAGCGCTGGACGCGCCGTAATCCACTTCGGGATAAGAGGCGTGAGATGGGGGATTTTCATCGTCAATCCACCATTCCAATGATTGCTATTGGTCTTAGAGGCCGGGAAGTTCGATGAAGCCCTCTAGCTTGCGGATACGGGTGGGGTGACGCATTTTACGCAGTGCCTTGGCTTCGATCTGACGAATGCGTTCGCGAGTGACCTGGAACTGGCGTCCAACTTCCTCAAGGGTACGGCTATAACCGTCTTTCAGGCCAAAGCGCTGCTCAAGCACTTCTCGCTCACGCTCGGTGAGCGTATCCAGGACGTCCTTGATCTTGTCCTTGAGCATCGAGAAACCGGCTTCCTCCATTGGGTTGTCGGCGGCCTTGTCCTCAATGAAGTCACCAAAGGAGGTGTCATCGGAGTCGCCTACGGGAGCCTGCAGAGAGATCGGCTGCTGAGCCATCTTGAGCACGGCGCGAACGCGTTCGACCGGGAGGTGGATTTCATCAGCGATTTCCTCAGGCGAGGGTTCGCGACCGTATTCCTGAACCAGTTGCTTCTGGACTCGCATCAACTTGTTGATGGTCTCAATCATGTGCACTGGAATGCGGATCGTACGAGCCTGATCAGCGATTGAGCGGGTGATGGCCTGACGGATCCACCAGGTTGCGTAGGTTGAAAATTTGTAGCCCCGGCGGTATTCAAATTTCTCCACCGCCTTCATCAGGCCCATGTTGCCTTCCTGAATGAGGTCAAGGAAGGAGAGGCCACGGTTAGTGTATT
>JBMYMN010000022.1:0-23270 GCA_049597355.1 Luteolibacter sp.
TTGAGAGAGGTAGAGACGCTCACAGAGTTTGCCGATGGTCTCGAGCACGCGCTTGTCTTTGGTCTGAAGGTAATACTCGCAGAGAAAGATGCATTGATAGGAGGGCCACCAAGTCCATTGTTTTTCACCGGGCATGTCGTTCCATGCCAGTGCCAGCTCCTCGGCTTCCTTCATCTTGCCGTGGGCGAGCAGTGAGAGGCCGTAGATGCCCTTTTCATGCACCATGCCGCTGCGCTCGGATTGATTGGCCATGAGGTAGTTCATGGCGTCGTTGGCCAGTTTCTGGGACTTCTTGCACTTGAAGGGGAAGGTGGGGGAGAACTTGCCAATGGCTTCGAGCTTCAATGACACCTGCATGGGTTGGCCGCCACGGAGAACATCGAGTTTGAGGAGCCCGTCGCTGCCTTCTGCCTCTTCAATGGCAAGACCCATATCCATGACGGGACCTTCCAGTCCCTTGCCAGGGCCCATGCCGTAGAACTTGCCAAAGGTATGTTTGCCGAAGGCCTTGCCCTTCACGCCAAAGATGACGTCGTCGATCTGCAGCTGGTTCTTGGCGGGAGATTTGTCGAAGACGTGTTTCACCACGAAGGTGTCCTCGGTGATGGTGGCACGGGCTCCTGTGGGGCCAAGATTCATCAGAAAGCCAGGAACCTCCTTGTCCGGTCCTTTCTTGGCGGGTTTCTCCCATTGCCCGATGTTGGTCTCATCGAAGATGGCCTGGGCGGGTAAAGCCAAGAGGCTTGCGAAGCCAAGGGTCAGAAGTGCACAGTGCAGAGCTGGGTTCATACGCTCGCAGGTGACCAGAGATTGCACGAGAATCCAAGTCTGCTAGTTACTTTTTGGCTGGCATGCTGTGTGGATTTGGGACTTCTTCAAGCATTTCAGATGTCAGCGATCAAACCAGCCATCATCGCTCCCCTCGATCCAGGCTTTGTGCCAGCTGTTCTCTTTAATCGCGCCTACCGCGCCAAGGTGGAGGCTTCCGGTGCTGGAGTGCCTCTGGCCATCGCGCTGTGGCGGGAGGGTGGCCAGATCTCGCGCTATGAGACTGTGGTGGCTCCCAAGGCAGATGCCGAGACGCTCCGCTACGTTGAGCGTATTGTGAAATTCCTCCTCTGGTCGCGCGGCGGCTGGAAGCTGACGGTCGGTGCGCCCAAGGCCATCGGCGAGGCGATCAAGAAAACTTACAGCCCGCGTGGTGCCCGCAGTTTCGACGTTCAGATGATGGAGAAGGCCTACGGCCGCAAGTTTCAGGTGGTAATCACCACCGCCGCCAAGGTGCCTGCGGAAAAGTCCAACGAGGAAGCTGCCGGCGGTCATCTCAAGGGATGCCGCATCGGTTTTGACCTCGGTGCCAGCGACTACAAGGTTTCAGCGGTCATCAATGGCGAGGCTGTCTTCACCGAAGAGGTGCCCTGGGACCCGAAGAACCAGAAGGACCCTGGCTACCACTATCACAACATCAGCTCGGCCCTGCATCGTGCAGCCGCCCACATGCCACGGGTGGATGCGATTGGTGGCAGTTCGGCGGGTATCATCGTCGATAATGAGATCCGCGTGGCCTCACTGCTGCGCTCCATTCCCAAATCCAAGTATGCCGCTGCTGCTGCGGTGTTCAAAACCGTGCAGAAGGATTGGAAAGTGCCGATGACGGTCATCAACGATGGTGATGTCACCGCACTCGCTGGTGCGCTCTCTCTCAAGAAGACTGGGATGCTCGGCATCGCCATGGGTTCCAGCGAGGCCACCGGCTACATGGATCCCAAAGGTCACATTCTCGGTTGGCTCAATGAGCTGGCTTTCGCGCCCGTTGACTACAACCCGAAGGGTGGTCTCGATGAGTGGTCCGGCGACGTCGGGGTGGGGGCTATGTATTTCTCTCAGCAGGCGGTGAACAAGCTGCTGGGTGCCGCCAAGATCAAGTTGCCCGCCAAGATGGGGCTGCCAGAACGTCTGGTGGAAGTGCAGAAGCTCATGGAGAAAGGCGACAAACGTTGCGTGAAGCTCTACGAGACCATCGGTGTTTACCTTGGCTACACCATTCCGCATTACTGTGAATTCTACGACTACAAGCACATGCTCATTCTCGGCCGCGTCACCACCGGTAAGGGTGGTGACATCGTGTTGAAGAAGGCGCGCGAGGTGCTCAAGAAGGAGTTCCCCGAAGTCGCGAAGAAGGTGACCTTGCACGTGCCGGATGAAAAATCCCGCCGGGTCGGTCAAGCCGTGGCGGCCGCCAGCCTCCCTAAGAAGTGATGAATCTCCACCATACCAAAGCAGGCCTATTCATTCCGGATGCCAGGCCCGAGACCGAAGCGCTCACTCGTGTGACGCACTTGGGTGTTGGTGCGCATCAGGATGACCTCGAATTCATGGCCTTCCATGGCATTCTCGAGTGCTACCAGAATGAGGCCAAGTGGTTCGGTGGGGTGACCTGCACCAACGGAGCCGGTAGTGCACGCAGCGGAAACTATGCCGACTTCACCGACGAGCAGATGCAGGACGTGCGGCGCAAGGAGCAGGATAAGGCGGCTTCCATTGGTGAATACGCGGCCATGTTCCATCTCGATCATCCCAGCTCGAGTATCAAGAGCCCTGAGGACATGAGCTTGAAGGAGGATCTCCTCACCATTCTCCAAGCGACTCAGCCTGAGGTGGTCTACACCCACAATCCCTGCGACAAGCATGATACCCACATTGGAGTGACCGTGGCCATGCTGCAGGCTCTGCGTGAGCTTCCTGCCGAAGAGCGCCCTAAGCGGGTGATTGGTTGTGAAGTCTGGCGCGATCTCGATTGGCTGAGCGACGACGAGAAAGTGGTGATGGATGTGAGTGGTCACGACGAATTCGCGGCCAAGCTCAATGCCTGCTTCGATTCCCAGATTGCAGGTGGCAAGCGCTATGACTTGGCTGTCATCGGACGCCGCAGCGCCAACGCGACCTTCTTCGACTCCCATTCCACCGATGATTCCAACCAAGTGATCTTCGGATTGGATCTCACGCCGCTGATTGCCGAAGACTCACTCGACATCGTGCAATACGTGCTCGGCTTCGTGCAGCGCTTCCAAGAAGATGTGCGCGCAAAGCTGCAAAACCGTCTCTCCTGACACGTTATGGAAATCATCATCCAAAAAGAATCCGCACAGGCTGCCGAAATTGGTGCCCGTATCATCGCCCGCCAGATTAAGGAGAAGTCCGATTCGGTGATTGGCATGGCCACCGGCAGCACTCCGGTCTCCATGTATCAGAAGCTCATCGAGATGGATCTGGATTGGAGTCAGGTGACGACCTTCAACCTCGATGAGTATATCGGTCTGCCCAAGGAGCATTCACAGACCTACCACAGCTTCATGTGGGAGAATCTCTTCAGGCACATCAACATCGATGCCTCCAAGGTGCACATCCCCGATGGCAATGCTTCAGACATTCCCGGTCATTGCGCTGAATACGAAGCGGCTATTGTGGCGGCTGGAGGCATCGACATTCAGGTGCTAGGCATCGGCACTGACGGCCACATCGGTTTTAACGAGCCGAGCAGTTCTCTCGCTTCTCGCACTCGCATCAAGACACTCACCGAGCGCACGGTGCAGGACAACGCCCGCTTTTTTGACAGTGCCGAGGAAGTGCCGCGCCACGTGATCACCATGGGTATTGGCACCATCATGGAGGCCCGCACCAATCTCCTGCTTGCCTTCGGCGACAATAAGTCCGCGGCCATTGCTGGTGCAGTCGAAGGCCCCATCACCGCCAACAATCCGGCCAGCATCCTGCAGATGCACCCCTCGGTGAAAGTCTGCCTGGACGATGCAGCTGCCGAGAAACTCGAACGCGCTCACTACTACCGCTGGGTATACGACGGCAAGCCTGAGTGGCAGCAATTCTAGACCCCTTGCTGACTGGGTATCGGATGGCTTCACTCTGTATTCTTAGGATCTGCTGAATTTTCAGACCCCGAAAACAATCTTGCGCCGGAGCAGTGGAAACAGGATGCTGTTCGTGTCTTATGGCACGCAGTGGAAACAAACTCAAGGGAGAGCCCGAAACCCCGTCACGATGGAGTAATGAAGTGACGGGTGTATTGTGGATGGCTGGTGGTCTCTTGCTGCTCCTGTCTTTGGTGCGCTATAGCCCAGCCGACTTGCCGCAGTGGGGTTTTCTTGAAGCGTTCTCCGGAAAGTCAGGTGAAAAAGGGGAGAACCTCATCGGCCCCGTGGGTGGAGTGCTCGGCTTTATCCAGATTCTTCTTTTTGGTGCCGCCTCCTTTTTGGTGCCCGTCATGCTAATTTGGTTCGGGGTAGTCAAACTGGCCTTTGATGGACGCATCTGGCCGCGCTGTG
Organism: Luteolibacter sp.; assembly: GCA_049597355.1. Taxonomy (GTDB): domain Bacteria; phylum Verrucomicrobiota; class Verrucomicrobiia; order Verrucomicrobiales; family Akkermansiaceae; genus Luteolibacter. Next base: position 4,341 of record JBMYMN010000022.1, read on the forward strand.
TGATCGGCTTTGCTGTCCTCTTGCTATCCGGTGCCGCATTTCTCGAGGCTGCCGACTTCTTGTTCAAGGGCTGGGCCAATCGCTGCAGCATTAGCACCGGTCCCGGCGGAGTCATGGGTCATGCCATTGGCGGCTTGGTGATGGTCAAACTCCTCGGGAAGGCAGGAACCATCATCGTGACACTCACGGCTTATGCCGTGGCGATGATCCTGGTGACCGGACAGAAGCCCATCGCCTTTACCAAGGCTTCTATCAGCTGGATCTGGAGCAAGCTGACCACTTGGTGGCAAGAGCGGGGCGAGAGCAACAAGATTGAGCGACGCGAAAAGGAACTGCTCAAGGAGAAGGAAAAAGAGCGCATCAAGCGCAAACGTGAGCGCGAAGAGAAAAAAGATGCCGAAGAAAAGAAAAGAGCCGAGGAGGAAGCTAAGGACGGTGGCCAGACTATGCTGCCACTCAAGGAAACACCGGCACCACAGATTATCGATTCTTCACAGCGCAAACAGGAGGCAGAGGTGGCTCCCGGTGCCAAGCCATTCGAGCGCAAGAAACCCACACACCAGTTCCTCTCGGTCTCGGATTTTGAGGACTACGATCTGCCGGGATTTGATCTCCTCGATGAGATGGACGATACCGATGCTCCCGAAGCCAATAAGGATCAACTCATCGAGACCCAGAACCTTATTGTCGACACTCTCAAGGCCTTCGGTATTGATGTGACGCCCGGCGATATCACTCGCGGCCCCACCATCACCCGCTACGAGATCTATCCATCCACCGGCCTGCGCGTGTCGCGCATTTCCCAGTTGGAACCTGACCTCGCCCGTGCCACCCGTGCCGAGCGCATCAATATTCTAGCTCCCATTCCCGGTAAGGACACGGTGGGCATTGAAATTGCCAATGCAGATAAGATTGCCGTGCCGCTGCGCGAGCTGGTGCACGATGCCGAGTTCCGCTCTGCGAAGAAAAAGATCCCGCTGGCCCTGGGCAAGGACGTCTACGGGCGTGCCGTAATTGGTGACCTCGCGGCCATGCCGCATTGTTTGGTGGCGGGTGCAACCGGATCGGGTAAGTCGGTCTGCATCAACTCCATCATTGCTTCCATGCTATTCAAATTTGGCCCGGACGAGTTGCGTTTTATCATGGTCGATCCAAAAGTGGTGGAAATGCAGATGTACAATCGTCTGCCACATCTGGTGGTGCCGGTGGTGACTGATCCCAAGAAAACTGTCTCTGCCCTCAAGTGGGTGGTGAACGAAATGGAGAAGCGTTACCGCCTTTTTGCGAAGGAAGGCGTGCGCAATTTCGATGGTTTTAATAGTCGGCCGCGTAAGGATGAGAAAGCAAATGCTGCAGAGTCTGGTCCCGAATCCAAACTTGAGGAGGAGATTCCCGAAGGAGTCGCTGAGAATGCTGCGGACCGCGATGCGGTCGATGAGAACGGTGTGCCTGCCAGTCACCAAGCCCCGCCATGGGCTGACGAAGACATTGATCACGACAAAGATACGGTTGAGTCTCTTGCCACTGCCTTGGAGGAGGGTGACCTTACGCCCGAGGCGGATCAGGATGAACTGGGTCTTGAGATAGAGGAAGAGGAGGAGATTCCGGATCGCTTCCCCTACATTGTGGTGCTGATTGATGAGTTGGCCGATCTCATGCAGACGGCTCCGGCTGATGTGGAAATGTGCATTGCCCGCATCGCGCAAAAAGCTCGAGCTGCCGGTATTCATTTGATCATCGCCACTCAGACACCGCGTGCCGATGTGGTGACCGGCATCATCAAGGCCAATATCCCGAGTCGCATCGCCTTTCAGGTGAGTTCGCAACTCGACTCCCGCGTGATTCTCGATACCAAAGGAGCGGAGAAGTTGGTCGGCAAGGGTGACATGCTCTACCTGCCACCGGGCTCCGCCAAACTTGAGCGGGCGCAAGGCGCCTTTGTCACTGACGAGGAAGTAGAACGTATTATCGATCACTGTGCCGCCCAAGGAGAGCCCAAGTTTGAGCAAGATATTGAGAAAGCCATTATGGAGGGTGGCGGCGATGATGAGGAGGAGGTTTCCGATGCTGACGAGGAGATGATTCAGAAGTGCATCGAGGTGGTGAAGCAGGAGCAGAAGGCCAGTACGTCGCTCCTCCAGCGCCGCCTCCGTCTCGGCTACACCCGGGCTGCCCGGATGATCGACATCATGGAGCAGAGGGGGATTGTGGGTCCAGCTGACGGCGCGCGCCCCCGCGAAGTTTACATGAAGTAAGCTCTCAAGACCTCGGATTGCAGGTCTGCCGAGGAAAAATCAGGAAATCCGTGATTTTCCGGTTGTCAAAAATCCGGCCTCCATTCTTACTTCCCGCCCGCCGCCAAGGGGCCTCGCTCTGAAGTGGTTGCAAGGATAAGGCTCAATAGCTCAGTTGGTAGAGCAGCGGATTGAAAATCCGCGTGTCCCTGGTTCGATCCCGGGTTGAGCCACCATCCTTCGCCAAGGCTTTGGCTGGCAAGCGGTGCAGCGATGCGCTGACCTCCAGATGAGCGTAGCGAATGCAAGCTCTAGCATACGAGTGCATGCGCCTATTTTCGCGATGGAATACTAACATCATCCCAAGTCGAACCATCCATCAGGATGAAGCGGTTGCGGAGTTTGTCCTCGGCCAAATCGATGCGCATAACGTGGTGAGCTGAGCCGGTTTTGCCGCCGTCCTTGAAATACCAACGGTTGGGGTCGGTCTTGCGCTGGCCAACACCGAGGCCACCCTCGCCAATGTATACCAGTCCTTCTGGATGTGGCTTGCCGTCTCGAATGGGGATGGTGCGCTTCATGCAGTGGCCATCCGATTCAAGTGCGAGATCCACATGATGTTTGTCAAAAAGCGGGCAGAACACGGGGGCATGTCGGGCAGGGCTCTTCACAGCGGGATACATGGGACGATGGTATTGAACAATCAGCCACTTGTTTTTTGGACGGAGCATGGCGAGTTCCTTGTCGAGCCAACCGGCTTGTTCGGCAGCAGGTGAATTGGTGTCCAAGGTGACCACGGCCACGTCCTTGCCGAGTTGAGTGGTGTGCCAGCGCTCAGTCTTTTGATTGAGATCGAAAATTTCGAAGTAGAGTGTGCCCCGATCGTGGTTGCCCCATGTGGGGATAATGGGTAGCACGCGACCGCTTGCTGTAGTGGTGAGCTCGTGTTGGCTTAACCACAGTCGCCATTGCTTCCAGACTTTGCCATCCACAATGTAATCGCCACCGTGGGCAAAAGTGATGACTTTATCGTCTTCATTGGCAATCGCTGCGATGCGCAAGTTCATGCGAGCGCGTGCGGTGTGACCACTGCGGGAGTCGCCACCGTGAATGATGGAGAAACCGGTGCCACTAGCGGGTGCGGTTCTGAAGTGGAGTTTGCGGGATTTCACACCATCGCTCTCCATGATGAAGTGGTATCGTGTGTCTGGCTTTAGTTCGGTGAGTCGCGCGTGGTGGTAGTACACAGGCTTATCATCTTTGCCGACTGTGTATGTGCCATTGTTTTGGCAAACTTGGGTGAGGGGCTTTTTGGGGTTATCGGTATAATAGATCACCCGATGCCTGCTGCCTTTTTGGGCCGTGGACCAAGAGATGGTAGCTTCGGTGCTGGCGTCTCCTTTCCAGATAACCCGCCATTGGGCGGGGGTGGTGCCTTCGAGTTTTGTCATGTGCGCGATCAGATCCCTTCCCTCGACCGTGGGAATGTCGGTCTCGGCGATCTTGACGGGAGTAGCTGCTGCCAGCATTGAGCTGTGGAGAGCGGCTAGAAGGTATAGGGCAGATGTGCGCTTCATGGCTTGGTAGATACGAATTGAGATTTGGAGATGTTTTCAGATCTTTTGGTGTAGGCGAATCAGAGCCGGTAGCCCAAGGGCGATGATGAACATTGGCACGGCGGCATTGGCGAGACGCATGGCGAGTTCCGGCCAGGCTTCAAATCCCATGGTTAGGGGACGGCTAAGAGCTGTGATCAGGCCCCAGAGAGCCATCCAGTATAAGGTTTTTGGGCTATGAACGAGCAACACGCTCATGGCCATCATGCCGTCCATGAGGCCGATTACGCGCAATAGAATGTGGATGGTATCTGCTGAGGGCTCAGGGCCGATGTAGCCCGAGGTGACATAAATGAGATCTTGAAAGCCGGGATGGAGTTGAAAGGCCTCCCAGCCATGAATGACGAAGGTCGATGCGCAGGCGATGCGTAGCATCCAATTGGTGTGTAGCATCCAGTGTGGCTTGGGTTTGATGCACCCTTTCATCACGCTCAGGAGACAGAGGGCGATCGGAAGCATCCAGCGGGTGGCATGGGCAGGAATGGCAAGGTGAGCGTAAGCCTTGCCACCATTGAGAGCGACGGCGTGGGCATTGATCAATAGCCATGCTGCAGGCACAAGATAGAGCCATGCCATCTGCCGATACCTCCGGATCAGGAAGGGAAGAATGGCAGTCAATAAGATACAGAACATGGCCGAAATTTTGTCGGTCTTGCGTACGAGATCGATGGCTGCTTTGGGATCGTGGGTGGAGAACTCTTCCGACGCGGTGGTTTCACCGTAGAGTTCCGCTTCCATGGCGGCCTCGATCGCGCGGTCTTCCACGGCCTCCAGCCAGACGCGCTTTTCTAAATTCTTGGCCAAAGCGCTGCCGTCATAAAATAAGACCGACCACGAAGCCCCGACCATGTTGATGAAAACCACAGCAGCCATCAAGGGGATGATCACGCGTTGGATGGATGAATTCAAATGGTCAGCCGGTAATGGGTGTGAGTGATGGGTAGAAAATAGAAACTCCCGCGTTGCGGATACTGATCTCAGTAAAGCACATATTGGCTAAAGATAAGAATGCCGATTATTGCTGCTCCGATGGCCGCAATCAGAGTGGCCCCAGCTGCCAGATCCTTGGCCTTGCCGATTTTTGGATGAAGCTCCGGATGCACTCGGTCGGCGATGTGTTCGAGAGCGGTATTGATGCCCTCAGTGGCGATGACCGTGACGCAGCAAAAAGTAATCAGGCACCATTCGAGCGTTGTGATGCCGCAGTAGAAGCCGGCTCCAATGGCGAAGGCAGCAGCGCAAAAGTGTATGCGCATGTTGGCTCCAGCTTTAAACATCAGGCCAATTCCCCTGAAGGCACAGACAAAGCTTTTAATACGGCCATGAAGGAAGCGAGTCATCCACAACAGTGTGCCCCAGCGTGGGTGACCTGAAAACTTCATAATCGTTGTCAAAATAAGAGAGCCTGAAAGCTTGTGAGATTCAAATCGTAGTCATATTTTGTTCGGCGGCTTATGAAGATGATTCAGCCATTACTGACTACTGCATGTGGCCTCATGGCTGTGCTTATGCTCTCCATGTGTCGGGACTCGGCCAATAGGGATTTGCAGGCGGTGGCGCAGTCATCAGACATCGAGCCGACCCAACCTGAGCCACTCTCCTACAACCGAGATGTCCGGCCGATTCTCTCTGATAAATGCTTTGCGTGTCATGGTCCCGACCGGGGTGCCCGGGAGTCTGATTTGCGACTCGATATGGCTGAAGACGGAAAAGGCTACGACGGCGCTCATGCTTATGCGGCTGTGCCTGGTGATGTGGAGGCCAGTGAATTGGTGGAACTTATCCACTCCAAGAAGGCGAAATTTCAGATGCCACCGCCCGAGGTGAAGAACCCGCTGACTGAAGAGGAGAAGGCCATTTTGGTGCGTTGGATTGAAGAGGGTGCCAATTACGAACCGCATTGGGCTTTTCTGCCCATCGAGAAGCCTGAGCCGCCAGTCGAAAGGAAAGACGATTGGTCACGCAATACTATCGACCGTTTCGTCTACGCCAAACTAATGGAGTATCAGATCAAGCCATCGGGTGAAGCCGACAAGGTGACTTGGCTACGTCGGGTGACCCAAGACCTGACCGGTCTGCCTCCAAGTATTGAAGCCATTGACGCGTTTATGGCGGACAATTCGCCCGAGGCCTATGCAACCGTCGTTGACGTGCTGCTGGCGAGTGACGACTACGCCGAACACATGACCTCTATCTGGCTAGACAACGCTCGCTACGCTGACAGCAATGGTTTCCAGTTCGATAATCGTCGTGAGATGTGGCCCTGGCGCGACTGGGTAATCAATGCTTATCGCCGTAATATGCCTTACGATCAATTTGTGACCGAACAGTTGGCAGGTGACTTACTGCCCAACCCTACGCAAGACCAGAAGATTGCCACCGGCTTCAACCGCAACCACCCGACCACCATCGAAGGGGGAGTGATCGAGGAAGAGTATCGGGTTACCAACATCAACGATCGAACGACCACCATGGGCACGCTGTTTATGGGGCTCACTCTGGAGTGCACGCGCTGTCACGACCACAAGTACGATCCCATTACGATCGACGAGTATTACGAACTATATGCATTCTTTAACACATCTGCCGATCCAGGTAAGGGTGCTAAGCACAAACCGATTGCTCCTTTCATCGAGCGAAATCAGGGAAACCAGAAGGGGCAGGTGATGGTCATGCAGGAAAAGCCCCGCAAGACTTTCATCCTTGAGAATGGCCAGTTCGATCAGATCGGCGCTGAGGTGCAACCGGATGTGCCTGATGTTTTGCCGGCTTTTGGTGATCGTCCGCGGAATCGACTAGGACTCTCACAGTGGCTACTTGCCGATGAGAATCCGCTGATGTCCCGGGTGACGGTCAATCGTCTGTGGCAGCAGTTCTTTGGTGTGGGTCTCTTTAAATCGGTCGATAACTTAGGTCTGCAATCGGAGGTGCCGAGTCATCCGGAACTGCTGGATTGGTTGGCGGCCGATTTCCGAGATCAAGGCTGGGATCTGCACTCCTTTATCAAGCAAGTGGTGCTTTCTGCCACCTACCGGCAAGACTCAACACACCGCCAGAATCTGCAGGATCCGGATAATCGTCTGCTGGCTCGTGGCCCGTCCTTTCGTCTGCCGGCGGAGATGATCCGCGATCAGGCACTCTTTGCCAGTGGCCTGTTAAGTCGCAAGCGAGGTGGTCCCTCCGTCTTTCCCTACCAGCCCAAAGGCGTGTGGGAGGATCTCAATGCACCCAAGAGTCATGCAGAGCATTATGTGGAATCCAAGGGCGAGGATCTTTATCGCAAGAGCCTATACACCTACTGGCGTCGAGCGGCTACCCACCCTGCGATGCAGATCTTCGATGCGCCAAGTCGTGATGTTTGCTCAGTCAAACGCGAGACGACCAACACACCCTTGCAGGCCTTGGCAACGCTTCACGATAGGACTTACATTGAGTCTTCGCGCAAACTGGCGGAGCGCGTAATCCAGCAACAAACCGAGCACACGTCCCAGATCGCGCTCCTGATGCGTCTGGTGCTATCGCGTGAACCCTATGCGGAGGAGGGTGTGCTTTTGCAAAAACTGCATGCTGATCGACTGGCGACTTACAGCAAGGATCCTCACGCAGCCTCCAAACTATTGGCGGTAGGAGAATCCGAGCCCGATGAATCTCTCGATGCGGCTCAAGTGGCCGCCTTGGCCGATGTGGCATTGGCTGTTTTCAATCTCAGTGAAACTCTGACTCGCAAGTAAGATGGACGATCTCAATCACCTCATTCATTCGATGGACCGCCGCCGCTTTCTTCAACTCGGTGCGGCAGGTTTGGGTGGCATGGCTTTGTCTGGAATGACACACGCGGAGAAGCGAAAGCAGGGTCTTGAGGGTGCCGGATACTCACCTAAGGGCACGCACCATACTCCTAAGGCCAAACGGGTGATTTACCTCTTTCAGGCCGGTGGCCCGGCGCAGGTTGACCTCTTCGATCATAAACCGGAACTCGCCAAGTATCATGGCAAGGACATCTTTTCGCTGATCAAACAGCAGGGACGTCTGACGGGCTTTAATAACACCCACAAGACGCATCCCATCATCAATACCCAATACGAATTCAAACAGCATGGGCAGAACGGTGGCACATACAGCGAACTGTTGCCGCATATGGCGGCGATGAGTGATGAGTGGACGACCATCAAGAGTGTCAGTACCACGCCCATCAACCACGATCCGGCCCTCACTTTCATGCATACTGGGCACAACCTGCCGGGGCGTCCTTCTTTGGGTTCCTGGCTGAGTTATGGTCTGGGAACGATGAATCGCAATCTGCCGGACTTCGCGGTATTGGTGTCCTCAGGCGACCTGCCCAATATGCAGCCACTCAACAACCGCCTGTGGGGCACAGGTTTTCTGCCGGGCAAGTATGCGGGGGTGCGTATGCGCTCGGGCAATGATCCGGTGCTCTACCTCAAAGACCCGAGTCAGAAACCCATCACTGACCGCCGCAAAATCCTCGACGTTATCAATGAGATTAACGCTCAGGAACTCGAAAGAAGCCACGATCCGGAAGTGGAAACCCGCATTGCCCAATACGAGATGGCCTATCGTCTGCAGAGCTCGGTGCCTGATTTGGCCAACCTCTCGGACGAGCCCGAATCCACTTATCAACTTTACGGCGAGGATGCCCGCAAACCGGGAACCTTTGCCTACAACTGCCTGATGGCCCGCCGTCTGGCCGAGCGCGATGTGCGCTATGTGCAACTCTATCATTCCGGTTGGGATCACCACTTCAATCTGCCGGCTCATTTGCCCAAGCGCTGCATGGAAGTCGATCAGGCCTCAGCGGCTTTGGTGACGGATCTCAAACAACGGGGTATGCTGGATGACACCATTGTCCTGTGGGGTGGCGAGTTTGGTCGTACCACTTTCAGTCAAGACGGCAAGGTCCGCGAGAGCTACGGGCGTGATCACCACGCGGGCTGCTTTACCATGCTCGCGGCTGGTGGCGGTTTTAAACCCGGCCTCATTCATGGTAAGACCGATGATTTTTGCTATGGCATCACCGAGGGCGAAGTACCTGTCCACGATCTCCACGCGACGGTGCTGCACCAACTCGGCCTCGATCACGAGCGTCTGACCTTCAAGCATCAGGGCCGCAACTACCGCCTGACTGATGTGCATGGACACGTGGTGAAAGACCTGCTGATCTGAGCGTGTCAATCCATGTGCAACGTCTACCGACTCAAGGAGAAGAAAATTGTCGCCGATGTGGAGGAGTTTGTGAACGAGCGCATCCGCCAGTTGGCTTCCAAGCTGATCCGTAGGTCCGGTAAGGGGCTTGTCTTGCGACAGCAGGAGGGAAAGGCGATCGTGGATGAAATGCGCTGGGGCTTTGGACGCGACTTTTCGGACTCCATCAACAACGCCCGCACCGACAATTTGAAATCCAAGGTTTGGGAGGAAGCTTATGAAGAGCGTCGTTGCCTCGTGCCTATTTCTGAGTTCTACGAATGGCAACCGCTGCCCTTCGATAAAAAACAAGCTTATGCCTTCCGCTACCCCAAAGGCGAGGAGTGGCTCTGGGTCGCAGGATTGTGGGAATCTTCAGAACGCCACGGAAGGTGTTATGCCACGTTGACCACCGAACCTTCGGCGGTGATGGAGCCCATTCACGACCGCATGTTGGCGATTGTCGGACTGGAGCAGGGGATGGAGTTTCTCAATGGAGCGGAGCTTTCGTTTAAGCCCTACAATGGGCCCTTGGACATCGAAGCCTGTGAGAGTCCCTTGAAGAAAGAAGCTCGAAAGGATGACCCGCAAGGTGAACTTTTCTAGGCGCGACAAACTGAGATATGAGTTGGTATTGCGATATTGCACCCGGTCATGAGTTTCACGGGCCCTATCATGACCAGGAATATGGCTTTCCTCTCAAGGACGACAACGAACTCTTCGGTCGCCTCATCCTTGAGATCAACCAAGCGGGCTTGTCTTGGTTAATCATTCTCAAGAGGAAAGAGGCATTCAGGAAGGCCTTCAGTAATTTTGAAGTCGCCAAGGTGGCGCGCTACGGGGAGCGGCAGCGCCAACGCCTGCTGGCGGATGCCAGCATCATCCGCAATCGCCTCAAGGTGGATGCAGTCATCCGTAATGCCAAGGTGATCGTGAAGCTACAGAAAGAGCACGGATCTTTTTATAAGTGGCTGTGCCACTATCATCCTTTGTCCAAGCCTGAATGGGTAAAGCTCTTCAAAAAGACCTTCAAGTTCACCGGCGGAGAAATTACCGGGGAATTTCTGATGAGTATTGGTTTTCTGCCGGGAGCACACCGTGAGGACTGCCCGATCCATTCCAAGATTCTCAAGCTAAAGCCCAAGTGGTCCGAAGTATAGTTTGGCTCATTTGGGGTCATGCCGTATCGGTTCAGCTGAAGCTCTCGGTATAGTCTTTGTAGAGGAGAGATGAAGTTTCTTGGGTGTCAATGCCTCGATTGAAGGGGTGATTTTGAATGGCGAGTTTGTAGTCATTCAGCTCATAAAACGATGGTCGGCGTCGTGGTTATGCGCAATTTCAGCTATGCTAAATCAGCGCAAAAAGTGTTCATTTGAACAACTAACATCTTGACTCAATTTTGTCTCTGATTCATGTCTGGAAAGTGTCTTATTTATCCGCTCCATCGCGTCCACTTAGCGCTCTTTTTATCGATTGCGATTCCTTTTTCGCTTCGGTTGAGCAGCAGTTGAACCCTCAGCTGAGAGGCAAACCCGTAGGTGTGGCACCAGTGATGGCGGAGACCTCCTGCTGCATTGCCGCTTCCTACGAGGCCAAGCATTACGGTGTTAAAACAGGCACGCGGATCAGTGATGCGCGCCTGATGTGCCCGGGTATTGAGATCGTCCACTCCCAGCCTGCCGAATATGTGAAGGTTCATCACAAGGTTATCGAAGCTGTGGAGGACTGCATCCACGTGGAAGAGGTGCTTTCCATCGACGAAATGTGGGCTTGGCTACCTTACAATTGGCGTGATCCCGGCTTTGTGCGTGACCTTGGCACCAAGATCAAACGGAGTGTTCTCAAAACAGTGGGTGAAGAGGTAAAGGTCTCCATTGGTGCCGCGCCCAACCGCTACTTGGCCAAGATGGCTTCCAAGATGCGTAAACCAGACGGTCTGTTCATCATCGAGAACGCCGATCTACCTCAGGTCCTGCACGAACTCGAGCTACGTGACTTTACCGGCATCGCCCGCAGCATGGAAGCGCGCCTCCATGCCTCAGGCATTCACAATGTGCGCGATCTCTGTGCCGCCAATAAAGAGCGTCTGCACGGTGTGTGGGGTGGGGTACTTGGCGACCGGCTATGGCACCTGCTGCGTGGCGATGAAGTCCCCGAGATTGTTTCCGCACGAAAGTCTTTGGGGCATTCTCATGTGCTGCCACCTGACAGCCGCACCCCAGATCGCGCTTGGTCCATTCTGTGTAAGCTCTTGCACAAGGCTTGCGAGCGGTTGCGTTCACACGGACTGCTCGCTGGCTGTTTAACTGTGCATCTGTCCTTTCTGCGCGAGACATCTTGGAATCCGGAAGTGTGTTTCTCGGAGAGTGATTCCACTTTTTATCTTATGCGCGTGTTACAGCGGGTCTGGCGCGATCGTCCTGACCCTCAAGCTAAGTTGATCAAGGTGGGTGTGGTGCTTAGCCATTTGGTGGACCAAGCGAACCACACGCCTGATCTTTTTTCCGGTATGGTGGCTGAAGCCATGGCTGCCTACGAAGGAGACGACGGCAACGATCGCCATATCATGGCCAATGGTTACGATCCTAAAAACGAGAAGCATCAGCGTCTCGATGTTGCCATTGACAAACTGCGTATGCGCTATGGTCGTCAGGTTGTGTACTTTGGTAGCGTCCAAGAAAGCCGCAAGGATGCCCCCATGCGTATCAGCTTCAGCCATATTCCTGACCTGAGATTAGAGGGTGATGATCTGGAACGAGAGTGAGCTAGGGGATTGGAACGAAAAAATTTCCATACGCAAACCCAATCCATCGGGGTAGTCGTTGCTTGACAAGTGCTCGACCGCTTGAATTTTGGCAGGGTAGAGCAATTGCAGTCCTCAACCCACAGTTGAATAGATGCCCCTGGTGGCCATGACAAAAACTTTGACGTTCGGATGAGAAGTAGCCAAATGGAAATGAATACTGAACACCCTTCAGCACCCGGCTAGGGCGAGGTGATGGCTGCAGAATTCAATAAGCAATTTCCAGCCATTAGATTCGGTCGATTCGTGATGACTAATTTCTAAAGAACCATGCACCCGCTTTCCCCCCAAGAACCTTCCGGCACAATGGCGTCTGGCGGTGTCTGCCCTCATGCTGCGGGTTCTTTCGACCATGCGCGTCGCTGGAGGGCTGACGAGGCGTGGGAGTTAGTGCAAGCCATATCGGGTGATTCCAATGGGATGACTCTGGCCGATGCAGCGCGACTCGCTTGGCGCGAATCAGTGCGTTGTATTGGGCGTCTGCACTGGCGCTCTCTGGAAGTCATCGACGCCCGCTCACTGGATGATGCCGACGAGGTATTTGAGGCCTGTGTCAGGCACTTGCGTGTGGCTACCAACGGTGGTCGTATCATTCCAACGCAGACAATTTTTGCTCCGTGGCAGCATGGGTGTCCGAGTGTTCGAATCTGGAACCGCCAACTGATCCGCTACGCAGGATACCGCCACCCAGACGGCTCAGTGCTGGGTGATCCGATGAACGTGGCCTTCACCGAGCGGGCCCGCTCGCTTGGTTGGTCTCCACCGTCCGAACCTGGACCCTTTGATATCCTGCCATTGGTCATTGAGGTGGGTGGGAATGTTATTACCCGCGAATTGCCGCGCGATGCCGTGCTGGAAGTGGAGCTCGAGCACCCCGAATATCCTTGGTTTTCAAAACTCGGCTTACGCTGGCATGCCGTGCCGGCGATCTCGGACATGATGCTGGTTACCATGGATGATGTTTTTCCCTGTGCTCCCTTCAACGGTTGGTATATGGGAACCGAAATCGGTGTCCGCAACCTTGGTGACGCCCAGCGTTACAACCTCCTGCCGGAAGTTGCAGAGCGTATGGGGTTGAGTCGCGATGGCGACCTATGGAAAGACCGTGCCCTGATCGTGCTCAACGAAGCTGTGCTACATTCTTTTGCGCGCGAAGGCGTGCGTATGGTTGACCACCACCATGCTTCGCGTGAATTCCTCATCCACTGTGAACGGGAGCAATCCCGAGGCCACGAGGTGCAGGCGGAGTGGTCGTGGATCGTGCCACCTATTTCCGGTTCGGCAACGGGTGTTTTTCATCGTCTTTATCCGTTACAACCGCGATTGCCAAATTTGCTGCCACAATTGGAAGCATGGATAGATCGCCAAGGGACTACCTAGGCTCTAGCTTTGAATAGGCCATCATCAAACAAATATGATGTTGTTGTTTCAGGGGTTGAGTACTCCTGCTAGGAGTTCTTGATGAAGATTCTTCATGCCTTGCTGCCCATGTTGACTGTAGCGATAACTACTTTTGCTATATTTGTCGGAGATTGGGCCCGGGCTGAGAGGAAAGATTTTGGTCTTAATGTATGTGAGTATGTGCCAGCTAAAAGCGGACAGGCCTTGAAGACCCCCACGCACATTGCATTCGGGCCTGGTGGGCAAGAAATCATTACGGACCTAAAGAACAATCGCCTGTTGTATCGCTCGGGCCCAAAGGAAGCCTTCAAGGTTTCGCCGGTGCAGCTAAAAGGGCCGCATTCGGTAGCCTATAATCCAGCGGATAAGCTCTACTACGTCAACGACACGGAAAACCATCGTATCATCGCCTTCGCTGATCTGGCTAACGCGGAGTTGGTGGCTGAAACAAATATCATTGCCGGTGTGAAGCTGCAGCGCCCTCATGATGTCGTGGTCGATGCCCAGACAGGCTGGGTATATGCGATCAACCCCAACTCTGGACATGTCTTTCGCTTTAAGGGTATTGGCAAAGAGGAAAGTGCGATTGAGGTGCCGGTAGAGGGTTATGCAAGAGCTCTGAGTCATACGAATGGCCAGCTCTACGCGATTGGCTCCGCCCGTGGACGGATCGTTGAGATCGTTGACTGGGATGCGCCGACTTTTAAAATCCACGATAGCTATGATCCGGCGAAGCTTCAGGGCCCGGCAGGATCGTGGACGAAGACCGGCTTGGTGCTCAATGACGCCGAGTTCTTTGAGGGATTTTGGTATGCGAGCAGTTACTTTACTCAGTCCTATGCCAAAGGTACGGACTACGATGAACACAAGTTCATCCGCTTTAAGAACTTCGAGGATTTTTCCGCGGGTAAGTGGATGGATTTGAGTAATTTGGTGCCCAGCGGGCTGACGCCCTACTATCTGACCGTGAACGGGAATGACCTCTTCCTCGCAATCTTTAACCACGAGGTGCCAGCCAGAGGAGACTCCATTCTTAAGTTTACCACGCCTGTAGTCACACCGTAGGGTTACTGGTTCATTACTCAAACGTTCACACTTCTTTCGTGTGGAAGCCGATATTCCAACTGCGGTGCCTGCAGCCAATCACTGCGAGTATAAAAGATAGTAACTACAGCCAAATGGCTGAGCTGACAGGTTTGATGTATAATCGATCGTTCTTGGCTTTCACTTCGTTTGGTCGAGCTATGCTTGCCAAGCTGTAAGTAAAATGAGGACGATGAGTACTCCTTTACTGTTTTCCGACCAGAATGATGAGTGGTTTGACTTAGCCTACACTCGAATCATGCTTCATGCATGATGACAATCCCTTTGAGTAGTGGCGATGCCATTCCAGCTTTTGGTCTGGGTACGTGGAAGTCTGATCCCGAGGTAGTGTATGATGCCGTTGTGGAGGCGATTAAGGTCGGCTATCGTCATATCGACTGCGCCGCGATCTATTGTAATGAGGAGGAAATCGGCAGAGCCCTGAAGGATGTCATTTCGCAGGGTGTCGTTACCCGTGACGATCTGTGGGTGACCTCCAAGCTCTGGAATAATTCCCATGCCCCTGATGACGTGAGCCCCGCCTTGGAGAAGACACTCCATGACCTTCAGCTTGATTATCTCGACCTTTACCTCATCCATTGGCCGGTGCACCAGAAGAAGGAATTCTTTTTGCCGGAAGGAGATGACATCTTTGTTGCCTACGATGAAATTCCGATCATTGACACTTGGGGTGTGATGGAAGGCCTCGTCAGGGAAGGCAAACTCAAGACGATTGGAGTATCGAATTTTAATATTCCCAAACTTCAGAAGCTGTTGGATACAGCTGAAATCAAGCCCGTAAACAATCAGGTCGAGGGGCATCCCTATCTGCAGCAGCGCGAGCTCTTGGAGTTTTGTGAGAGCGAGGGCGTGGCTGTGACTGCTTATTCACCGATGGGCTCGCCTGATCGGCCCGCGCGAATGAAGGCATGTGATGAAAAGTCTCTCCTCGAAAATGAAGTGATTGTATCTGTGGCAGAGCGCAATAGCATTTCAACGGGTCAGGTTCTCATTGCCTGGGCCATACAGCGTGGCACGGCGGTCATTCCCAAGTCCGCTAATCCGGGCCGTATAATACAGAATATAGAAGCGAGCAGGATGACCTTGAGTGATGGGGATATGGCAGCCATCGCTGCACTCGATACCGGTTATCGGTATGTGAAGGGAGATTTTTGGGAACGCCCTGATAGTCCGTATACGATGGACTGGCTATGGAATGAGTAGGGCAAATTCGCCGCCTTGGATTGACGGCGAAACCATTCCACACCACTTTGTGAACATGCGCCTTGTCCTGTGGTTCATCCTGCTTTCCAGTTTGATTCTGGTGATATGGGGAATCCTTGGTGATGGAATGGAGGACCGCTTCACATTGGAGGGATCAGTGGATACCTTGCAGAATTCAGGTACCCACGCTTGGCTGTTTGGATGGTTGCTGCTGCTTTCCGATGTGATCCTGCCCATCCCGGGAACGGTGGTGATCTCGGCCTTGGGCTTCATCTATGGCACGCTGCTGGGAGGTGTCATAGCTGCGATTGGATCTATGCTGGCCGGTTTAGCCGCTTATGGCGCTTGTCGCTTGATGGGTGAGCGCGCTGCACTCTGGATTCTGGGTGAGGTAGACTATAGGCGGGGGCGCGCCTGGTTTGATCGCGGTGGTGGCTGGTTGGTTTCTCTATCAAGAGCGCTGCCTATCTTACCCGAAGTGGTGGCTTGCACCGCTGGCTTGGTTCGCATGCCCTTCAAGCGATTCGTGGTCGCCTTGGCCTGTGGGGCGCTGCCCATGGGTTTTGTGTTTGCGGCTATTGGTTCTGCTGGTCAGGACCAGCCGATGTTGGCGATGGTTCTGAGCCTGATCTTTCCCGCGGTGCTATGGACCGTAGCGCGCGTTTTGATCCGTCAAATGGAGCAGCGGCGGTAAGAAAAATGATCAGGCTCCTGGCCTGCCTTTGTGGACTTTGGGAGTGATGATCACCCGTGGTAGGCGTACGATGCAGCCTTCGCTTTTGACGACCTGAGCCGGTGAAATCAGATCGAGCAGGCCATAACCTACCTTGCTTTGTTGGCCCCGCCCGATGGCATCGGAGGCCTCCTATTTTGTCATTCAATAGGCAATAAGGTCACCTTCCCTGAGGTTGTTTCGTCGAGTATCGAAGGTATGAGCTTGCCTGCGATCGAAACTACAGACAGGCACAAACTTGGTGCGATCTGCGGGAGCGGCATCCTTTGAAGGACCATCAGGCGAGGGCTTCTCGGCCCATCGCAGACTGATCCATCCCTGATGACGCTGATCTTCACCACGCGGCATGCAAGCGGTCAAACTCGCTAGGATGACTAGGGATGGTATGAAAACAGTTTTCAAAAATATACAAATCACATGCCAGGCATGCCACCAAGTCCGCCAGTGAGTTTCTTCATTTCTTGAGCTGCCTTTTCCTTGCCTGTATCGATGGCCTGTTTGACGCCCTCGAGCACGAGATCCTGAAGAAATTCGGCATCTTCGGGGTCGATGATGGAGCGGTCTATGGTGATGGAGAGAACATCACCGGCGCAATTGGCGGTGACCTTGACCTTATCGCCGCCAACTGTGGCTTCGACGGTTTTTTGAGAGAGTTCTTCCTGCTTGGCGGCCATCCCAGCTTGCATCTGCTGGGCTTGTTTCATGAGTTTGGCGATGTTCATTCTATGATCAATTTCCTGATGTTACGATTTTGCCTTCGAATTTATCCAGAGCAGACTGAATGAGGGGGTCTTGGTAGAACGCGTCTTCAGAGGACGGCGAAGCCTTGAGTTCTCGAATGGGTTCTGCGGCCTCGGGCTGTCGGCTTGGTTCTTCGGGAAGGGGCTCAGTGACTTCCGGTGCCGCATCAATCATGGAGGCGAGGTTGTCCAAGGCTGACCCAGTTCTGATAGTGGTCTTGGGGTTGGTCGTGGTTTGCTCTTGAGGTTCAGGAGCGGGCTCTGGTTCGGGGGCGGGTGTACGATTGGGCTCCAATTTTTGGCTGGGAGCTGATGTCGGAGTTGTTGCGGGAGTCGATGGAGTGGCTGCCTCATGACTATCGGTGGGCAGGTAGTCAGCGCCTTTGGTCAGCACCTTGATGACATCGGCAATACGAACTTCACCGAGTGCCTGGATGGACTTGATTATGCCGAGTTCGAGATGGAGACGCTTGTTGTTGGCCCACTTCATACGGTTTTCTGTTTCAGCGAAAACGTCGATGCACGCGAGCAGGCGGTCGGATGGATGGGGCTCGGCGGCACCAATGAGGGACTGCCACAATTCGGCAGGAATGCCTTCACTGTCAGCGTCGGGATCGAGCTTGGCCACAAGTAGGGCACGTAGGCAACCGATTAGCTCACCCAGCAGCTGTGTAAGGTCGCGCCCACTCTCAGCCTCTTGTTGAATCATGCCCAAGCATTTGGGTGTATCGCGGCCGAGCAAGGACTGAGTGAGATCGGCAACTTTTTCACGGGAGGTGAAGCCGAAGATGTCGAGGACGTTGGTCTCGGTGATATGGTCACCGCAAAAGGCCACCAGTTGGTCGAGCATGGATTGGGCATCGCGCATGCCACCATCTGCACCCTTGGCAATTGCCCAAGAGGCAGCGGCATCGAGTTGGATGCCTTCCTCCTTGGAAATGTACTGGAGATGATTGGCGATCGTCTCGGTGGCGATGGGGCGCAGATCAAAGCGTTGGCAACGCGAAAGAATGGTTGGCAGAATCTTGTTTGGCTCGGTAGTGGCAAAGATGAATTTTACATGCGGCGGGGGCTCCTCAAGAGTTTTGAGAAGCGCGTTGAATGCCGCGTTGGAGAGCATGTGAACCTCATCGATGTAGTAGATTTTGAACTGACCACGGGCAGGGGCGAAGCGGACCGAGTCGCGGAGATCGCGAACCTGCTCAACGCCATTGTTGGATGCGCCGTCAATTTCGAGTACGTCGAGTGAGCGGCCTTCGGCAATCTCCTCGCAGACTTCCTCATCAGGATCAAAATCGGCCTTGGGGCCATCGGTGCAGTTGAGAGCTTTGGCAAGAATCCGTGCCGTGGAAGTTTTACCCGTGCCGCGGGGGCCCACAAATAGGTAGGCGTGGGCGAGGCGCTGTTCGGCAATGGCATTTCTCAAAGTACGCACCACGTGATCTTGTCCCAGGACATCGTCGAAGGTTTTGGGACGGTATTTGCGGGCAAAGACCTGATAACTCACGGGATCTACACTAAAGAGTCAGGAGAATTTGTCATGGCTCTTTCACAAATTTCCCAAAATATTGCTGTGTTAGCCCGTGAGGTGCAAAAAAGTACTGAATATGTGTGGCATGAGTAAGCAGCGAGTGTGGATTTGTATCCTCGCATTCCCAAAAACTGCAGCCGTGGTAGCCGGATGGCTCGCGCCAATCCGTTCATTTTGAGTGACTCTTCAAACAAAAAAAGCCCTTCGTCGGCTTGCGATCACGATCATTATTCTCGTAAGATTTGACGGTATGAGGGACTGGCGCGATCTGGATAAGTCCGAAAAACAGCGGTTGCCGCTGTGGTTGGTGGCTCTGATTGCTTGCATACTGCTCGTGGTTGGGGGACTGATTTCACTGATGTT